>JANMUI010000623.1:0-32359 GCA_031391405.1 Betaproteobacteria bacterium
GTTCATGCTTGAACGACTCCTGATAGCGGCAACGATGAGGGCTTACGACGTGGGCAAGCCGCCGCAATGGCAAATTGCATAGCCACTCGATACGCCGAGTGGACGAAGTATAGATGCCTTGCGCGGGCTGCATAGTATTCTCTGGCGGGTTGCGGTCGGCGGCCTACCTGTCCGCCTCCGCTCGGTGCACAAGGAGATCGATGTCATGGGATTGCGCAGGCTGAATTTCTGGTTGGCGGGCGCCGTACTCACGCTCGGTGTCGCGCCGGCCATTGCCCAGAGTTACCCCGACAAGCCCATCAAATTGGTGGTGCCCTATCCCGCTGGTACCGCAACTGACATCTTCGGACGCCAGCTCACCCAGAAGCTCGCCGAGCAGCTTGGTCAACCGATCGTGGTCGACAATCGCGGCGGTGCCGGCGGCATCATCGGCACCGAGCTGGTCGCGAATGCACCGCCCGACGGCTACACGATCGTCCTTGCGACCGCGCAGACGCACGCGGTCAACAAGAGCCTCTATCCGAAACTTCCCTACGATCCGATTGCGCACTTCGCACCGATCGCACGCCTCGGCACGCAGGCCTTGATCCTCGTCACGAATGCATCGATACCGGTGAAGACGCTCGCCGAGCTCATCGCCTACGCGAAGGCGCGACCCGGGCAACTCAATTTCGCCTCGACCGGCAGCGGCACGTCGGCGCATTTGTGCGGCGTGCTGCTGAACAACGAAACCGGTGTGAGCGTCACACACGTCCCATACAAGAGCGCAGGACAAGCGCTCGCGGATCTGGTGGGCGGGCAGATCACGATGATGTTCTATCCGTATCTTGCGCTGCAGCCGCAGATCCAGGCGGGGAAACTTACCGTGCTCGCAACCTCTGGTGCAGAGCGGTCTTCCTATTTGCCGCAGACACCGACGATGGCCGAGTCGGGCTATCCGGGCTTCGTGCTCCAGGTGTGGTTCGCGACGTATGCGCCGTCCGGTACCCCGCGCCCGATCATCGAGCGGCTCGCCGGCGCGTTCGCCAAGACCATGAACGATCCGGACATGAAGCGGGTGCTGGCAGCGAGCGGCACCGATCTCGCCATTACCGGACCGGACGAGCTCGCGCAGTTCACGCGATCGGAAGGCGAGCGTTATCGGCGCCTGGTCGCCGCATCGGGTGCAAAGGACGATTGATATGACCAGAAGCCATCTCAAACACCCCCGCAACCGCGTTGCACCCCGATACGACGGGACAGTGCACGGAACCGGAACCAGGGTGCAACCCTACGGGAGCGAGGCGCTGGCCCCTCATGGCGTTGTTTCGGCCTCCTTGTGTACGTCAAGTACACGGCCTCGGCCGCGCCTAGCCCTGAGGGGCCAGCGCCCCACTCACGGCCGCGCGGGTTGTTGAGATGGCTTCTAGTTTCGCGTCCGGGGTACGGGTGCTCGCCTGTCTTGGCCTGATGCTGGCGGCCCACGGCGCGCCCGCCCAGGAATTCCCCGCGCGCCCGGTCCAACTGCTCAATTCGTTCCCGCCGGGCAGCATCGTCGATGTCATGGGCCGCGCCTTCGCACAATCACTCGACGGGGTGTTGCCACAAAAGCCTCTGGTGGTGAATCGGCCGGGTGGCAGTCAGACCATCGCAATGAACGCGCTCGCACAGGCGCCGGCCGATGGCTACACCTGGCTCTACACCCCGGTGACCGCAATTACGATTCAGCCGCATCGCATGAAGCTCTCGTACACCCGCGAGATGTTCATTCCTGTCTGCCAGGCGTTCGACAACACGTTCTATGTTGCCGTCGCCCCCAATTCGCCGCATCACACGCTCAAGTCGCTCATCGACCATGCCCGCGCGCATCCCGACAAAGTGAAATACGGGACACCCGGCATCGGCAGCTCCCCCCATCTCGCGGCGGCCGAATTGTTTTTGCGCATGAGCGTCAGGTTGGTCGATGTACCGTATCAGGCGCCCGACGCGTCGATGCTCGGGTCGATGCAAAGCGGTGAGCTCGAATCGGCGATCGTGACGACCTTCTCGCTCAATTTGTTGAGATTGCGCGGCCTCGCCGTCTTCGCGACGGAACGCACCAAATTCTTTCCCGACGTGCCAACGACCACCGAGCTGGGCCATACGATCCTGCCATCGGGCTACGGCGGCATTTTCGTCCGCCAGGAAACACCGCCTTCGATTCTCGCCAAGATCGAGGACGCTTGCCGTCGCGCCACCACCGACCCGGCGTATCGCGATTTCGCCGAAAAGCAGTTCCAATCGGCCACGTATCTCGATCGGAAGGCGTTTGGTGAGCGGATCGAAGCCGATTACCGTGCCAAGGCCGCGCTGATTCCGACGCTCAACCTGCCGGCGCAGTAGCCAGAACGCTTCGCACGCATTCGTTCTTTCACTTTCAATGACCAGCTCGGCAAAAGCCCTTCGGCGGAATAGCACCTACTTAAGCGACTTAGGGGATTGTCCGTTCGCCCTGAGCTTGTCGAAGGGTGATTGCCGGAGCGTCCTTGGACGGACGATCGCCCCCTTTAACAAGCCTGCGTTACCCTTCGAAGGGCTCAGGGCGAACGGAGGCTTGCGCAGTGCACGATAAGCGTTAAGTAAGCGCCATTCGCCATTCGCCCTTCGACGCTCTTATCTTCCGGCAGCTCGATTCGTCGCAAGCGATCGCCGCAATTGAAGTACGAACTGCGTTACCGCGCGCGATCGCGGTCGATCCCGCGGATAGATGAGTTGCACCGCAATCGATATTTTCGGGAGGAACGGGCGAAACCGCAGCTCCGCGAATTTGCCGGACAGCTCGATCGACTGGTCCACCAGCGCGACCCCCGCCCCTTCGCTCACCATCTGGCATGCAGCGAGCGATGAGCTCGCCTCAACCGCGATCGACGGACTCGTCACACCCGCCATGCGGCAAGCTTCCTCGATCAGAACACCGAGCCGTGTCGACGCGCCGAGCGAAATCACCGACTCGCCCAAGAGGTCGCCGGCAGCGATCGTCGATTTGCGGGCCAGCCGGTGCTTTGCCGGTACGACACAGACCATAGCCGTCGTAACGAGATCCTCGATTTCGACACCGGGATCGGCCACGGGTGCATAGACCAGTCCCACATCGACCTCTCGGCGGGCCACCCGCTCGATCGCAAGCGGGGTAGGCAGCGAATGGATGGCGACATGCACCGCCGGACTGCACCCTCGAAACAGTGCCACCGCACGCGGCAGAAACGCATTGACCAAGGTCGGTGATGCAGCCACGACCAACTGGCCGGCTCGGCCGTCCCTCAGATCGTGGACCAGACGGTTGACCGCCCCGATTCGACCGAAGATCTCCTCCAGTTCCGGGAGCAATGCGAGCGCGTCGGGCGTTGGCTGCAAGCGTCCACCCGCCCGCTCGAAGAGCTTCATCCCAAGCTGCTGTTCGGTGTGTTTCAGAACGCCGCTCACCGCTGGTTGGGTGACATGAAGGCTGCGGGCCGCCGCGGTGAGCGAGCCCGCCTTCATGATCGCGTAGAGCGTCTCGAGCTGTCGCAGCGTCATGGTTTGGTCCTTCGCGTGGGTCGCGGCATCAGCGGCCAGCATCAGCTTCGGTGAATGCAAGGACAAATGTTATCAGCTTGCCTTATGGGGTGACGAAGAATCATGATTTGAACTTCGAACCGGAACTGCGAAACAATTGCGGATTCCGTGAATGCGCCGGGCAGAATTCTGGAGACCCGCATGACCCCCACGATGAGCCTCAACGTGAAGCCGCTCACCCGGACATTGGGCGCGGAAATCACCGGTATCGATCTTTCCAATCCGCTCGACGAGGCGACACGCCGAACGCTCTACGACGCCTGGGTCAAGTACGCGGTGCTCGTGGTCCGCGATCAGAAGCTCTCCCCACCCCAGTTCGCCGCCGCCGCCGGCATCTTCGGCGAGCTTCTCGAACAGCAAGTGAAAAAGTACGCGGTGCCGGAATTCCCGCTGGTCGGCACGATCTCGAATCGCGATCTGCCGCTGGTCAACGGCAAGATGCATGTGCGCGGCGAGAACTTCCATACCGACCACTCGAACTTCCCGGCACCGCCGAAGGGAACGATGCTGCATGCCGTCGCGTTGCCGAAGACCGGTGGTGATACGCAATTCGTCGATGCAAGGCTCGCCTACGACGAGCTGCCCGCGGCGATGAAGACAAAGGTGCTCGCGCTCCGCTCGCCGCACGTCTACGAAAGCACTCACAGCCCGCGCAAGATGGCGGCGCTCAGCCCCGAGGAACGCGCGAAGATCCCGGTGACCGTGCAGCCGCTGGTGGCACGCCATGCCGACAGCGGCCGATCGGCGCTCTACCTCAACACCGGGCGCATGGAAGGGATCGAGGGCATGCCGAACGACGAGGCGTACCGGCTGATCGATCAACTCTACGCGCATACGACCCAATCGAAGTACGAGTATCGTCACAAGTGGCGGATGGGCGATCTGGTGATCTGGGACAACCGCAGCGTGATGCACCAGGCCAATGCCGATTTCGATCCATCGGAATACCGCTTCCTCTACCGCATCATGTTGAAGGGTGTTCCATTGCAAGCTGCGGCGAACTAACAAAATCAATCACCAGGAGACCGTGAGATGGATACCTTCGACTTCGTGATTGTGGGCGGCGGGTCGGCCGGATCGTTGCTGGCGAGCCAACTGGTCGAATCGGGGGCGACCGTGTGTGTCCTCGAAGCCGGGCCGCGCGACAGCAATCCATTCATCCACATGCCCGCTGGCTTCGTGAAGACGCTTTTCAATCCCGCGATTACATGGCGCTTCGAAACAGAAGGGTCGCACTGGACAGCAGGGCGGCGTATCCAGACCACCCAAGGGCGCACCCTGGGTGGATCGAGCTCGATCAACGGCATGGTGTTCATTCGCGGCCAGTCGGGCGACTTCGACGACTGGGCCCAACGTGGCAATCGCGGCTGGTCGTACGCGGAGGTGCTGCCGTACTTCAAGCAACTCGAGCGACGGATAGGCCCTGGCGATGATGCGTACCGCGGGCGCACCGGCGCACTGCCGATTACCGACCCGGCGTGGCGGCATCCGCTCTGCGAGGCCTTCATCGCCGGCGCCGCACGCCTGGGGTTTCCAAAGAATGTCGATTACAACGGGCCAATCACCGAAGGCGTCGGCTATTACCAGCGGGTGATTCATCGGGAACGGCGCATCAGTGCGGCGAGGGCGTTCCTGCATCCTGCGATGAATCAATCCTCGCTCGACATTCGACCCAACTCGCATGCGACCGGTATCGTGTTCGATGGCAAACGAGCGGTAGGTGCTACCTACCTCGCGGGCGGCGGGGGCGGATCGTTGCGCGAAGTCCGCGCGCGACGCGAAGTGATTCTCACCGCGGGCGCGTTGAACTCGCCGAAGCTCTTGCAGTTGTCGGGCATTGGGCCGGCCGCGCTGCTGACAGGTCTTGGCATCGCCGTACGTCACGCCCTGCCAGGGGTCGGTGAAAACCTGAGCGATCACTACAGCCCGCGCATTGTCGCGAAGGTCAAGAATGCCGAGACGATCAACAACCTCGTCCACGGTCCACGATTGATCCCGGAGTTGGTTCGCTGGGCGATGCGGCGGCCGAGCATCCTCGGTCTGAGCGCGGCCCTCATGCATGCGTTCGGCAAATCGGATCCCGGCATGGATCGGCCGGATTGCACGGTGATCTTCACGCCCGCAAGCTATCGCGAGGGCCGGCTCGGCGAATTGGATACCTTTGCCGGCATGACCAGCGGCGCCTGGCAAATGCGACCGGAAAGCAAAGGGTTCGTACGCATCGCGTCCAAGGACCCGCTCGCGCATCCCCTTATTCAACCGAATTACCTCGATCACGAGAAAGACCGGCGGATCCTGCTTGCCGCGATCCGTCTCGCGCGCAAGATCCTTGCCACGCCAGAGCTTGCGCATTACACGGAGAGCGAAGTATTTCCCGGCGTCAATGTGCAATCGGATGACGAGTTGCTCGACTTCGCACGCCAGTATGGATCGAGTTGCTATCACCTGGTCGGCGCCTGTCGCATGGGTCCGGCGAGCGATCCGACTGCGGTGGTGGACGATTCGCTGCGGGTGCGCGGCATTGAGGGATTGCGCGTCGCCGATTCCTCGATCATGCCGACGGTGACCTCGGGCAACACCTATGCACCGACCTTGATGGTCGCGCAGAAAGCCGCCGATCTGATCCTCAACCGCACCCCGCCAACGCCTGTCACCGCGAGTGGGCCAACCCGCGTCGAGCAGCGTTCGAAAGCGACCGCGACGGCGTGATCCGCTTGTCCTCGCTGCACTGGAGAACCCGATGAATCTGCGCAGCTTGAGTGGGATCATTCTACTTGCGATCCTTGGCGCATCCGCAGTAACCGGCGAAGCATTGGCGCAGGCCTATCCGAATCGCCCGCTCAGGTTGCTCGTTCCGTTCACCCCCGGCGGGGGGACAGACATTCTTGCGCGCATCGTCGCCGGCAAGATGGCCGAGAGCATGGGCCAGTCGATCCTCGTCGACAATCGGCCCGGTGGCAACACGGTCGTCGCGACCGAGGTACTCGTGCGCGCCGCGCCCGACGGCTACACGCTCCTCATGCAGACCAACAACTTCGCCGCGAATCCCACCCTCTACGGGGCGAAGCTCTCATTCGATACGCTGAAGGACATCGCGCCGGTTTCGCTGGTGGCCGGGAACCCCCATGTGCTGGTGGTGAGCGCAAACGTTCCGGCGCGCGACTTGGCCGAGTACATCGCGCTCGCCAAAGCCAAGCCCGGTACGGTGACATTCGCTTCGGCCGGTAGCGGTACGGTTAATCACCTATGCGGCGAGCTACTGAAGACGCTCACCGGCATCGACATCGTGCACGTGCCGTACAAGGGCAGTGGCTCGGTGATGCCCGACCTGATCGCGGGTCAGGTGAGCTCACTCTTTGCGGCGATGCCGACGGTGCCCGGACACATCAAGGAAGGGCGCCTCCGCCCGCTCGCGGTCACGACACCGAAGCGCTTTCGCGGTCTGCCGGATGTCCCGACCATCGCCGAGCTTGGTTACCCCGGCTACGATTTCAGCTCGTGGTTCGGCATCCTCGCACCCGCCGGAACGCCACGCACGGCGATCGATCGATTAAATACGGAAGTCATCAAGGCCCTGAAGGATCCCGGCGTGCAACAGCGGCTGGAGAACTACGAGATCTTCGGGTCCTCGCCTGAAGAGTTCGCGAAGTTCATCGGGGTCGAGATCGACAAGACCGCGAAAATCATCCGCGCGTCCGGCGCGAAGATCGACTGAGGAATCTGCGCGGCGGACCGCGCAGATTCCTGATGGCAGACGCAAAGGACCATCATAATTATGAGCACAGCAACGCCCGCATCGAACAACAACTTACCTGCGAAGAATCCTAGGGCGATCCAATCGTGAACCGGAACGCATTGGCGGCGCTTGCCCTGCTGTCCTCGATCGTCGTCGCAACCGGCGCCGGCGCGCAAAGTTTCCCGACGAAGCCGGTGCGCATCATCGTGCCGTTCTCGAGCGGTACCGCGGCTGACATCGTCGCGCGCCAGCTTGGCCCCAGACTCGCCGAGGCGTGGGGACACGGGGTCGTCGTCGAGAATCAGGGTGGCGCCGGTGGCGTGCTCGGTGCGGCTGCGGTCGCGAAGGCTACCCCCGATGGGCATACGTTGCTGATGATGGGTATCAACAACGTCATCAACCCGAGCCTGTACAAGGACATGCCTTACGACACGATGCGGGACCTGAAGGCCGTCGTGCGAGTTGCCGTGGCGCCGCTTGCGATCGTGGCGCATCCGTCGCTGCCGGCGAATTCGATTGCCGAGCTGATCGCCCTGGCAAAGGCAAAACCCAACGCGATCGTCTACGGATCAGGCGGGAACGGCAGCGTGACACATCTATCGATCGAGCTTCTCAAGCTGAAAGCCGGCATCGACATGACGCATGTCCCGTACAAGGGCGTCGCGCAGATGATGACCGATCTGCTCGGCAATCAGATTCCGCTTGCCTCGCCGGCGCTCGCGAGCGCGCTCGGCCAAGCGAAGGCCGGCAAGTTGAAAGTGCTCGCGGTCACCAGCGCCAAGCGTTCATCCGCCCTGCCCGATTCACCTACGGTTGCCGAAGCAGGGTTCGCCGATTTCGATGTGTCGGCATGGAATGGATTGGTCGCACCTGCACGAACACCGGATGACGTTGTCGCGAAGATATACACCGATGTCGTGAAGATCGCGCGGGTGCAGGAATTCATCGACGTCCTGCATAAGCAAGCGATGGATCTGGATCTGTTGAATCCGGGCGATTTCCAATCCTATCTGGCGGCTGAGCTCGCGAAGTGGGCGCAACTCGTTCGCGCGAGCGGCGCGAAGATCGATTAGATCTTTCTACGGAGTCAAGCCCGACAATTAACCACAGGGGACGCAGAAGACACAGGGGAATTTGGGCCTTTTTTGCCACGCAATAGTCGCTCATGCAATACCGATAGCGACCCCATGGCGATAGCCCTTTCTGCATTCCTCTGTGTCCTCTGCGTCCCCTGTGGTGAAAAGGATTTTTGATTGCTACGAAAGACAATGATGGCCAAACCCACGAACGTTGTTCGCATCGGCGCCGGCGCGAGCTTCGCCGACGATCGCATCGCGCCTGCCGTCGAATTGGCCGCGAAGGGCGAGCTCGACTATCTTGTATTCGAGTGCCTGGCCGAACGCACCGTCGCCCGCGAAAATCAGACCCGCTCGAAGGATCCGGAGCGTGGCTACACCCCACGCCTCATGGATCGGATGCGTGCCGTGCTTCCGGTGTGCGTGAAGAACAACGTTCGCATCGTGAGCAACATGGGGGCGGCCAACCCGCTCGCCGCGGCACGCTTGATCCGGCGCCACGCAATCGAAAGCGGATTGGGGGATATCGGCTGCACGGTGGTGACCGGCGATGACGTCGCCGAGATCGTGCGAAGGCAACCGCAGCTCCCGCTGATGGAATCGGGTGAACCGGTCGAGTCGCTCCTGCCCCGCATGGCTTCGGCCAACGCGTATCTGGGCGCCGATGTCATTCTCCGTGCGCTCGAAACGGGAGCACTGATCGTCATCACTGGACGCGTCGCCGATCCTTCCCTTTTCGTCGCGCCGGCAATGCACCACTTCGGGTGGCGGTACGACGATTGGCCGCGCATGGCTGCCGGCACCGCCGCCGGTCATCTGCTCGAATGCTGTGCGCAAGTGAGCGGCGGATGCTTCGGCGATCCTGGCAGGAAAGAGGTGCCGAATCTTGCAGGCCTCGGGTTCCCATTCGCGGACATCACTGCCGAGGGCAAGATCTGGATCAGCAAACTCGATGGCACCGGCGGCCGCGTGGATCTCGCCACCTGCAAAGAGCAACTTCTCTACGAATTGCATGACCCGGCCGACTACATCACGCCAGACTGTGTCCTCGACATCACCGACCTCGAGCTCACGCAGGACGGTCGCGATCGCGTCCGCGTCGACTACGCCAAGGCGAGACCACGGACGCCGACCTACAAAGTCACCGTCGGGTACACCGATGGCTTCATCGGCGAAGGCCAGATTTCGTATGGTGGTATCAACGCGGTTGCCAAGGCGAAGTGGGCGGCAGAGGTCGTCCAGCAGCGATTGAAGGACTCGGGCTTCACCTATCCGGAAGTGCGCGTCGATCTGATCGGCATGTCGAGCCTGCATGGCGCGCCGGATTCGCGACCCGAACCGTACGAAGTGCGATTGCGCATCGCCGCGCGGACCAACGATCGCAAAGCGGCAGAGGCGGTTGGATTCGAGACGCGCGCGCTACATGTAAACGGCCCGGGCGGTGGCGGTGGCGGCGCCGATCCGGTAGTCCGCGAAATTCTTGCCGTGCAATCGGTGCTATTGCCGCGGCACCTCGTCGATCCGCAGGTCGTCGTGGAAAAGGTGCGTTCATGATTCGCGTCTACGATCTGGCCCACAGCCGCGCCGGCGACAAGGGCGATATCTCGAACATTTCGGTCATTGCGTACGACACGAAGAGCTGGGAAATCCTGCGCGAGCAACTCACCATCGATCGCGTCATGCGCGCGTTCGCGCATGTGGCAAAGGGTCCCGCAAAACGTTACGAGCTGCCCAAGCTGCAAGCCCTCAATTTCGTGATCGAGCACGCGCTCGGCGGCGGCGTCACCCGCTCACTCGCGCAGGACGTGCACGGCAAGTCGTACTCGAGCCTCATGCTGACCATCGAGCTCCCCGGCGTCCGATAGCGATGAGCCATTTCGTTGCCTGCCTCGATGTCTGGGCGCCCGCGGTGCGGGAAGTGGTGCGGCGGGTCGCGCCATCCGAGCTGGATCTTCACTTCGCAACGTCGTACGACGATGCCGAACAGTTCGGATTGGTCGAGCGGGCCGAGATCATTCTGTGCGGCTGGGCAGCGGTGACCGAACCCATGCTCGCGCGCGCGAGCAAACTGCGGATGATCGAGAAATGGGGCATCGGCGTCGACCGCATTGATATCGAATCGGCGCGGCGCCGCAAGATTCCGGTTGCCATTACCGCGGGCTCGAACGCTGGACCTGTCGCTGAGCTCGCGATCGGGTTGATGCTCGCGGTGTATCGACGCATTGCGCAGGTTGATCGCGCACTCCGTCAAGGCAAGTGGCTCAAAGCCGAAATGCGAGAGATCGGTTACCAGATTGCCGGCAAGACTGTGGGCCTCGTCGGGTTCGGCAACATCGGTCGCATGGTGGCGCACCGGCTGCGCGGATTCGATGCGCGCGTTTTGTACTTCGATACCCGCCGACCCGATCGGCCGACAGAGCTCTCGCTTGGCGTGACCTACTCGCCGCTTGATCAGATCCTGATCGATAGCGACATCGTGAGCCTGCACGCACCGCTCACGCCGCACACCGCGCGGGTCATCGATGCCACTGCACTCGCAAAGATGAAGGCAGGCGCCATTCTCATCAATACCGCACGCGGCGAACTGGTTGACGAAAGCGCGCTCTACGATGCGCTGATGAACGGAAAGCTCCGTGGCGCCGGGCTGGATGCCTTCGATCCCGAGCCGCCAGCGCCTGATAACCCCCTTCTCAAGCTCGATCAGGTCGTTGCCACGCCGCACACCGGGGGCGCGGTGTTCGACAACGTCGAGAATGTCGCGCGTCATGCCATCGGCAACATCCTGCGCTTTCTGCAAGGTGATGCGCTCGCGCCGGAAGACGTGATCGTGCCTGTGTCGAAATGAGGCTTGTCCATGGCTGATTCAAGAGGCCCCATTCTTCGCAATCCGCTCGCCGAGACGTTGCGCTCCGGCAAGCTCGGCCTCACGATGATCGTGAAGCAGGTGCAAAGCGTCGACATCGCGCTGGCCGCCAAAACCTGCGGGTACGACGCGATCAATGTCGATCTCGAACACTCAGTCATTTCCGAGTCGGCCGCCGTGCAGATCTGCATCACCGCCCAGAGCGTCGGTGTCACACCACTCGTGCGGGTGCCGAGCCATGATCCGCACTATGCGACGCGCATTCTCGATGCCGGCGCGCTTGGCATCGTCGCCCCGCATGTCAACACCGCCGAAGAAGCGCGGCGCATCGTGCGCGCCTGCAAGTTCGCACCACTTGGCGAACGCTCAGTCGCCGGACAGTGGCCGCATTTTCACTATCAGGCATGGCCCGCCGCTGATATTCGCCGAGTGCTCAACGAACAGACGATGGTGATCGTCATGCTCGAGACGCCAGAAGCGGTCGCCAATGCGGCCGAGATCGCAACCGTGCCGGGCGTCGATATCCTGCATGTGGGCACCACCGACTTGTGCGATGCGCTGGGCATCCCCGGCCAGTTCGGTCATCCCGATGTCGAGAAAGCCTTCGCGCGCGTGATCGCAGCTTGCCAAGCGCACGGCAAAGTAACCGGCGTCGGCGGACTCGGCTCCGACCCGATCGTCGCGGAAAAAATCCTGCAGATGGGCGCACGCTTCATTACGGTCGGCAATGAATGGGCATTTCTGCTCGCGATGGCGCGCCAGCGAGCACAGGCGTTGCGGCAGTTGGGAATTTGTTGATGCTTGCCCAACTACGACAAGATTTTCACCGCAGAGGACACGGAGGACGCAGAGGAAATGCGAAGGGCTTATCGGCACGGATATCGATTCGATTGATTCAATGCGACACCATCGAACGCTGACAGGCTGCATCATCGTTTTCCCCCGTGTCCTCTGCGTCCCCTGTGGTTCACTCTAAAGGAACACCCATGCGAATAGTCGCTGAAGATCTGTGGTTTCCCGAAGGCCCCGTTTGGGTCGGTGATGGCAGCCTGCTCGTCGTAGAGATCAGGCGCCGCACACTCACCCGCATCTGGCCCGATGGCCGCAAGTCGGTCGTCGCCGACCTTGGCGGTGGGCCGAACGGTGCTGCCATGGGCCCCGATGGACACTGTTACGTCGCGAACAATGGTGGATTCGCGTTCCGTCAGCGCGAGGACGGCCGCTGGGTGTCGGCCGGGCAGTCGGACGACTACATCACCGGCCGCATCGAACGCGTGAATCTGGACACCGGCAAGTTCGAGGTGCTGTATGACAAGATCGGCAGCGCCAAGATCCGCGGGCCCAACGACATCGTGTTCGATGCGCACGGCGGTTTCTGGTTTACCGATCCGGGCAAGACGCGCCATCGCGATTGGGACCGCGGCGCGGTCGGTTATGGCAAGGCCGATGGCTCGATGATTCGCGAAATGATCTTCCCGATCCACAAGCCGAACGGCATCGGCCTCTCACCCGACGGCAAGACGCTCTATGTCGCCGAAACCGAATCGACGCGACTCTGGGCGTGGGACCTCAAAGGGCCCGGCGAGTTCGTTACGCCACCGGTTGCCTCGCCCCGCTCACCGCACGGCGGACGGCTGGTCTACGGCTCACCGCAGTACATGCGCTTTGACTCGCTTGCCGTGGAAGCCAACGGCAATATCGCCGTCGCGACGCTCGATACCGGCGGCATCACCGTCATCTCCCCTGCTGGTGCGCTCGTGGCGTTCGTCCCGGTGCAAGGCGACACGCATATCACCAACGTCTGCTTTGGTGGCCCCGAATCAAATAAAGCGTATGTCACGTTGTCCTATGCCGGGCTGCTCGTCGAAATCGACTGGCCGCGCGCCGGCCTTCCCCATCACATGCGGAGATGAAATGCACTTCCTCGTCATCAGCACGCCACGGCCCGAAAAGCCTTCCGCTGCGCGCGCCAACCAGAAAGCCTGGTGGGACTGGCTCAACCCGCTCGTCGAATCCGGCGTCGCCAAGCACGTCTACACCAAGCTCGGACGCGGCGCGGTGATCATCTTCGAAGTGGATTCCCACGAGACGTTGCATAAGCTCGTCAACCAATGGGCTGAATGCGTGCCCGCGACCTTCGAGGTCGAGGCGCTGCTGCCGAAGGAACATCAACAGCGCATCGCGCAGGCCGGAACGGATCCGATGCGGCTTTGATAGAGTGGGCGGCATGAAACGTCGCTTACTGATCGGGTGGACTGCCCTTCTCGCGAGCATCGTCGCGCCGGCGCTCGCACAGGCCCAGACTTGGCCAACCGGTCGCGTGAACATCATCGTCCCGTTCCCCACCGGCGCCGCGACCGACATTTCCGGACGCATCGTCGCCGAGAAACTGGCACAGATGTGGGGCCAGCCGGTGACCATCGACAACAAGGGCGGGGGAAATGGATTGCCGGCCGCGGAGGCGGCGGCGCGCGCCAAGCCCGACGGTCAGACCCTCTTCCTCACATCGGCGATGACCCAGGCAGTCAACCCGTCGCTCTATGCCAAGCTGCCGTACCATCCGATCGACGATTTCGAGCCGATCACGCCACTCACCAAGCTGCCTTTTGTGGTGCTTGTGCCAACCGATTCCCCGATCAAGACCTTGGAGGCGCTCACCGCGCTGCTCAAGGCCGAGCCGGGCAAACACAACTTCGGCTCCGGTGCCCTGCCCGCGCGCATTGCCTCCGAGATGTATCGCCAGCTCGCCGGTGTTGACGCGGTCCATATCGGTTACAAGAGCAACCCGCAGGCGTTTCCCGATCTGTATTCCGGACGCCTCACCTTCATGACCATCGACACGCTCAATGGCCGATTGCAGGTCGATGCCGGCAAAATGCGTGCGCTCGCGATCACGACCACGCAACGCGATTCGTCACTACCGCAAGTACCCACCGCGATCGAAGTCGGCCTGCCGAATTTCCAGCTCTGGACATGGAACGGCTTCTACGCACCGAAGGGCACGCCGCGCGAGCTGGTGCAGCGGATCAACCGGGACATCATCGCCGCATGCGATGATGCGCAGGTCGTTGCCCGGTTCGACAAACTGGGTGGCCCCCCATTTACCTCGACGCCGGATGAATTCGCGGCCTTCACCCGCGCCGAGATCGATCGATGGGGCAAAATCATCCGCGGCGCGAATATCAAACTCGACTAGCCATCGGAGCGACCATGCAATCCAGTCCATTAAAGGGCAACAGCGGTCCGCGCTATCGGCACCTCGCCGAGACGGGTGATCCCTACAAGACGATTCGCATCGACAAACTCACGCCGATCATCGGCGGCGAGATCGCAGGCGTCGATCTCTCGCAACCGTTGTCCGAGCAGCAGGAAGCGGAAATCCATCGCGCGCTCGCCGAGCATCTCGTCATTTTCTTTCGCGACCAGCACATCACGAAGGAACAGCATCTCGCCTTTGGCCGCTTGTTCGGCACGCTGCATGTGCACCCGGCCGCACCCCAGGAGCCCGGCATGCCGGAGCTCATGATCATTCATGCCGACCGCGATTCACCGCGCGCCAATGGCGAGGGCTGGCATACCGATGTGAGCTGCGAGCCGGAACCGCCGATGGGCAGCATCCTCTACATCCGCACCTGCCCGCCCGACGGTGGCGACACATTGTTCGCGAGCATGGTCGCGGCGTACGATGCACTATCGGATCGCATGAAAAATTACCTGGCCGGCATGAAGGCGCGCCATGAAAGCGAGCATGTGTATCGCGGCATGTACGCCAATTTCGGGGTCGCCGACAAGCCTGCATACCCGAGCGCGGAACATCCGGTGGTGCGCACACATCCGGTCACCGGCAAGAAGGCGCTCTATGTCAATCGCGGCTTCACGCGAAATCTCATCGGGATCCCCGCCGACGAGAGCGACGGCATCCTGCGCTATCTCTACGAGCATATGGAAAACCCGATCTTCCAATGCCGCTTTCGGTGGCACGCCAACTCGATCGCGTTCTGGGACAACCGCTCTGTGCAGCATCGGGCGATGTGGGACTACTGGCCGCACACGCGGAGCGGCAACCGGGTGACGGTGGCGGGGGATCGGCCGTATTGATGGGGTCAAGTCTTGTCTTTTGCCATGCACCCCGTTAGACTCGGCTGATGGCACGCCCGCTCCGCATTGAATTTCCGGGTGCGATCTATCACGTGACGTCACGCGGAGATCGCCGTGAGGCTATTTTCGAGGACGACGTTGACCGTCGAGCCTTCCTCGAAGTCGTATCACAGGCGCTCGAACGCTTCGATGCCGCGGCCCTTGCGTACTGCCTGATGGACGACCACTATCACTTCGTTCTCCAGACGCGTCGCGCCAACCTCTCGCAGTTGATGCGCCAGATCAACGGCGTCTATACCCAGGCCTACAATCGGCGGCACGACAAGGCCGGGCATCTTTTTCAAGGGCGTTTCAAGGGCATTCTCGTCGATCGAGACAAGTATCTGTTGGAGGTCTGCCGTTACGTTGACCTCAATCCGATTCGGGCGCGTATGGTGCGAGCGCCGGGTAACTGGCCCTGGAGCAGCTACACCAGTCATGTTGGCAGCGTGACTTCACCTGATTGGCTTGATACCACAACAGTGCACGGCTATCTGCTCGGTCAGCCGCCGGTAACGCGTAGCGATGCCCGCAAGGCGGCTGAACGATACGTTGCGTTGGTGGCCGCAGGTAAAGGCGTCGCGCTGTGGGATCAAGCATTGTCAAAGCAAATTTTCCTGGGCGATCAGGCTTTTATCGAACGAATGCAGGCAAAACTCTCGCCGGCCAAAGCAGGGTCAAAGGAAGTCCCTGTACGACAGCGCCGATCAATGTTCAAACCACTTCGACACTATCTGGATCAGGCCGCCAATCGCGATGCGGGTATTTGCGCGGCGCTACAAGAGGGGCACTACAGCCTGACGGCGATTGCGGGTGCGGTGGGGTTGTCGATATCCCGGGTGAGTCGAATTGTTCGGCCAAAGGAACATGATGCAGATTGACTGAAATAAGCAAAAGACCTGACCCCTTTCCAATCGGAGATCCACCATGGCAAGCAAGAAAACAACCAAGACGAAGCATCCCGCACCACGCCTCACCCCACCCGACGTAAATGCGCTGGATGCGGCGCAGACAGCTCTCCGCGATGCGATCGCGTCCGGACCGCGCGGCGAGTTCCGCATGGTCGGACCGTTCGCGATCTTCATGGAAGCACCCGAATACGGCATGCGCGCGCAGGAGTTGGGCGGATTCGTCCGGCTGAAGACGTCGGTGCCGCCGCGACTGTCGGAGCTTGCGATCCTTTGTATCGCGCGGAAATGGCGCGCGCAGTTCGAGTGGTATGCGCATGGACCAATCGCCGAGCGCTGCGGCGTGAAGCCTGCCACGATCAAGTCGATCCAACGCGGCCGCCGACCCGAGGGCGCGAAGCCCGATGAGCGGGCGATCTACGATTTTGTCGAAGAGCTCCATGCGAAGCGCCGCGTTAGCGACCCCACGTACAAGAAGGTGCAAAAGCTGCTCGGTAGTCGTGGCACGGTCGAGCTCGTCGGCATCCTTGGTTACTACACGATGATCGCGATGCAGTTGGATGTGTTCCGCGCGCCGCTGCCCGAGGGCGTCGCCCCGCCGTTTGCTGAGGCAGCATGAGCATCATGAGGCAACTCGACGGACGGATCGCGCTGATCACCGGCGCGAACCGCGGGATCGGACTCGCCATTGCCAAAGAGTACGCTCGTGAGGGCGCGCGGTGTGTTCTTGCAGGGCGAAACAAAGCGGCACTCGATAAGGTCGTCACCGAGCTCAGCGCTGCCGGTGGCAAAGCGAGCGCACTCGCGCTTGATCTCGAACGGCCGGAATCGATCCAATCCGCCATCGCGGAGATCGTGCGGAGCTTCCCTTGCCTGGATATTTTCGTGGCGAACGGTGCATCGCTTGGTGCCAGGCAGCCGATGATCAAGTATCCCTTGGAAATCTGGCGGCAAACATTCCAGATCAATGTCCACGCCAACCTGCAACTCCTCCAGGGGCTGGATCCATTGCTCCGCAAGTCGGACGCCGGCCGCGTGATTTTCTTGAGCGCCGCAGTGGCGACCAATGCCAAGGTGGGCACAGGCTCCTATGCGGCGTCGAAGGCTGCGTTAGAGGCGGTGGCCCGCATCTATGGCATCGAGGGCAAGGGCACGGCGATCAAGATCAACACGGTGAGCCCCGGTGCAACGCGCACCGAGATGCGTGCGCGCGCCGCCCCCGAAGAGGATCCGATGACGCTCAAAACGCCGGAGGACATCGCACCGCTCTTTGTGGAGCTCGCGCTGCCGTCGTGCCGACGCCACGACGAGTGGATTGGTGCCGACGAGTGGCTCAAGACAAGGACCAAGTGATGATCGGCCGCATCATTGCGATTGCGTTGCTGGCCCTCGGTCTCATTGCAGCGGCCGGTGCCGCAGATCCCTACCCCGTCAAGCCGATCCGTTTCGTCGTGCCGTTCCCGCCAGGAAACGCCGGCGACATCATGGCGCGCATGCTGGGGGAGAAACTAACGCAGACCATGGGACAGACAGTCGTCGTCGATAACCGGCCCGGCGCCGGTGGCAATATCGGCGCCGACCTTGCAGCCAAAGCACCGGCCGATGGCTACACGGTGCTGATTGGCGCGAGCGGCATCTTCACCGCCAATCCGTTCCTCTACAAGCTGCCATTCGATCCGCACAAGGATCTCGTCCCGGTCACGCTGCTCTATAGCGGCGCGCCGCTATTGGTGGTGAGCCCGAAGGTTGAAGCGAAGTCGGTGCAGGAACTGATCGAGTCGGCACGCAAGCAACCGGGCAAATACACATTCGCATCGTACGGCTCCGGTCACGTTTCGCACATCATCGGCGAAATGTTCAAGCAGGCCGCCGGCATCAATCTATTGCATGTGCCCTACAAGAGCTCACCGCTGCCCGACGTGATGTCCGGCGAAGTCGACATGATCTTCGAGTCGCCGCTGCTCGTCGCCAAGAACACCGGCAAGCTGAGACCGCTGGCGGTGGTTAGTGCCAAGCGCAATCCCAAGCTGCCGGATCTTCCAGCGATGGCCGAGGCACTGCCCGGATTCGAGGTCACAGGCTGGCTGGGCGCGTTCGTACCGGCCGGCACGCCGGCCGAGATAGTTCACCGGCTCAATCGCGAACTGGCGGGCGCGATCGGCACGGTTGATTTCCGAAAGCGCCTGGACGAGTTGATGCTCGACCCGGGCGGCAATTCGCCCGAAGAATTTGCCGTCTATGTGCGCACCATGGCCGAGCGTGTTGGGCGAGTGATCCGCGCGGCGAACATCAAGGCGGAGTAGGAGCAGGAAAGGGCGCTCAGCTTAATCAAGATCCATCGCTTCGCCTGTTCTCGAGTGCACGCCTACGGTGACCGCATAAGGCGATCGTACCCCTACACTGCCCGCATCCGATTGTTCTTTGCGTTGTGCTCGACCTCGGCGAGCTTTAACGCTTCAAGCACCGGTGGCACGTAGTTTGCAAATCGCCCGCGTAGCCCTTTCTTGATCCCGTACCAGCCCTTGACCGGATTCTTGGGCGAGCGGGCCCACGCCTCTACGGTGCCGTCCGCCGCCGGTTTCTGTTCATCCGCGCTGCATAGAAGCATCCAGTCACCGTGTTTCTTGAGCATCGCGTGTAGATCTTCAATGCAGCGGAGATGATAACGAAGCTCGGTTTTTCCGACGATCACTACGAGCGCTGGCGGTTCGAGCGTTGCGTCGCGGAACGCCTGGTATTCGGATCCACCGCTCGGTGATTGCAATGTCCACGGTTTCTCGCGGGTTCCTGCGCCTATGACGGCCGCCATGCTAAACCTCTCTGTGTTGTGTCAATGCCGGACATGCGACGAATGCGTGGAGTCGCGGTGCCATCATATCTATCGACTACTGTGGAAAGAATTGATATGAGCCGATCATCTCGAGCTCGGTTGCCACCGGCGGTTCGTCGCAGCGTTCGCGAATGTTTGCCTGGAACCCCTTGAAGGCGTCCATCGCGCCCAGGGGATTGCTGCCGTCAGCCCGCTCATTCGAGAGCAGATGGACGAAGCTCACCCCATCGGCCGCCACGAACGAAGCGTAGCGAATGCCATCCGGCCGCTTGCTTTGGGCTTCAGCGAACACCGCTTCAATCAGGCGACGGTTTTCGATGGCCTTCTCAGCCTTGTACACCGCGAAGGCAGGTTGCCCATTCGCTACCGTCGGATGTAGTCGGAACCGGCGCTCTTGCGCAAATACACGTCCTCGCAGTACACCAGTGATCGCGGGGCGCCCCTGGTACCACGCTGGAACCGGCGGCATCGAAAAGCTCGCCTCTTCGGCCAACAACGCCACGAGCGAATCGACATCGCGCAGCAGCAATACGGCTCTCTGTCGTGGCGGGAGATGTTGAAGCGCGACGACGAATGCGAGTGCGACCGATTCGCGTCGGTTGGCCACCGCCTCGACATCGGGCATTTCGACCATGGCATCAGGGTACGGCTCGATCCAGTGGGACTCTTCCAATGCCCGCGCCACCCCCTCGTCATCGCGGACAGCCGGCGCGATGAATTCCGGGATGCTTCGCCGCGGACGTTTCTCAAGGAGCGTCAGACAGGCATTCGTCGCGATCCGGTAGAGCCATGTTCGAATGGCGGCACGCCCTTCGAATTGCGGATGTGTTTGCCATGCCCGCACGAGCGCGTCCTGAAAAGCATCTTCTGCTTCGGTCAACGAACCGAGCATGCGATAGCAATGGGCAAGCAGTACGCGCCGATGGGGCGCGATCAGGGTACCGAAGTCATTGGGCTCCGGGTGCGCGAACTCCGTGCCCGAGTCGTTCTTCATATCGCAAGTCGATAGGGATGACCGGACGCCGAATATATCCCTCGCGCACCCCATCCGCACCGGCCCCGGATTTCGGGCGCACTCAACGAGATCTCAATTCGAGATCTCAATTGAACGCATCCCGCTACCCTATGGAAATTCTTTCATGATTCCAATGCGCTTCGCATGCGCCGCGGTCCGACGCAGTCAAGCCGTAGCGGATGATTCCGGAGAGAATACCCACAGTTTGTCAATGAGGCTGTTTAGGGCCTGCGCATTTGTACACGACCGTGCATTGACACGGCCGCCCCATCCAACGAGGATTGCCGGCTCCCGCAGGAATTCAGCTCGTCTCGCGCGAGATTCCTCGACAGTGACTTGCCAGGCACTGTTCCCCGCAAGCTCGACACCTCCCATGCCAATACCCGAACGACTCGGCAAATACACGATACAAGGCGTCCTCGGTAAGGGCGCGATGGGTGTTGTCTACAAAGCCCATGATCCGGGAATCAAGCGGCTGGTCGCGATCAAGACGATCCGGAAGGACCTGATCGAGGACTCGACCTCAGCGGATTCGATGAGCGCGCGCTTTCGCAATGAAGCGCAGGCGGCCGGTGCACTTGCGCATCCTGGGATCGTCGCGGTCTATGACTACGGTGAAGACGCCGAGCTTGCCTATATCGCGATGGAGTATGTCGAAGGCAACAGCCTCCGCGAGTATTTCCACCAGAAGCGCGCGTTTTCGGTCGCCGATGTGACGAGCCTCATGACCCAGCTTCTCGACGCGCTCGAGGTTGCGCACCAGCATGCGATCTGGCATCGCGATATCAAGCCTGCCAACCTGATTATCACCAGCAAAGGCCGGCTCAAGGTCGCGGACTTCGGCATTGCGCGCATAGAGTCATCAGAGCTCACGCGGGCCGGCGACATCATGGGTACCCCGGGGTACATGGCGCCGGAGTTGTACCGGGGCGATCCCATCGACCATCGCGTCGACATCTTCGCCGCGGGCGTGGTCATGTATCAGCTCATTGCAGGAAAAGCACCGTTCCAAGGCACCGCCGAGGCGGTCACCTACAAAGTGATCTATGAAAACCCAACGCCGCCGTCGCGTGAAAATGCCACGGGTGATTGGGCGCCCTACGATGCAATCGTTGCGACCGCGCTTGCAAAGGAACCTGAACGGCGCTTTGCGACGGTCGCTGCGTTTCGCGAAGCGCTACGCGCGGCCTACTCCAGACCCCCGAACACGAGCCTGTCGGAAGACACCATCATTCGAACGGCCCCGCAATCGCCAGCGGTAACGAACAGGCTCGAAGCCAGCGTCAGCGGCGTGGGACCGGCCGCGAGCAAGACCGCCCCGCCGACCGGATGGGATGCTGCCCTGCTGAGTCGCGTCGAGCGTGAGCTCACACGGGTGCTCGGCCCGGTCGCCAAGGTCATCACGCGACGGGCCGCACAAGGGTGCTCTGACTTCGCGGCATTGATCGAAAAAATCGCGGAGGATCTCGACAACCCCGACCATCGCCGCGCGTTTCTCACTGCAATGCACGACACCAAGCCGGGCACGCGAAGCAGCGGAACGTCGATCCCATCGGCAGTGCGAACCGCGGCGCATCAAGGCGCAATTTTTCCGCCCGACACACTCGATCGAGTCACGGATCTCCTGACGTCGTACATCGGTCCGATCGCGCGCGTTGTCGTTGCCCGCGCGGCGCGGCAAGCGTCGAATGTCGTTGAGCTTCATCAAATGGTCGCCGCCGAAATCCCTACCGAGCGCGCCCGCATGCAGTATCTGCAAAAGGTCGGCACCAGGCAGTCATAGCGGAAGGATTCCGGCGCGCTTTTGACGGTTCCTCTCGTCACCCGGCCGAAATGCTCCGGCCTAAGTGCGGCGCACGTCCACGAATCGCGGACAGTCAAGCGCCATATCGCATACGCGCCGACACGATCTGCCCGGTCATGAACGCAGCGCCCGTACCCGCGAGAAAGAGGATCATCTGCGCGATCTCAATTGGATCGCTCGCTTTTCCGAGCACGTCAATCGCCATCTTCTCCTGCCACTGCGGATTGGCGGCGCGACCAAGCGGGGTATCGGTGAGGCCCGGATTGACCGCGTTCACCGTCACGCCGAACTTCCCCATCGTGAGCGCGAGGCTCTTGGTGAGCGCGATCATGCCGCCTTTGGAAGCAGCATAGTGCGCGTAGTCGATGCTGCCGTGCACCCCGCGATCGGAGGTGATCAGAATCATCGCGCCGGAGCGCTGCGCTGCCATGACCCGGCCAACATCGCGGGTCACGTAGAACGTACCGTCGAGATTCACGCTCAGAACCGAACGCCAATCCTCATCGGTCATCTCGAGGAATGGCTTTCGTGGACAGATGCCGGCACTATGGACGAGCACGTCGATGCGTCCACATGTGGTTTTCGTATTCTCGACGAGTCGCCCCACCGCTTTCGAATCGCTTACGTCACACGCAATATCGATCGCTGATCCACCGGCCCTCATGATCTCTTCGCGTACAGCGCGCGCGTGCACCGCTTCGCGATCCGCCACGATGACGGTGGCGCCGTTTTCGGCAAGCAACAAAGCGGACGCGCGACCGATTCCTGATGCGCCACCCGTGACGATCGCAATCTTGTCCGCCAGTGACATCGGATTACTGCCGCTCGACGCCAGCCTTGGTGAGCACATCACGCCACTTCACGATCTGCTCCTCTACGAACGTACCGAGCACCGCCGGTGTCGAGGCAAAAATCTGCATGCCTTGACGTTCGAAGTGCTCCTCCGCGTCGGGAGTCTTGAGGACGTCGGTGAACATCTTGTTCAGTTGCGCAACGATATTGGGCGGCGTGCCGGCGGGCGCGAATGTCGCGAGCCAGCCTAGCAGCTCGAAGCCGGGGTAGGTATCCGCGATCGGCGCAACATTGGGGAGCGCCTTCAGGCGCGTCGTGGAGGTCACGCCGAGCGCCCGCAGCTGCCCTGTCTTGATGAATTCCGCTACGACAAAATAATCGATCGACGTGAAATCAATGCGACCCGCTACGAGATCGAGCACCGCGGGCGGGGGCGATTTGTAGGTGACCGGAACCGCGGTGAATCCGGTCGTACTCATGAGCAGGCCGGCAATACCGATTGCTCCCGTGTTGCCTGCGCCGAAATTCAATTTTCCCGGATTGGCTTTGGCGTAGTCGATGAACTCCTTGAGATTCTGCGCGGGCAGGCTCGAACGCATCACGAGCACATGCGGGTTCTTCGTGAGGCCGGTGATCGGGGCGAAGTCTTTCACCGGGTCGTATCCGAGATCCTTGTACAGATACACATTGGCCGCATGGGCCGAATTCGACGAGATCATCATCGTATAGCCGTCCGGCGCCACCTTCGCAGTCTCGCGCGCGGCAAGCATGCCGTTGGCACCGACGCGATTGTCGATGACGAATACCGCGCCGGTCATTTTCGCCGCTCGGTCGGCCATATAGCGAATGACCGCATCCGATGGCGCACCGGGTCCGAATGGCACCATGACGCGAATCGGCTTGGACGGAAAGGCCTGGCCATAAGCGCTGGCGGATGCCGCGACGAGCGCAACCCCAATCAACTGCATTGCAATGATGCGTGAAACCATTGTCTCCCCCGTTATGTGATTACGTTGCCGCGAACAAATCTGCGTCAATCCGCGAAATCTGTGGATAGGCATTCAAGCAATGAACGTCGCAACCGCCGAACCGAACCCTTCGAACTCCGCGGTCACCGGCTCGTTCGCCTTCACTTCAAAAAAGCCACTGAACGAACCGGTCACCAGAACGTGACCCGCCCGCAGTCCGCCACGATGCCGCATTTCGTTGGCGAGCACCACGCACGGCAGAAACGGATCGACAAAGGCGTGCCCACCGACCGTTTCCACGATGACGCGATCGGGCGTGCGCATCACTGCGCGCATCGCCGCGAAATCGAATTCCTGCCAATCGCGCCGGCCTTCGCCGACGATGTACGCGCCACAGGTGTTGTGATCGGCCCATGCTTCAAGGCGCGCCTTGCGATCGTCCAGCATCTGCCGAATGGTCCGATGGCTCGTATCGAATCGCGTATCGACGATCTCGAGAGACGGACACGCGACGACCGCCTCCGCGACTTCGGCGAATTTGTAGGGCTTGGCGCGGGCAGGTAGATCCTGGAGCAATCGAAACGAAATCTCAGGCTCGATCTTCAAGTTCGGCGTGAGGGAGACTGGTACCCACGCCGGGCTCTTGAACAGCCGCGAATCGAACAGCGGACAGATGTAGGGCTTCTGCCGCGGGCTGTAGGCGAAACCGATTTTCCAGCCACCAATCGATTCATCGAGCTGCTCGGTCACCGCATCGATGATTGCGTTGACCTCCGCGGTGTTGGCCGGCTTGCACTCAGCCGGCAGTTCGCGAAACGGTACGCCGGATCGGCGTGCCTCGACGAACAATTGCGCCGCTTGTTGGATTCTCGCTGTGTCCATCCGGCCTCTCCCCTATTCTGATTCTTGGCACGACATCATGAGTTGGCGAGCCACCCACCATCGATCGACAGCGGTGATCCGGTAATCTCGCTTGCATCATCGGTGCAAAGGAATGCGGCGAACGCACCCACTTTGGCGGGCGGAATGAATCGCCGCGACGGTTGTCGGCCGGCCATGTAATCGGTGATCGCTTCGGGCTCGGACAGGTTCTTCGCCGCCATTCGTTCGGCAACAAGCTTGCGTGCGTTTGGGGTATAGGTGGCGCCCGGGCATATGGCATTGCAGGTGATGTTGTAAGGAAGCCCTTCGAGCGCGACAACCTTGGTCAATCCGACCAGACCGTGTTTTGTACTCACATAGTCCGCCCGCCGCGTGGTGCCTGCGACGCCATAGTTGGAAGCGAGATTGATGATGCGGCCCCACTGCCGTTTCTTCATACCGGAAATTGTTCCGCGGATGATTTGGAACGGCGCAGAGAGATTGACCGCCAGCGCGTAGTTCCACTTCTCGATCGGCATATCCTCGATATTCGCGTAGTGGCGCGTGACGGCGTTGTTGACGACGATATCGATGGCACCGAATCGGCGCTCGGTCGTCACGATCATGTCTTCGATCTGCGCGGGGATCGACAGGTCGGCACCGTGATAGTCCGCGGTGACACCGAGATCCGATAGCAGCTTGACGCGCTCCTTCACGAATTCCGCGGTGCCAAATCCATTGAGCATGACGGAGCACCCCTTGCGCGCGAGCGCCTCTGCGATCGCGAAGCCGATCCCGTCCAAGGATCCGGTGATCAACGCGCTCTTCCCGTTTAGCAAAGCTGCTCCTTGTTATCGTTAATCGCGTGTCCTGATGAGTGACCAACCTCTGCGGAGCGATCGATGCCCAAGAATCCGTTCGGGCTGCGCTCGTCGAAGCCCTTTCCGCTTTCGCACTTGGCCCTTCGACAAGCCTGTCGAAGGGCTCAGGGCGAACGGCTAAAGGCGCCGAAATAACCCTCGACTCAGCGTATCGCGACCGGCGCCACGGTCGAGCCCGATCCACCCTGAATCTTGAGCGGCTGCATCGAAAATGCGAACTCGTAGACCTTCTTCGCGGCCAACTCTTCGAGCTTCATGTTCTCGAGGAGATGAACGCCGTTGACGACCAGAAAGATCTGATGGCCCGGCAGGCTTATTAGCGGATCGGGATTCGGCGACACTTCAACCGGCCAATTGTCGGCACCGACCAGCATCGGATCCTGCCGTACCAGCCATTCCGCGGCGGCGACGCCAACGCCGGGACAGGTCTTCACGTATCGCGCGTTGTCCTTACCCCACAGCTTGCCCCATCCGGTATTGATCATCACCGCGTCGCCCGGTTCGAGCTTCATGCTCTGACGGCTGAGGGCCTTCTGCAGATCGTCGACGGTGATCTCGTAGGTGTCAGGCAACATTTCGACGCCTTTCAATGCCGCGACGTCGATCATCACGCCACGGGTAAACAGGTTCCCCACCTTCTCGACACCGAGCTTGGTGAAACCGCCACGCTGCGAGATTTCGTCCTGCTTGAAGCAGTTGTAGAGGGAATCTTCGTGGGTCTGATGCGCGAAGCCGTCGAACTGCGTGCCAACCTGACCGAGCTCGGTGATGATGATCTCCTCATTGCTACCGCGCCGGTTGGAGGGTTGGTTCAAGAACGTACGCTTGGTGTGCACATCGAAGCGGCGGGTGCCGAAGAACGGCATCGTGGGCGAGAGCACGTGACCCAGCTCCATGACTTCTCCGGTCTTGATGAGCCGGGCGGCCTTGAGCACAGCGGCGGGTTTTTGATGGTTGCCCGAACCGCGCTCGTCGCCTGCGCCCCACTTGGATGGGCAGCGTTGACTCGCGGCGGGTGGCTTCCAGGTTTGCCCAAACGCGATGCCGGGAACGACGATCGCGAATACGGTGGCGGCGATAGCGAGCTTGTTCATGATTGTCCCCTTTGTGGTTGGAATAGACCGCGCGGTCCACGGTGGCGCTGGAGGGTGCGGTTCACTGCACGCACCAGCGCCATTCTATAGTCAACGCACAGAATGGCGCCCCGCGCAGCCTTCCCACGGCCTTGTCACGACGTGCTCGTTCTGTGCAAATCGAATCGCCTGCGAGAACGGGGTGAATCAGTGCTCTCTCGAAATAGCGTAGCCCGGACACGAGGCAACGACCGTCATGGAACCACCACGCCAAAGAGGAGACTTGAATATGGACACGCGAGTTTCAATCGTTGCCGTACTGCTGGCTGCTTCGTCCATGACATCCCACGCTGCCGAGTATCGGTGGCTCAACAGTTGGGATGGCACGCAGCCGCGGATCAAAAGGTCTTGGTCGACCACGGCGCGAAGGCAGAAGCTCGACGGCACAACAATTTGACGCGATTGATCGAGACGGGCGAAAAGGAAGCGGTCGCCCGCGGCATGCAGTTCGTGCAGATGGGCGACACGCAAAAGGCTAAGATCAAACGAGTGAAATGACGGCCGCTGGGAGATCACGAGCCAGAAGTTTAAGACGGAAGTCGAGGAACCGCGGGCTGCCGCTCGCGCGAAGGGACTGGACTAGGAATCTGCGCTGCAGCTCGCTTAGATTCCCGAGAAGTAAGCAAAATCGGTCTGACCCGAATGGCACTTACTTAACGTGCGCTGCTTAAGCCTCCGTTCGCCCTGAGCCTGTCGAAGGGTAACGCAGGCTTGTCGAAGGCGGGCGATGGTCCGCTCACGGACGCTCCGGCATTCACCCTTCGACAGGCTCAGGGCGAACGGTGGATCCCCTAATTCGATTAAGAAAGTACCATTCCAATCTGACCCCTTTATGCTCCCCGAGCGAGATTCCGTGCGACCGCCATGGCAGCCTTCGCCATGGCGGCCGCGACCCGCGTGAGCGGGGCGTCGGCGCGCGTGAAGATCCCCGCCGTCAGCGACGGCATCGGGTCCGCTATCGGAATTTCCTCGAGGTAGTCGCGGGCGAACGGTTCATTCAGCATTCGGCGCTGCATGAGACCCAGCATGTCGGTCTTTGCGAGCAGCGCCACCACGGTGTTGTACGACTCGCACCGAATCACAGGCCGCGGCGCGGGTAGCCCAGCGGATGCGAACGACCGTTCGACGGGCCCGCCAGGCAAACCGAGTGTCGAGGTGGTGAGCCAGTCGGCCGTAGCGAGCTCGGCGAGCGAACGGGCGTGACGCAGCGGATGCCCCTTGCGCGCTGAAACCAGAAGCTCACTGCGATAAAGCGGACGAAATCTGAGCGTAGGGTCGAGTTTGGTGGCGGGTCGCAGGCCAAGCACGAAGTCCAATGTTTCGTCCCGCACGGAAGGCAGCACGACATGCGCCACTCCCTCGACGATGCGCACGTTGGCGCGAGGATGTTGCGTGCGAAAGCGTGCGACCGCCTCGGGAACGATCAGCGCGATGCCGACGGGACCCGCGCCGAAGGCGACCGAACCCGCGCTCGAACCGCCGATCTGCGCCGCTTCTTCCTCAGCCTTGCGCAATTCAGATTGAGCCACTCGGGCGCGCGCGAAAAACGCGCGCCCTGCCGGGGTCGGGACGAGGCCACGTGCGTTTCGTCCAAATAGCTGCACGTGCAGCTCTGACTCCAGGCTGCGGACGCTTTTGGTGATCGTCGGCTGCGCCATGCCGAGCTTGCGCGCCGCGGCGCGGATGCTGCCGCATTCCACGACAGCAAGAAAGTCTCGGATTTGAGTCAATCGCATACCGATAGCCTCCTGGCTATCATGCTCCAAACACCCCTATCTTACGCTGCCGTCGCACGGCATGCTCTACTGCGCCACATGAAGAACGCCGCACAAAGTAGCCTGATCATCGCAGCGATACTCGCGGCCCTGCACGCCATTGCGCAGCCGGCCGCATCGCTCGCCTTTCCTACGAAACCGATTCGGATCATCGCATCGAGCCCGCCTGGATCGCCGCCCGACGCACTCGCGCGCATCGTCGCCGAACCTCTTGCGGCCGCGCTCGGCCAGCCCGTGCTCATTGAAAACCGTCCCGGTGGCAATGGCACGATCGGCATGGGCGCGGTCGCCAGATCAATCCCCGACGGGCATGTCCTCGGCGTCATGAGCCTGACCCAAATCGTGGCACCCAGTCTGGTGGCCGAAATGCCGTACGACACCATACGAGACCTCGCGCCGGTGACGCTGCTCACGTGGACCGCAAACATTCTCGTCGTGCGCGCTTCCTCGCCGATCCAATCCGTCGGGGACTTCGTCGCGTTGGCGAAAGCGAAGCCCGATCAACTCACCTATGCGTCGGCCGGCAACGGTACGCCTTCGCATTTGGCGAGCGAGCTGTTCAAACACCATGCGCGGATCGACGTGCGCCATATCCCGTTCAAGGGCATCGGACAGGGGCTGACCGCGCTCCTCGGGGAGCAGGTGGACGTCGCCTTCGCCGGCACAGCCGTGTCCGCGCCGCTCATCCGCTCAGGAAGGCTGCGAGCGCTCGGCACTGCAGCGCCGCGGCGCGTGCCCGCTTTCCCAGATTTGCCGGCGCTGGCCGAGCAGGGCTTCTCCGGCTATCAGTTGGACGAATGGAACGCCGTCGTAGCTCCGGCAGGAACGCCGCCGGAAGTGATCGCGAAGCTGGCAGGCGAGATGGCGCGCATCATCGCATCGCCCGAGACCAAAGCACGCTTGGCGCCCATCGGTATGTATCCAGCCGAAAAGCTCGGTTCCGCCGCGTTGGGCGCGCTCATCCGCGTCGAGCTTCCGCGCTGGAAGCAACTCGTGCGCGAAGCAGGCATTCGCACCGATTGAAGCGAAGCCGATCGCAACGCGGACAAGCGTTCTAATTGTCGCGTGAAAGCGTGCGCTTATCCAACGTAGCACGCATGTGCTACATTCCGTCATCGCATCGTGATCGTATCAATACTCCGACTCGGGAGTCTTCAGCATGTCGAATACCACCACCATTCGTTTGCCGGCGGAATTGAAAGCACGCGTCAGGGCCGCCGCAGAGCGTACAGGCGTGACATCGCACAGCCTCATTCTGGAGGCGATTGCACAGAAGATCGAACAAGATGAGCTGCGCTACGACTTCGAGAACATCGCTGATGATCGATATGCCGCCATCGTCTCGTCCGGCAGGACGATCCCATGGAGCGAGATGCGCAGCTATCTGGAACGTCGCATTGCAGGCAAAGCGGCCACCCGGCCGAAGGCGAGAAAACTCGGTCACTGAGGATGTCGCGAATCGAGTTGGCAGCGGAAGTCGCCGAGGATCTCGATCGAATCATCAACCATCTTCTCGAACATGGCGTCGAAGACCCTGTCTCTCGCGTTCAGGACATCATCGCAGCCATCGACGTGCTCGAACGCAACCCGCTCATTGGCAGACCTGTCAGCGGTGAAAAGCGAGAGCTGGTCATCGGGCGTCGATCGCACGGCTATGTCGCCCTGTATCGATATGTTGCGGAGGTCGATATGGTGTTCATCCTGGCGATTCGCGGTCAGCGAGAAGGGGGCGATGGGAGAGGATAATTACGCTCTTGGTTCGTTACTCTCTTGATTCGAATAGAGCAACCGCCTTTGCACGCGAACGCGCGGGACCCCCTACCCCCGAACCCCCAGCCCAAGCGATCGCAAACGCTCAATCTCCCCAGCGACAAAACCCCAATCAATAAGCGCGCTCCGCCCGCCTTCCCCACGCTCTGGTGGAGCGCCGCGCACCTCGGGGGGCGTCCGTGAGAAGCGTGGTGCGGGTGCGGCCTGTTCGATGCCGGCAATCGTCACGAAATTCTCTCGTGCAACATTGTGCGGATGGCGCTTTGCCTCGGTCATCGTCAGCACCGGCGCAAAGCACGCATCGGATCCTTCGAAGGCGGCACACCATTCATCGCGCGTCTTCGTTTTGAACACCGCCGTGAAGCGCGTGCGGAGCACTGGCCATCCCGCGGTGTCGTTCTGCTTGGGCAGCGGTTCGCCGGCGACCCCGAGACGCTTCAACAGATCCGCATAAAACTTCGGTTCGATCGATCCGATCGACACATACTTGGCGTCTTTCGTTTCGTAGACGTCATACCAGGGCGATCCGGAATCGAGAATGTTCGCCCCGCGCTCCTCTTTCCATTGACGCGTGGCGAGGAGCCCGGCGAACATCGCAGCGAGCAATGACGCGCCCTCCACCATTGCGGCGTCCACGACTTGACCCCTGCCCGAGCGGAGCGATTCGACCAACCCGCACGCTATGCCGAATCCAAGCAGCATGCCGCCACCACCGAAATCGCCGATGAGATTGAGCGGCGGCACCGGCGCTTGACCCGCGCGACCGAATGCGGACAAGACTCCAGCGAGGGCGATGTAGTTGATGTCATGCCCGGCACGAGCGGCCATGGGACCGTCCTGTCCCCATCCGGTCATGCGCCCGTACACCAGCCGCGGATTGCGGGCGAGCGCAACTTCGGGGCCGAGCCCCAACCGCTCCATCACGTCGGGACGAAATCCCTCGATCAATGCGTCGGCCTTTTCGATCAGAGCAAGCCCGGCATCGACACCCGATTTCGACTTGAGATCAAGCGTGACCGATCGCTTGCCTCGCATCAGGACTTGGGTCGAGCGCTCCATCCGAATGCCAAGGCCACTCTCTTCAGGCCGATCGACAACGATGACATCGGCGCCCATGTCGGCGAGCAGCATGCCGGCAAAGGGTCCGGGCCCGATCGCCTCGAATTCCAGCACTTTGATGCCCTTGAGTGGTCCCATTTGCGCGTACCCCTTTGCTACCTTTGTTTTCACCACAGAGGACACAGGGGACGCAGAGGAAAAGCGAGGGGGATTGGCGTTTCCCTTTTCCCGTTTCTCGTTTCCCCGATTTTCTGCGCCCTCTGCGGCGAAGATTGCCCTGTCCCAATTTCGATGAAGGATAGCACTGCACGCGTTAGACTCTCGGTCTCACTGGAGGACGCATCGTGGACCTGAACTACTCCGCCGACGAGCTCGCCTTTCGCGACGAAGTACGCGCATGGCTGGCCGACAATCTTCCCGACGATCTGCGTGACAAGGTCTCGAGCTACGACCACCTTTCGCGCGAGGATCTCCTGCAATGGCACAAGATCCTCGCCAAGAAGGGATGGATCGCACCGGCCTGGCCCAAGGAGTGGGGCGGTAACGACTGGACCGTCGTGCAGCGCTATATCTTCGAGGAGGAATGCGGCTACGCGGGCACGCCGATGCTGATCCCGTTCGGGTTGTCGATGTGCGCGCCGGTCCTGTTCAAGTTCGGGACTGAAGCGCAGAAGAAGCGCTTCCTGCCGCGAATCTATCAAGGCGAGGATTTCTGGTGCCAGGGCTACAGCGAGCCGGGCTCAGGCTCCGACCTTGCGTCGCTCAAGACGCGCGCGGTGCGCGAAGGCGACCACTACGTCATCAACGGCCAGAAGATCTGGACCACGCTGGCCCATTGCGCCGACTGGATTTTTTGCCTGGTACGCACCGATTCGACGATGAGCAAACGCCAGGAAGGCATCAGCTTCATCCTGATCGACATGAAGACGCCGGGCATTACCGTGCGACCGCTCATCCTTATGGACGGCGGCCATGAGGTGAACGAGGTGTTCTTCGACAATGTAAAGGTGCCCGCTGAGAATCTCGTATTCGAGGAGAACAAGGGCTGGACTGTCGCCAAATATCTGCTCGGCCATGAACGCATGAACACCGCGCGCATCGGTGCATCGAAGCGAGAATTGGCGAAGTTGAAAGAGCTCGCTGCGGTGGAAATGAAGGATGGCAAACCAATCATTGAG
>JANMUI010000523.1:0-7558 GCA_031391405.1 Betaproteobacteria bacterium
CCATCGGCGAGCCAATGGCGAGCCGCGACATCGAAGGGTCGTGCAACGCCGCAGCCTCCCAGCGCCGCATCGATAAGGCCGATGCCGTCGCGCGAGATCGCACGCACCGGCACATCGACCTCGCAGGTTTCGTCGCCCTTGGTAAACGTCCATCGCGTGTTCGGTTCTTCGTCCCGGCGAGCGTAGATGACGGCGCGGTGCCTGGCCAATTCGCTCGGATGAGCAGGCTCGCCCCAAGCAGCAAGATACTCCGGGGTAGCACAAACGATCGATCGGGTCCATCCGAGTGGGCGCGCCACGAGACTTGAATCGGACAAACTGCCAATGTGCAGCACGACGTCCAGACCATCGTTGACGACCGCCGAAGGGGCGTTCGTAATGACGGTCTCAACGGTCAGCTCTCGCTGCTCGTCGAGGAATTGGCGTAGATTTTTCATCATCGCAAAGCGCAGGCCGGGGTGCATACCGACGCGCAGCGTGCCGCGCGCTAGGCCTTTTCCGCTGCGCCCGCGCGCCTCGGCCTCCTCGACGTCCTGGAGGATCTGCCGGCACTGCTCGTAGAAAGCCGCACCTTCATCGGTCAACGAGAGTTGTCGCGTCGATCGGTTCATTAGCCGGAATCCGAGGTCCTGCTCCAAGGCGGTGATGACTTTGCTCAACGCCGAGGGGACGATCTCCATCGACTGCGCCGCCGCGGCGAAGCTCTTCGCTTCCACCGCGCGGCAGAAGAACTTCATCGCGCGAAGCTTGTCCATTTCGTCTCTCCTGCAAGGGCTGTTCCTTGACTACTCGTTCCAATGGGGAACGAGACCTGTTCCCGACCACGTCTGGCGTACGCCGGTTCACCCGGCTAGCCTTGTTGCAAGGTCGCGAGGCGACCATGCCTACGGGAGCCGATCATGAACCGACGCCAATTGTTGACCATGTTACCGATGGCCGCGCTCGCGATGGCACACGGTGTTTCGCGGGCGCAGGCTTACCCTGGCAAGCGCGTCACCCTGATCGTAGGCGGTGCGCCGGGCAGCGTGCCCGATGTGATGGTGCGGCCCATTGCTGAACGCTTGTCCGCATCGCTCGGACAGCCGTTGCTCGTGGAGAACCGACCCGGCGCCGCTGGGAGTATTGCCATGGCCGCCGTGGCACGCAGCGCCCCCGATGGCTACACGCTTGGGCTTGCTACGATGTCGCAGGCCGTCTTCAACAGCTACCTCTTCGCCAAGTTGCCCTACGATCCACTGCGCGATCTTGAACCTGTGGCACCGCTCGTGACGGGGGCGATGGTGCTTGCGGCACACCCTTCATTCGCCGCGCGCTCTCTGTCTGAGCTCATTGCCCTGGCCAAGACACGCAAGTATTTTTTGGCAATGCCCCAGCTTGGTTCGCCGCCGCACGTCGTCGCATTATTGCTCAATCGCGCGGCCGGAATCGAAATGACGATGGTCCCGCACACATCGGGAAGCGAAGCAGTTCGCGCGGTCATGTCCGGCGAAATCCCGCTACTCATCGATGCGCCGACAATCATCTCGCCCCACGTACAGGCGGGCAAGCTCAAGGCGTTGGCCGTCACCGGACGCGAGCGCGAGCTGGTACTGCCGGAGACGCCCACCACCGGCGAGGGCGGCCTCGATGTGCAGGGCGAAGCATGGATTGGGGTCGTCGCGCCAGCCGGTACGCCCGCCCCCATCGTGGAGCGCTTGAATGCGGAGCTCACGAGCATCCTCGCAACAGCGGAGATGCGCGGCTTGATGGCGAAATTCAGCTTTCGCATCTTGAGCTCGACGCCCGCGGCCTTCGGCAAGCTGATCCGGGAAGAACATGCGAAATGGGGCGTTGTGATTCGCGAAGCCGGTCTGAAACTCGACTGACGCGACCCTTCGTAAGTCACGCCTGCTGATGAACGATCTTACGCAGAATGATCAAGTGCTCAAGCGTGTTGAACTGCACGACGGCGCTGCGCTGCACTTCATTGAAAACGGACGCGGTCAACCGGTGCTGCTTCTACATGGCGGAATGGGCGATTGCCATGCGTGGGCGTCGCAGATGTGCGCGTTCGCCGAATCCTTCCGTGTGATCGCCTATAGTCGCCGCCACAGCAGTCCGAATCGAAACCGCGACACTGGAGCGGGTCACTCGGTTCATGTCGACGCAGACGACCTGATGGCATTCGAGCGTCTCCTGCGATTCGGTCCTGCCCACCTTGTTGGTACGTCCTACGGCGCTCTTGTCGCGCTTGTCTTCGCGCTTGAACATCCCGGCAAGGTTCTCAGCCTGGTTCTTGCCGAACCACCGCTGCATTGCTGGGCCTGCCGGACACCCGCGGGCGCAACGCTTTTCGATGCGTTCATAGTGGACACCTGGCGTCCTGCAGCAGAGGCCTTCGACAACGGCGATGATCGTCGAGCGCTCCAGCTATTGACCAATGGCATCTGGGGCGAACCGGTATTCGAGTCACTATCGGCAGAGCGGCGGGCCGCCATGCTGCGCAACGCAGAATCGATGAAGGCACTCACGCGATCCGCCGACCCGTTTCCCGATCTTGTGCGGGCAAAGGTCGCGGCGTTGGGGATTCCCACGTTGCTGGTCCGCGGCGGGCGTGCCAGCGCACTTCATGCGTGCGTGATGGACGAGTTGGCCGACGTCATGGCGCACGCGCGTACGGCGGTAATTGACGGCGCCGGACACGGTTCACCCTGCGAGAATTCGAGGGGATTCAATGATGCTGTGCTTGGGTTTTTGGCGGAGCAGGATCGACATTGGGCTCGATCAACTCCGCATCGGTGTTGAGCGCTCTCCACAATCAGCGCGCCCCTGCGTTGGAGGTCGGCACGAATGTCCGCGTAGTGATCGGCCGCCTCAGCGGTGACGCCGAGCACCGCAAGATGTCATGTGCATGCGTTCAATGCCGCGCGGTATTGCGGCACCTTTGATGCCATGTATCACGCATCGTTGAAAGTGCGCTATAGAATCCTCCTTTGCCTTGACTCCGCGAATTCAATGACGCCCCCTGCGCAGCAGATTCGGTTCTGCACCAGCCGCGACAAGGTTCGCATCGCCTACGCGATCTGCGGAGAAGGTCCGCCGCTCGTAAAGGCGTTGCAGTGGGGAACGCACTTGGAGCTGGATTGGCAAACGCCGGTCTGGCGAGCGTGGCTGACCGCGCTTGCGCGGCACCATACGTTGATCCGATACGATGCGCGCGGCTGCGGATTGTCTGATCATGACGTCGAGGATTTTTCGTTGGAGCGTCACATCGAGGACCTAGAGGCCGTTGTCGAGGCCTCTCGACTGCAGCGGTTCGACCTCCTCGGTATGACAGGTGGCGGCCCGGTCGGTATCGGCTACGCGGTCCGCCATCCCGAGCGAGTCAGCCGCATCGTTCTTTACGGCTCCTACTTGCGCGGCAAGATCGCGCGCAGCTCAACGCCTGAAGAGAAGGAAGAGACGGAGGCGCTCCTCAGGTTGATCGAACTTGGTTGGGGGCGGGACGAGCCGTCGTTTCGACAACTGTACAGCTCGCAACTGATTCCGGACGCAACGGTCGAGCAGTTCCGTGCGTTCAACGAGTTGTTGCGCAAGTCTGCCTCGCCCTCGAATGCTGCAAAGTTGCTGCGTGCTTTACACGCGATCGATGTCGGCGCGCTCGCTTCGCAAGTCCGCTGTCCTGCATTGGTTCTGCACCCCCGGGACGACCCGCGTGTTCCATTCGAGCAAGGTCGCGCATTGGCGGCGGCGATTCCCAACGCGCGCTTCGTGCCACTTGATAGCCGCAACCACCTGCTCCTGGAGCAGGAGCCGGCGTGGACAACGATGCTTGCCGAGCTGGACGCTTTCCTGATCGACTCGAAGTCGAGCACCGCAAACGGGACGGAGCGCAAGATAGATGGATTGACCGCGCGTGAGCATGAAGTGTTGGAACTGGTGGCACAGGGGATCGATAACCGAACCATCGGGCAACGACTGCACATGGGCGAGAAGACCGTCCGCAACAACGTTTCCAACATCATGGCGAAGCTTGAGGTCCGGACCCGGGCCGAAGCGATCGTGACCGCGCGCGAAGCCGGTTTCGGTCGACCAGGCATCGCCTGATTCGCACGGCAGGCCCGGCTCTCTAGGCGTGAATGTCCCGGTCCGGTGCGGGACATCTGCGGGACATCTGCCTCAAGACGAACGCGCCCCGCCTCGAAATAATCACCTTCAAATCGAGGGGCTCAACCCATCTTGGTGATCGAGTCACTTGAATCATCACGCTTGGAGGCGAAAATGAAATATCCATTCAGCGTTTTGCCGGCATCCGTTCTTGTCGGCATATTCACTTTCGGCCCGTTTTACGTCGCCGCACAGGATGCCTATCCCAACCGCCCGATCAGGGTGATCGTGCCATTTCCGGCGGGCGGGGCGTTGGATGTGCTGACCCGCGTTGTGACCGCGAATCTCTCCGTCAAGTTTGGCCAACCGATCATCGTCGACAACAAGCCTGGTGCCAGTGGGAACATCGGCACCGAGATGGTCGCGAACGCCAAGCCCGACGGCTACACGCTCCTCGCAACGCCGCCCACGTTCGTCATCAATCAACACCTCTTCGCGCAACTGCCGTTCGACCCGACAAAATTTACGCCGGTTACCGTAATGACGGGCGCACCCAACCTGCTCATCGTCAATGCGAAGCTGCCAGCGAACACCATCAGCGAGCTTCTTTCGTATGCGAAAGCGCATCCGGGCAAGCTCAACTACGCCTCCACCGGCACCGGCGGGACGCCTCACCTCACTACGGAATGGTTCAAAGCAGTCGCAAGCGTTCAACTGACGCACGTGCCCTACAAGGGTTATCCGCCTGCGATTCCGCCCCTGCTTGCAGGCGAGGTCGACATGATGTTCATGAATCTTGCCGACGCGTTGCCCCACATTCGTAGCGGCAAACTGAAGGCGCTTGCGATTGGAAGCGAGAGCCGGAGCGAAGCATTATCCGAGGTACCTACCATGGCGGAGACGATTCCCGGTTTCGTCTCGGTAACGTGGTTCGCCATTGCGGCAACGCCCGGCACGCCAATGCCCATTGCTGAAAAACTCTCCGCAGCAATCGCAGAAACGCTCCGATTGCCGGAGGTGGCGAAAAAACTTGCGGACCTGCATCTGGACCCGATTGGCGGATCGCCGGCCCAAACCGCGGCCTTTTTCAAGGAAGAATCGACGCGCTGGGGCAAGGTGATTCGCACCGCCAATATCAAAGCCGATTGACCGGGGGCGATCACGATGACAACGATCGTCATGCCAACAGCGCACCCGGTATCGACTTCATTCAGCATCGCGGGGTATCGCGACGTTGACGCCGCCAGCGATCAGTCGGCGTACTTCGGATACCTCGATAGCGTTGCCGAGGTATTCCGCGAAGTGATCGCAGGTGGTATCGACCGGTTGCGCTTGCGTTCCGGCGATTCGGTGGTCGACGTCGGCTGCGGCCACGGCGCCAGTGCGGCCTTGCTCGCGCATCGGGTCGGGCCATCGGGTCGGGTGGTCGGGATCGATGCGAGCCACGCGATGATCGCCGAGGCACGCCGGCGCTTCGATTGCAGCCGTCTCGCCGTCGAATTTCAGGTGAGCGATGCACGTGCCCTGCCGTGCGAGGATGTGTCATTCGACGCAGCGCGCGCCGATCGCGTCTTCATGTTCCTGGATGATCCGGGAAAGGCGCTGGCGGAACTGGTACGCGTCACGAAGCCGGGCGGGCGCATCGTCATCACCGAAGGCGACCTCGGGTCACATTCAGTCGATGCCCCCGATATCGAGACGACCCGAGCCGTGCTGGCAGCGCTCGCTGATCGCGCGCCGAATGGCTGGATCGGACGCCGGCTGCGCGCGATGTTCGTCGATGCCGGGTTGCGCGATATCGATCTACAACTGATACCGATTCTCACGACGAGCTTCGCAGAATGGAACCATCGAATGGGTGTCGAACGATTCCTATCGAACGCGATCGATCAGGCCATCGTCCCGCGCGATCGGGCACTCGCGTGGCTCGACGATCTTCGAGCGCGTGATGCCAAGGGCCGGTTCACCGGCGTCGCGCTGTTGTACCAGGTTGCCGGTACGCGCTGCGACTCGTGATCACCGGCGGCCCGTTGCCTTTCAATCGTCCCCGACGAACCCCGATGCCTTCACGATCGGACGCCACATCTTCAATTCGGCGGCCACCAGGTTCGCGCACTCCTCGGGCGACTCGCCACCGGCCTCGATCATCAGTTTGGCGAACGCGTCACGCGTCTCGCTCGATCAAAGCGCCGCCTTCCGCCCCCGTACCCCAAATGCCGACTGTCGCCCATGCGTCCGACCGAACCACTCGGGTTTCGGGACACGCGGAATCGAGTTGCCAAGTGCGCGAGAGCGCTCCACTTCGATGTCCGCGAACACTTCGACCAGAAAATCCAGAAAGACCCGCACCAGCCTGGAGCGCTGCTGGATGCGCGGATAGGCAGCGAAGACCAGTGGCGCTTCGAGCGCTTCCCAATCCATCAGCGCAGGCACGAGCCGACCGGAGGAAAGGTAAGCGGGCAGCGTAAGGTCGACCACACGCAGCACCCCGACGCCGGCTGCCGCCGCTTCACCAAGCCAGGCCAGATCCTCCCCGACCATGCGCATCTTGACGTCGATCGTGCGCTGCTCGCCATCGCGCTGGAAGATCCACCGGTCGAGCAACGTACCGCCCGAGCTGCGCACGATCAGGCAGTCGTGACCGCGCAAATCCTCGGGCTCGCGTGGCATGCCGTGGCGTGCCCAGTAATCCGGTGCGGCGCACACCATCAGCCGCGTCTGGGCGAGCGGCCGGACGATGAGATCGCGCTCGGGCGGCCAGCCGACGAGAAGGGCGAGATCCAATTGCCGCTCGTCGATGTCCTGCACTGTAAAGCTTGGCCGGATGACCAGATCGATGTCCGGGTAGTCCGCGATGAAGCGGGCGATACGTGGCAAGACGCAGCTCATGCCCACCGATCCACGCATGCCGACGGTGAGCGTGCCGCGTGGCCTTGCGCCGCGCGGACCAATCCGCTGTTCGACGTCGCGAAGATTGGTCGTGACTTGGCGGGACACTTCGTAGTAGCGCTCGCCATCCGCGGTGAGCGTCAACCCTTTCGTAGTGCGATGAAAGAGCGCGCTGCCAAGGGACCGTTCAAGTGCGCCCACGAGCTGGACGACCGCGGGCGCGCTCACACGAAAGTGCCGCGCCGTCGCAGCGAAGCTGCCGCTCTCGGCCGCCTGTATGAAGTACTGGATCGCGCGCAGCATATCCATGGCATTCCCTCCACCGACCCGTAAGCAATACTTACTGACGCAGTCAAGTTTAGACGGGTTGGCATCTCATGCAACACGGTTCACAGTGCCGGTGTCGAGACAACAAGGGACGCAGCCATGTACCGATCGGCCAAATTTTTTTGCGCCACCGCATTGACCGCCGCTATCCTGGTCACCGCGACTTCTGAAGCGGCGTATCCAGATCGGCCGATCAAGCTGATCGTGCCTGCCGCGCCAGGTACCGCGCCGGATGTGTTGTCCCGATTGATTTCCG
>JANMUI010000638.1:0-1955 GCA_031391405.1 Betaproteobacteria bacterium
ATTGATCTGGCCCGGGCGCGACTGCGCAAGCGCAATCAGCTCCTTGACGTTCTTGGCCGGCACCGAAGGATGGGCCACGAGGATCATCGGCGTCGACGCCAGCGGGCTCACCGCGGAGAAATCGCGCCACACGTCGTAGCCGACCTTCGGATTCACGCTCGGATTGATGCCGATCTCGGAAATGGAGCCGATCATCACCGTCAGTCCATCGGGTGCGGATTGGGCAGTGAACCGTGCCCCGATGGCCCCGCCCGCCCCCGGCCGGTTTTCCACCACGACCGATTGTCCGAGACGCTCGGCGAGTTTCGGCGCGATGATCCGGCCGAGAATGTCGGTGCCACCGCCCGGTCCGAACGGCACCTGCAACCTGATGACCTTGTCCGAGCTCGCCTGCCCGAATGCGGGTACAACCGCCACCGACGCCGCAATGGCAAGCACACCGGCAGCCAAGGCGCCGATCGCCACGGTCAAGCAGCCTTGACGTCAGGCAACGCAGCGGGCATCGCTGGCATTTCACGCAGCAGCCGGCCGAATCCAGGCACGCTCGCATGGCCGCCCATGATCTTGAGCGCCGCCCAAATCGTCACGTTGTTCGTGGTGAGTACCGGCTTGCCGACCGCCTGCTCGAGCTCCTCGATGATGCTCGCGGTCCACCAGTTGCCGCACGCAAGGAATACCGCGTCCGCCTCGGGCCGATCCGCCTTGCGCCCGGTTTCGATCGCGGTCTCGGGTCGCAGGCGCCCGATGTCGTTGTTGCGAATCACGCCCATCGCGACCTGGCTCACGACCTGGATCCCGTGTGCCTCGATAAACGCCCCCACGATCTTGTTGGTCTCTTCGCTCCACGGCGCGGCCAGCGCAACGCGGCGCACGCCCATCGCAGCGAACGATGCCAGCATGGCGGTGGCGGCGGTCATGGCCGGCTTGCCGGTTGCCTCTTCCATGCGCTTGATCAGTTGCGCGTCATACCCTTTACCGAGGCGCGTCGACGGCGCTGTTGCCGCAAGCACGACGATATCGACCGCCGCGTCGGCGAGCTTCCGACTTTCCTTCTCCAGCTCCGCGACGATCTTGATGGTCGAGTCGGGGTCCACGCTGCTCAACGCCAGGCGGGTGACGTGGAGCGAGACGTTAGCGGGCAGCATTTGCACGAATTCGGGCTCCTGCGCGAAGTTGGAGGACGGCACTAAGAGTCCGAGGCGCTGTGTCTTTTCTATGAATGCCATGTCGTGACCTTTCATCGTCTATTGAAAAAAATTACTCGGGTTTGATTCCTGCCGCCTTCATGAGCACGGCATAGCGTTCGATGTCGTTTTGTACGATCGCCGTCATCTGCGCAGGCGTGTTGCCGACCGGATCGCTTTCACCGTCGCGTTCCGCGGCTTGGCGAAACTTGGGCGTATTGATCACCTTCACGATCGCCGCATGCATGCGATTGACGATCTCCTGCGGCGTGCGCGCCGGAAACCACACGGCGGGCGACACGCCGGCCTCGTAATCCTTGAACGTTTCCGCGACGGCCGGGACATCCGGAAGCGCCTTGGAGCGGGTCGGTCCACTGACTGCCACTGCACGCAATCGCCCTGCTTTGACATGTGGCAGCGCCGAGTTGATCCCCGAGAAGAAGAACTGCACGTGGCCGCCCAGCACATCCGCCAAGGCCGGCGCGCCACCCTTGTACGGGACATGCGTCATCTTGACACCGGCTCGCAATTCCAACTGGACACCCGCAAGATGCGCCATCCCGCCCGTGCCGAACGAGGCGTAGTTGATCTGGCCGGGCCGCTCTTTGGCGAGCCGCACGATGTCCGCGACCGACTCACCGGCAAACGACGGATGCACGACGAGCAAGAGCGGCACGGTGTTGATCACCGTCACCGGTATGAAATCGTTGATCGGATGGTAAGGGAGGGTCTTCACCGTCGACACATTGCCCGCATGCGCCGCAAGTGTGC
>JANMUI010000679.1:0-1931 GCA_031391405.1 Betaproteobacteria bacterium
ACACACTGCTGATTGAGAAACGGTGTGAGATGTTGGCACAAGAGACGACCGACCACGTCAGCCTGCCCACCCGGCGGATATGGGGCAACGATCTTGATCGGGCGATTCGGGTAATCCTGCGCGCGCACCACGTCTGCATGCATCACGGCCAGCATGCCGGCCAAGCCCACCACGGTCGACAACATCGATTTCATCAGCGGATCCTCATTCGAATGCATTGCGGCATCGCGCCTGCCAAGCCTGACCTGTTGAGCGCGCGATGGCGCCATTGTAATATCCAGCCCGGGGTGCCGGTGACAGTGCCATCCGGTGCTATCGTGAGGGTCACGCTGGCGCGGCGCGATTTGTATCGAGGTGCGAACCATGTTGTCCGCTGAAGAGAATGAACGTCTGACCCGGGTCGGACCCGGTACGCCGACCGGTGAGCTATTGCGCCGGTACTGGATGCCGATCGCGACCTCGGCCGAGATCGGCCCGCGCCCCGTCAAGAAGCGGCTGCTTTGCGAGGACCTCATCGTTTTTCGCGACGGCAACGGCAAGGTGGGCGTGGTCGATCGCCAGTGCGCGCATCGTCGTGCGGATCTCTCGGTTGCGATCTGCGAGAAGAATGGGATTCGCTGTGGGTACCATGGCTGGCTCTATTCGCATGATGGCCAGTGCATCGAGCAGCCCGCCGAACCGCGCCTCAATCCGAATGCGCGCATCAAGGCCTACCCGGCCGAAGAGTTGGGCGGCCTCGTGTTCACCTACATGGGCCCCACACCAGCACCGCTCCTGCCGCGCTTCGATCTGTATGTGTGGGACAACGTGTTGCGCGACATCGGTCACGGCATGGTCGATTGCAACTGGCTGCAGGCGATGGAGAATTCCGTCGATCCGCATCATGTGCAGTGGCTGCACGGGCATCTCCTCAATTTCTGGTTGCGGACCGGCGGCAGCACGGAGCAGACCGGTCTTTTCACGCGCAAGAATGTGAAGATCGGCTTCGATCCATTCGAATTCGGCATCATCAAGCGGCGGGTGGTCGAAGGCCGCACGGAAGAAGACGACGACTGGAAGATCGGCCATCCGGTTGTTTTTCCCATTACGTTGCTGGTCGGTGGTGCCGGCATCCATCAGTTGCAGATTCGCGTGCCGGTTGACGACACCAACACCTGGCACATTTGGTACAACGTGTATCGCGCGGAGGGTGCCAAGCCCGCGAAGCAGGCGATCATCCCAAGTTATGAGGTGCCGTTGTTCGACGCGCGGGGCGAACGGATCGTGGACTTCATCGACGGCCAGGATGTCGCGGTGTGGGCCGGTCAGGGGCCGATCGCGGATCGCACCAAGGAAATGCTTTCGTCCTCCGATGCCGGCGTCGTGATGTTGCGTCGCATGCATAAGGAACAACTCGAACGCATCGCCGCAGGTGAGGATCCGATCGGAACCGTTCGTGATCCGGCGCGCAATCGGTGCATCGAACTGCCGATCGAGCACAACAAGCTGGGCGAAACCTCGATGTTTCGCACGGAGCTTTTCAAACACCAGGCTATTCGACATTCGCCGATCGTGGCGGAAATCAATGCGATGTTCGATGCGGCCGAGCGTCGCGATATGGTGACCGCGAAATAGATGGGTACGTCATACCTGCGAAGGCAGGTATCCAGGAAAGCATGAGTTCGTTCTGGATTCCCGCCTACGCGGGAATGACGCCGTGTTAGAGGTTGAATCATGAAGGCAACGCTTGGGATCCTGGGCCTGGGCCCCGCTGGCCGCGCCATGGCCCCGTATGTCGACGCGCATTCACGCTTTCGATTGGCCGCTGTGTGCGACCTGCGTCCGGAGGCGCTCGCCGCCTACGAAGAGCGAAGCGACATCGTGCGCTTCACCGATATCGAGGCATTCTGTGTGTCATCGGCAATCGATGCGATCTTCGTCGCGACCCCCAC
>JANMUI010000689.1:0-3216 GCA_031391405.1 Betaproteobacteria bacterium
TGTCCCGATGCTAGACGATGGCCGTCGCCCCGACCATCGTATTGCGCGCCGACGCGATGAGAGGATCGACGATCGCGCCCCAGGTGCCCATTCCGTTCTCGTCGTCGACGACTCGATCAGCGCGCGACGCGCGACCGCGCAGTGCATGAAGGATGCGGGCTTCGTACCACGGACCGCCATTGATGGCCAGGATGCTCTCGCCGTACTCGAGAAGTGGACCCCCGACATCGTGCTGGTCGACATGGAGATGCCAAGGATGAACGGCCTCGAGTTCGCGGTCGCTCTCCGTGCCCGCCCGAGTACCAAGAACACGCCGATGATCATGATCACTTCGCGCTCGACCGAAAAGCATCGGCGCCAAGCCCAGGCGGCCGGCATCGACCTCTACCTGACGAAGCCATTCAACGAGGACGAGCTCGTGAAGCGTGCCCTCGAGCTCATCAACACCCGCGCCCATGCGTGAGAGCCCTTCTCCCGCGGTGATGGCGCCCCACGACGGTGCGTATGCGGCACTCACGCTTGGGCGCCTATACGTACTGATCCCGCGCGGCGAGTTGCGCACGATCGAATCGGTGAGCGACGTCGACGCAAGTGCCCCGCCGCAAAACGGTGTCGGTTGGATCGAACTGAATCATCAGCGCCTCCCGGTCTATTGCACCGCGTCGGACTTGCATCCAATCGCGACAATTCCCGCCGCGAGGCGGATCTGCGTGGTGTTGCGGGGCGATGCAGGGTTGTTCGGCATGCTGTGCGACGAGGTTGCATTGACCGCGGCAGGCAAGATCCAGGTGCACGAGTTGCCCATTGCCATGACCCTGCCGGATGCCCCGGTCGGCGGCCTGGCCAAGTACGCCGATTCGATCGCATGCGTCTGTTCGGCGGAGCGACTCTACGGACACTTGAGCCGCGTGCCGTCCGGAAACGGTGCGTCACCCCACGCTGGAATGTCGCTCCCACCACGCAAGGAACGAGAATGAAGGAAATCAACGCATGGTGTCTTGACGTCGGCGACCGGCGCATCGCGGCGATCGGCGTGGGTCATCTAAGACATCTGGTGTCCAAGCCCGAGCTCTTCGAAATCCCGCAAACACCTGCGGCGTGCGCGCGAGTGTTCGTCTGGAATGATTCGATTATTCCGGTGTGGGATGTGCCGCGCTCACTTGGCGTAACGCAGGAATTCGCCGCGGCGAATGTTCTCGCCGTGGTCGCATTTCAATTGCATCGGGACGCGCCGACTCAGATTGCGGGGATCACCCTCACCGGGCCACCGGTTCGCATCAACGTCGTCGATCCGACTTCCTGCGCGCTGCCCGATCCCGCGCGAGCCTGGAAGCGCATCGCCAGCGCATGCTTTCGACACGGCGATCAAGTATTGCCGGTGCTGGACTTCGCCAAGATGTTTGGCGCTGCGCCAGAGGTTCGCGACGCTTCACCTCGACACCTTTCGCGGCCGGGCTCATTGGCGTCGATTGACATTGCCGCATCCTTAACCCTGCCGTAATTTTGAGGCCACGATGAAAGACACCGAGCTGCTCGAATCGAATCACGCTATTTCCAGCGACATGGGCCCGGACGAGCGTCGCGCCTACGATCGGTATCTCGTCGATTTCTTCATTCGCATTGTCGACGAGCGGGACGGCGCCCACCTCGGGGACGTCGTCGATATCAGTCTTGGCGGCATGAAGCTGATGAGCGAAGCGCACCTTCCAATTGGTGGAACCTATGCGCTTCGCATGGACTTGGCGATGGAGAGCGGCTTCAAGCGGCAAGTGTCCTTCGCGGCGACGAGCGCCTGGGCCAAGAGAAGCGAAGACGGAAAGCACTTCTATTCCGGCCTGCAATATCTGCAACCGACCGCCGAATTCTTGCAGGTCGTGCATCGCATCATCGCCGAATTAGAGTGAGCGACTCCGGACTTCAGGACGCGGCGCTGCTCCTTTTGTCCCTGGGCGAGGAGGAGGCTGCGAACGTCCTCAAACACCTGGCGCCAAGCGAAGTGCAAAAGCTCGGCAAGTCCATGGCCCAACTGGGCAATATCACCAACGAGCAGATCGAGGCGGTACTCACCTCTTTCAACACGGAAATCGGCAAACAATCCTCGATCGGCTTAGGCGCCGATGCCTATTTGCGCAGCGTGATGGCCAAGGCCCTCGGCGACGAAAAGGCGGCGTTGCTGCTCGACCGCATTCTGCAGGACAGCGACACCACCGGCCTCGATCACCTCAAGTGGTTGGACGCATCCGCTGTTGCTGAGCTCATCAAGTTCGAACATCCGCAAATCATCGCGACCATTCTCATCCATCTGGAAAAAGAGCAGGCGTCGCTTGTGCTGGCCACGTTCGACGCGCGGGCGCGGGGGGATATCCTAAAGCGCATAGCATCGATCGACGGCGTCCAGCCGCTCGCATTACGCGAGCTGAACGATTCACTTGGACAATTGCTCTCAGGCGGCGATAAATTCAGCAGCAAACCATTGGGCGGAATACGCGCGGCCGCGGAGATTCTCAACTTCCTGCCCGGTAGCATTGAATCCGAGACCATGGAGAAAATCCGCGAGAGCGATGCGGATCTCGCCGAGAAGCTCGTTGACGAGATGTTCAAGTTCGAAGATGTGATGGACCTCGACAATCGCGCCATCCAGGCGGTGCTGCGTGAAGTCAACGGCGACGATCTCATCCTCGCGCTTAAGGGCGCGGATAAAGATCTGCGTGAAAAAATCCTCGGCAACATGTCGCAGCGCGCGGCCGAGCAGCTACGCGAAGACCTCGAATCGAAGGGTCCGGTGAAACTCGCCGACGTCGAAAAGCAGCAACGCGAATTCCTCAAGATCGTGCGACGCCTCGCCGAGGAAGGCCAGATCTCAATTGGCGGCAAGGGCGACGATCAGATGGTTTGATCGGCACCGTCGATAGCAGTACTTCCTCTGCGGCGGGCCGGCTGAGGCAAGTCACTAAACGCGCCTTTCCTATAAGCTCGCAGAATCGAGCCTTCCAAGCCCTTCGACGTTTTCGGCGCGGTAGCAAGCCAGGCAGTCGAACATCCGCGCATCTGGATTGCCAAGAGTAATCACGCGACGGAGCGCTCGATTGTCTAAGGAGCGTGCCATGTCCGCCACCCTGACCCGCGAATCGCCCGCCGTTCACCACGATACCGTCATTACCTACCAGTCCGGGTTCAATAACGAGCTCACTACCGAAGCATTGCCCGGCGCGCTAC
>JANMUI010000530.1:0-4849 GCA_031391405.1 Betaproteobacteria bacterium
GCTCGCGGTGACATCGGCACGCCGGTTTGACCTCTTTCCTGATTTGCCGACCGCCACCGATTCCGGGGCGCCCGGCTATGTGACGCGAACGTGGATCGCCGCATTCGCACCGGCGGGCACACCGGCCGATATCGTGAACGCACTGGGCGAAGACATCCGGCGGGTTCTGCGCACCCCCGAGATGCGTGAGCGGTTCGCTTCGATCAACATGGAGGTGCATGCAACGTCGGGGAGCGAGCTGGCCCGTACCATGGATGCCGATACCGAAAAATGGGAGCGCCTGATCCGCGAGCGAGGGATCAAGCTCATGCAGTAGTCTGACTCCAGTCCAATCAACGATCACGAAACCACACGAAACGAGGAAACCATGACGCTTCAAATCCGCAGAGTCGTAACCGGGCACGATAAGACCGGCCGTGCAGTCGTGCAGATCGACGAGATCGCGAAGAACGTGACGTCCTCGCGACCGGGGCAGGCGGCCACCGTGGTGTGGACGACCGATCAATTCCCGGTGAGCAATGATGGCGACGACGACACATCGACCCGCAACGTTTCCACGAGCGAATCGAATGGCACCGTGTTTCGCGTCGTGGAATACGGCCCGGGCGTGACACCGCGCATGCACCGCACCGACAGCATCGATTATGCAGTGGTGATCTCGGGCGAGATCGACATGCAGTTGGATGACACTGAGGTCCATTTGAAGGCGGGCGATATCCTGGTCCAGCGCGGTACGATCCACAACTGGGTGAATCGGGGCAAGGTGCCCTGTGTGATTGCGTTCGCGCTGATCGGTGCGAAGCCGGTGAGTGCCGCCGGGAAGACGCTCGAAGCAAAAGGGTGATCCGGCACCGGCCAGAGGAGTGATTCATGACGTCTCGCATCGCCCGGCGTGTCGCGTGTGGGCTCGCTCTATTGGTGCTCGCGGCCACGAGCGTCGCGCAAGGGTATCCGGTCCGCCCGATTCGCATCATCGTTCCATTCGCGCCCGGCGCGCCCGATACCCTTGCACGGATCTTGGGGCAGCAGCTCGGTACGCAGATGGGTCAGTCGGTTATCGTCGAGAACCGGCCGGGTGCGAACGGCTTGATCGGCGCGGATCTGGTGGCCAAGGCACCGGCCGATGGCTACACGATTCTCCTTACGTCGACTTCCTATGCAGTGAATCCGAGCACCTACAAGAAGATGCCGTTCGATCCGGTGCGGGACTTGCTGCCGGTCATCAATGCCTGCGGCATTGAAGCACTGATTCTCGCGGTGAATCCGAGCTTGCCGGTGCAGACGCTGGAAGGGTTGCTGCTGCTGGCGAAGCGGCCCGACAGTAATCTCTCATTCGGATCGCCCGGTGTGGGCAACTCGTTGCACCTGGCCGGTGAAATGCTGAACGCGATCGCCGGCCTGAAGATGGTGCATGTGCCATACAAGGGCGCGGGACCCGCGATTGCCGCGCTGGTTGGCGGCGAGATCCAGGTGATGTTCGTGACACCGCCGCTATCGTTGCCGCATATTCGCGCGGGCAAATTGCGGCCGCTTGCGTATACGACAGGTACCCGTGCAAGCTTTCTTCCGGACGTGCCGACGATGGCCGAAGCAGGACTGCCGGCGTATCAACTCGACGGCGGCTGGTTCATCGTCTTTGCACCGAGCGCTACGCCGCCCGATATCGTGAGTCGTTTGGAGAAGGAGTTTTCGACTGCGCTTGCGCAACCTGCCGTACGTGAGCGCCTGGCGACGCTTGGGTTGAATCCGATCGGCACCACCGGCGCGCCGCTCAAGCTCTTCGTGGAGGAGCAAATCAAGAAGTATGCAGAGCTGGTCAAGCTGGCCGGTATTCAACCCGAGTGATGGAACCAGCCAATCCGCAGGCATAGAACGCATAGGAGGACACCAATCATGCTGATCGAGCATCGCGCTTACACCTTGAAACCCGGCAACCTCGAAGCGTTCCTGCAGGCGCAGATCGAACGTGGGTTCGATCTCGTTCGACCGATCATGGATCGGCTGATCGGCTATTTCATTACACATGGCGGGACCGACTCGCAGATCGTGCATCTGTATTGTTTCGACAGCTACGACGATTGGACCCGCCGTCTGCACGGCCTGTATGGCGTCAAGGCGCTCGAGCCGTATTTTGTGAAGGTTCGCCCGCTCATGCTGGCGCAAGAGAACAAGTTTCTCGTGGCCGCGCCGATCGCCGAGCTCACGCCGAGGTGGGGCAATGGTAACGACTGGGTGCCGGCGCAGGGGCCCATTCTCGGTCGGCTCGGGAAAGCGGGCACCAATGTCATCGAGGAAGCGACCTTGAATCTGCGTCCCGGCGCGCTGCCGGTCTACTGGCAGGCCTACCGCGATCACGCACTCGGTGCCGACGGGATTGCAACCGCCAACTTGCTGGCATGTTTCTACTGTCTGGTCGGGCGACAGCATCAGGTCATCCATTACCGCGCCTATGCCGATTACGCCGCACTCCGATCACACCGCGATGCCATGGCATCCAATAATTCGTGGCGGGCGTTTCAACAGGTGGTCTCGCCACTCGTCGTCAGCGCGGAGAACAAGATCATGGAGCCTTCGCCGCTTGCGGAGATGTCGCCGCTCTTCATCGGGGCGTAGGAATCTGCAAATACGGTTCTCATCCTCGAAACCCACTTGAGTTCGATCTTTCTCGTATCGCGTCGTGCTGCGAAGTCCATGATCGAGCTTTTTCGCCGCGCCGGTGATGGAGCCCGCCAAAGTGGCGGCCTTCAGGATCCGCTTCCAATACGGCACGGGGGCGCGTCGTGATGGCGCTGCGGAGCATGCCGGCAGGTCTGGCGCGCGACCGCATCAAGGATGCGAGTGGTTCTGCGCCTAGTCGACCGGGACCAGCTTTCGGAACGCCGCGGCGACTTCCTCACCGTATTCGGTCTTCAATTGCGTGTCGACCGACTTCGGTACCGACACCGCGTCCTTGCCCTCGGCGAGCCCGCTGACGATGGTGAGCTGCACGGCATCGATATCGCCGACATTGCGAAATCCCCGGTAGACGAGCGGCGGCACCGACAGCGTGTCCCACTTGTTCAGCACCACCTTGTGCGCGACCGGTTCGCCGATATCATATTCGATCGTTCCTTGCAGGACCATGAAGGTCTCGTGCGTCGTGTTGTGCGAATGCAGGCAAGGGCCTTGGCCAGGGGGCATGATCGAGATGAATGTGGAGACGCCCGACGCCCCGATGATAGGTGCAGCCTTGCCGAAGAGCTTGTCCTTGTCGTGCAGGATGACCGGCATGATCTTCCGCGCGAACACGACATCCATCGCGCCTTGCGGGAACCACGCAAGGTCGGTTGCGGTCGTCATCGGGGCCAGCGCGTCGAAGCGGCCGATGCGGGATTCGATTTCTTCTTTGGTGGGGGTGTAGATTGCGTTCGCCATCGGAGGTCTCCGTAGGAGGAAAGCGCAATCTTAGTCCGGATCCCGGGTGCGGCACACTTGCACTTGGATCAAGCGGGCCGCAGCACGATTTATTCCCCGATCCGGTGCGCCGCCCTTTTTCAGATCAAGCGGCGCCGAGTGTGCAAAGCGCCTACTTCCCGAGTGTGCCTGGCCGGGAAATTGCGGTGCGCATCCGCGCCGCACGATCGGCGAAGAGGCCGGCGCCTTGACTTCGCGCGATGGCCAGCGCCTCGTCGAATGCGGCTTCGATCGTCTCGGTTGCCGCGCCGGCCTTCGCAAGGATAGCGGCGCGCAGGCGATAGAGCTCGGCCGCGTAATAGTGTTCGCCCTGCTCGGATCGGTAAGCGAACGCCGCGTCGAGATGACGGTTTGCGGCGTTCACGTCGCCGGTGGCGAGACAGCCCTCGGCGAGATTTGCCAACATGCGAGTGCTATGACTGCGCGCCCCGGTGGCGTGCAGCCGGCCCAGCGCTTGCTCGATCAACACGATCCCCGCACGGGGTTCCCCGCATTGACAGAGAACCCAGCCCTGGATTTCCTGGCCGAACGCAATCCATTGCGGCAACTTGTATTCTTGCGACAGGGCGAGAACTTCCGTTGCAACAAGCTTCGCGCGGTTCACATCGCGAAGAAAAGTATAGACGAGTCCGACGGTGACAAGGGCAAATGCCAATCCGTGAAGCTCGTCGCGGCGCCTGGCGTGTTCGACACCGCTTTCGGCCAGCTTGACCGCCTGATCAGGACAGCCCATCAGCGCTTTCGTCCATGCCCCGAAAACCCGGCAAATCATTCCCGGGTGCTCGCCGTATGGGGCGAATTCCTTATCGGGTGCGCCATCCGCGATTGCGCGCCCGCGTTGGAGGACGCGATCCGCGTCGTTGAGCGCACCCGCGTTGAGTAGCGTGCAGCCAAGCGCGCGATGGGCCAGCGCAAGCCGGACGGGATCTTGCAGAAGCTCGGCCTCATCCATGAGCTCCTGCGCAAGGCAGCGTGACGCGGGCAATGTGTGCCGCATCAGGCTGTGGTTCCAGATTACCCGTTGCGCTGCGAATTTGCCGTGCGAGTCGCCCAGACGATTGCACGCATCGCGCGCCGCGACGGCGCACGCTTCGACGAGCGTCGACCCAAAGCCGTGGATGGCGATGAGCGGTGCTGACATGGCGAGCCGCAAGGCAACCTCGCGTTCATCGCGAAGGCGATGGTGCGGCAATCGCGTCAGAAGATCCAACGCTCGCCCGAAGTGTGCGGCGGCTTCCGCGGGTGCACGGCGGTGCATGGCCATCACGCCCGCTTCCTGGAAGTGGAAAACGGCCCGCGCCGCGTCGCACCCGCGCTCGAAGTGAATGGCAAGCGGGGTCGCGATCTCTGGCGTCCGATCACCATAGCCTTGTGCGAGCCGCTCGCCGATGCGCCG
>JANMUI010000750.1:0-3136 GCA_031391405.1 Betaproteobacteria bacterium
CGGCCATCCCAATACGATCGTGTTTTATGAAGCGCCGCACCGCCTGGCGGCGATGATCGAGGACATGAACGCGGTATTCGGTCCGGATCGAAGGATCGTGATCGCCCGCGAGCTCACTAAGATGTTCGAGGCGATCCATGCGATGCCCCTTGGCGACGCACCGGCATGGATTGCAGCCGACCCGAACCATGCGCGCGGTGAGCTCGTCCTGGTGGTCGAAGGCGCGAAGGTTGTTACGGACGATGAACGCGCGGTCGAAGCGGGTGATCGAATCCTCATGCCTTTGCTCGAGGAGCTGCCGTTGCGTCAAGCCGTCGGGCTCGCGGCACGGATTACCGGCACGCGGCGCAATATTCTCTACGATCGCGCGCTTGCGTGGCGACGTGAACATCGTCCTGACGACGAACCGACCGGGGAAGACGGATGAATACGATTGAAATCACGCAGCCTGACGACTGGCACGTGCATCTGCGGGACGGCGCGGCGATGGCAAGTGTGCTGCCGCACACCGCGCGCCGATTCGCACGCGCGATCATCATGCCGAATCTGCAGCCGCCGGTTACGACCGTGGCCCATGCAAGCGCGTATCGGGAGCGGATCCTCGCAGCTCGGGCGATCGGCTCGCGCTTCGAACCGTTGATGACGCTCTACCTCACTGATGACACATCGGCGGCGACGATTCGCGATGCGCGGGCGTGCGGATTCATTCATGCGGTGAAGTACTACCCTGCCGGCGCCACGACCAATTCCGCCGCGGGCGTGACGAATCTCGACCGCGCATTTCCGGCGATCGAGGCGATGGCGGCGGTCGATATGCCGTTGCTGCTGCATGGGGAAGTGACAACCCCTGGTGTCGACATCTTCGATCGCGAGGCGGTGTTTCTCGCGACCGAGCTTGGCAGGATCCGTGATCGATTTCCGGATCTGCGGGTAGTGATCGAGCACATCACCACCAAGGCGGCTGTCGACTATGTACAAGCCGCTCCACCCAACGTTGGCGCAACGATCACCGCGCATCATCTGCTCTACAACCGCAACGCGATCTTCCAGGGCGGTGTGCGGCCCCACTATTACTGCCTGCCGATTCTCAAGCGGGAGGACGACCGTGTCGCGTTGTTGCGTGCGGCTACCAGTGGCGATCCGCATTTTTTTCTTGGTACGGACAGTGCCCCCCACGGACGCGAGAACAAGGAGTGCGCCTGCGGACACGCCGGGATCTATACCGCGCATGCGGCGATCGAGCTCTACGCCGAGGCGTTCGACGCTGCTGGGGGAATCGATCGCCTCGAGGCGTTCGCATCTTTTCATGGCGCAGATTTCTACCGCCTGCCGCGCAATCGAACGAAGCTCCGCCTGGAGCGTGTGGCATGGGAGGCGCCGGCGTCGTTCCCGATGGGCACAACCGATCTCGTGCCACTTCGCGCCGGTGAACGGTTGAGCTGGCGCTGTTCCGGGATTTGAGGCGCCGATGACACGTACCCTGGCGGAGATCACCGCCCCGTGGGAGCGGGAGCGATTGCTTGCGCAACCGATACTCGGGTCGATGCGTTCGCAGATCGCGAAATTTTCGTCGGGCGAATTTCCTGACCTCGCGGCGCTCAACGCATTGACCCAATCGCTCTGTTCAGCGTCGGGTGCCCCGATCCGGTTCATCCCACCCCTCGCGGCCTCACGTTCGTTCGACGAGCATTATGAAGTGCGGGTGTATCGCGAAGGCACCATCGGGACGCGTGCGCACAATTGGCATGATTTGTTCAACGCGCTGGTGTGGTTGTCATTTCCGCGCATCAAGGCAACGTTGAATGCCCGCCACTACGAAGAAATATCGCGGCGACCGGGCGATCCATTGCGTGGCACGGCGCGCGATGTGCTCACCTTGTTCGATGAGGGCGGGGTCTTCGTCGCCTCTGCGAACGCGGATCTGTCGGCGCTGCTGCGCGGGGAGCGCTGGAAAGACCTTTTCTGGGGACGCCGAGAGGATGTGAAGCGATCGATGCGCTTCTACGTTTTCGGCCATGCGATCATGGAAAAGGCGTTGTCACCGTATGCGGGCATCACGGCGAAGGCGCTGATTGTCGATGTGGACGACGATTTCCTGCGCGCGGACGATGTGGCCCAGCGCGCAACCCTTGATGCGGCGGGCGTCACCTGCTTCTCGGGCGATGTCGTATTTCGTAGTACCCGCTCGCTCGGACCGTTGCCGATTCTCGGTATTCCTGGTTGGACATCGGACAATGAATCGCCATCCTATTACGACGATACGCAGCAGTTCCGGCCGCCGCGTATGCAACTAGGACGCTAAGACATTCACCACTGAGGACGCGGGGGACGCAGAGGAAAGCCGAAAAAGCACGCTAAGTGAAAAGCCCCGCCGAAGCGGGGCTTTTGTCGGCGCTCAAACGATGGAGAAGAGGACTAATTTCCACCGCCGACCGCCATAGCCGCAAGTGCGGCAAGGTTGTGAGTGACCGTCGCCAAGTCGCTAGGATCATCCGCCGATCCGTATCGGTCCGGCGCGACACTCACTATCGATATAGATGCTGGACGATTCAAAGTCAACGCGCTTAGGAATCTGACAGGCGCTTAGGAATGTGCGCGGCCAGCCGCGTAGATTCCTGGCGGGATACAATGCACCGGTGAAGTTGGCTAGGCGATCGCTGTTCGATCACTTGGCGAAAGCCAAGCTCGTGCAGAGGAAAGTCCGGGCTCCATAGAGCAGGATGCCGGCTAACGGCCGGACGCCGTGAGGCGATGGAAAGTCCCGCGCAAGCGGGATTCCGTCATGTGGTGGCCTGTGCCGTCGCGCAAGCGATGGCCCAAGCTGCATGACGGGATGCAACAGAAAAATACCGCCGAAGGGTACAGGTCCCCTGGCAAGGGTGAAATGGTGCGGCAAGAGCGCACCGCGCACGTGGCAACACGGAGCGGCATGGCAAACCCCATCCGGAGCAACATCAAATAGGCAAGTGTGCTGCGGCCTCGTGCAGCAGCGTAGGACGGCTCGTCCGAGCTTGCGGGTAGGTGGCTTGAGCCTGCGGGTAACCGCAGGCCTAGAGGAATGATCGTCCCCGACAGAACCCGGCTTACCGGCCGACTTCACCCTTCTGGAGTAATCGGGGACAGACCACGTTTTCCA
>JANMUI010000971.1:0-6044 GCA_031391405.1 Betaproteobacteria bacterium
ACCGTCGACACGCCTGCGTTACCCTTCGACGGGCTCAGGGCGAACGGAGGCTTGAGCGTTACCCCTTCGACGGGCTCAGGGCGAACGGAGGCTTGAGCGTTACCCCTTCGGCGGGCGCAGTGCGCACGGAGGCTTGAGCACAGACCCTCGACACGCCTGCGTTAGCTTCGGTCTTCGCCGCCGATCAGATTCGCCGGGAAGCGCCCGTTGCGCCGACGTCGTCAATGTAAAGTCCCCAGCGGAATTCTTCGGTAACCGGACGCGACCCATCGATATCGACCGTCCGGGAGAGGGTTCGTCCACCGAAGGTCGCGTGGACTTGATAGCGACCGCGCGGCATAGCCAGATTCAAGAATGGCTTGTCGGTGACGGTATCAAGTAAAGGCGTGCCGAGCGCGTCGGTTAGCTTTACATGGACGTCGGTAAGGTACTCGCCGGTTCTCATGCCGAACACAAGCTCGAGGTCGGCACGCTCGCCAAGCGTTGCGTACTGCAATTGGGGCGCGATGAATTGGATCTCCCCGCGCTTCGGCGATGACTGTGCTGGAGCGAAATCGGGCGCTAAAAATAGCAACGCCGTCGCGGCGGCCAAGACTGATTTCGACAGTGACATGTCCATGATCGAAGTACTCCTCAGGGGATGTACCAAGGACCGCATCGGGCGTGCCTGTGGAACGCCGCCCGCGCCGCGACGAGGCGCCCGGAACCCGAGTCGCAGTCGGTAACCGTCGGATGTATCGGTTGTTCTTACCGGTGCGACCATGCGCGCAGGGCACACTTGTACAAGATGCGCGGAAAACGGTAGGCATGATTGATGCGGGATGCTGGTATCGATCAGCGGCGACAGCGAGGATCCCTCATGCAAATTACGCGTGGCTATTCCCTGGCAAAGGCACCTTTTCCGACGTTCGACCGGACCTCTGAACGGGCGATCCATCCCGATCGCATGGTGGGCGATCCACATCCGGACCGCTTGCAACGCAAAGAACACGCGGCCGGGCGCGCGGCGAATACGCCCAACATTCAACGCAGCGCTCGCGACCGTAACGCTCAGCGGAGCGTTCGGATCAACGGCTGAATCGTCGGCACGACCCATACAGACTGGCTATCGATACCTCTTTCACCTTTCAACAAGGAATCCCCATGGCCAACATCATCGCCGCGCATTTCGATTCTGTGGACCAAGCCAACCGCGCCTTGGCGGCGCTCCAGGCGAACGGGTTCATGCGCTCCCAGATGTCCTCGTTTCATGTGAGCGCTCCTGGGCAGCACGATCTGCCGCCTCTAGGGAACGACGAATCTGATGCTGATCCTGACACCACGCAGGCTGGCGGCGGTGCGCTTAGTGGCGCGGCTCTCGGCGGAACCACCTTGGGCATCGTCGGCGGGATTGCAGCGGCGGTCCTGATGCCAGGGGCGGTGGTCTTGCTCGCGCTCGGTTCCGCGGCGGCAGGCGCTTACGCCGGGTCCTTGGTTGGAGCGCTCAACGGGCTGTCCGATACGGACGATGAATCCAACCCGGCCGATCCGGCGCGTACCGCTGGGCTGATGATTGCGGTGCGCATCGATCGAACCGACGGATCGAACGCCGCGCAGCGCATCCTGCGCGAGGAGGGCGGTATCGACATCGAAGAAGCCGAAGGGACTTTGCATAACGGTCAGTGGGTCGATTTCGATCCGCGCGAGCCGCCGCAGAGACCGGCAAGTTCCAGCACGTTCATCAACGAGGAGCCGAACATGAGCCGTAAGCAGCCGGAAAGCAAGCAGCCGGAAAGCAAGCAGCCGGAAAGCAAGCAGCCGGAGAAAGAGTTCGGCGAGGGCAACTACAAAGCGTCACGCCAGTTCAATGAAGCGAGCAAGAAGTTCGTCGATGCGGGTCGCGTCGACGAGGCCGCCAGAAACGCCGCACCGGCGAACAAAGCTGAAGCACGCGAGCTCGAACGCGCGGAAATTGCGGGCAAGAGCCGAGCGAAAGAGGAGGACCCGGCATTGCTCAAACGGGGCGGCGTTCCCTCGCCGAAGTAGCCACCCCCAACACCGGGCGCGCAACGCTGCCCGGTTCAGGGACGGCGTCGCTTGGGCCGCGGTCCCACCGGGTCGGCCGGCTCGATGACCGCATTGGGCAGCGTGGCCGCGGGGATGCGTTGGCTTGCCCGCTTCGTCGCGAGCTTGCGGGGCAGGCGACGGGATAACTGCTTGACTTTGGCGTTCGTCCAGTTTGACATGGCGCGGATCGGTGAGTCGCGAATATTGAAAGCTGCAAGTCGTGTGCCGTTGCGCTCGTCTGCCCGGGCTCTAGGCCGTCCGGTCGCGAGTCGCCACGGCGTCACGTCGTCAGCTGATGACGCGCCAGTTTCCGTCGTTCTGGCGGCAGGCGGTCCCTTGAATGACTTCGTTGCGGCCGTCGATCATACCGTTCATGCGGTAATCGCGGCATGGGCCTTCCGCCGACTGGTAAGTACGAGTGGGTGTCATCGTATATTGATGACCGGTATCCGGATTGCGCCACCGCGTGTCTTCCCCCGTCCGGGACGTTTCGAGCGCCTGCGCGGACTTCAACTTGTCGGTTTCGCTCATCGAGCGGCCTACCGCACCGCCGAGGAGTCCGCCCGCAATGGCACCAATGATGGTTGCCGCGGTTTGGCCGCGTCCGCCGCCCACTTGCGAACCTAGGACCCCGCCGAGCACGCCGCCAACCACCGTTCCGGTCTGTTCTTTGGTCGGCCCTGTGGTGCACGCGGACGCGAGAAGTAAAGCGGTCATTGCACTTGCAATCAGAGATTTCGTGTACATGGTCGATGCCTTCGTGTGAGATGGGTCCGGATCGGGTCGACTCTCGCGAGTCGCTGATGGCGAGGTCGTTGCAAGAACGAGGCCCGCCCGCAAGGCCGGGCAGGTATGGCGATTGCTAGTGGAGGGACGACCACATTCGATTCGCGGAGGAAATAATCATGACGTTCATCAAATCGCTTGCGGTGACCCTGCTGGTGCTTACGAGCGCATGTACGCGAGACGGCGATGATCGGCAAGCACCGCATAATGATGCGGGACGCAATGCGGCCCCGCAGGCGGGCGCCGCAACGACTGGTGCCGGCGGAACGCTTGAAACGGCCGCGCTGGTTCCGATTGCGCCGGCGGCTGATGCGCCGGTCGGCGTTCCAAATTTCACCATACTGGTGAAGCGCGAAGGACCGGCGGTCGTCAACGTTTCGACCACGCGTGGCACGCGGGGGTCGGGCGCGCAGCAATCGAATGATCCGATGCTCGAATTCTTCCGTCGCTTCATGCCTGACGGACCCGGCATGCAAGGTACCCCGCGCGACAGTCCGCAGCCCCGGGGCGAAGGCCTGGGGTCGGGCTTCATCATCAGCAAGGATGGTTACGTCCTCACCAACGCGCATGTCGTGGCCGATTCGGACACGGTTTCGGTGCGCCTTGCCGACGGCAAACGCGTGTTTCAGGCAAAGGTGGTGGGCACTGATCGGCGTACGGACATGGCATTGCTCAAAATCGAAGCTAGTGATCTGCCCACGGTCACGCTCGGACGCTCGGCCGACGTGCAGGTGGGCGAATGGGTGGCCGCGATCGGCTCCCCATTCGGTTTCGCGAATACGATCACTGCCGGCATCGTGAGCGCCACCGGCCGCAACCTGCCGTCCGAATCGTTCATCCCATTCATTCAGACCGACGTTGCCGTCAACCCGGGCAATTCGGGCGGGCCGTTGCTCAATCTCAAGGGCGAAGTAATCGGCATCAATTCGATGATCTACAGCCGGACCGGCGGCTACATGGGCGTGTCGTTCGCCATCCCAATCGACGTCGCGCTCAATGTGACCGAACAATTGCGCACGGCGGGCAAGGTCACCCGCGGCCGTATCGGCGTGCAGATTCAGCCGGTGACGCAGGAGCTTGCCAAATCATTCGGGCTGGATTCCGCGCGCGGCGTGCTGATCGGCTCGGTCGAAAAGGGCGGTCCGGCCGACCAAGCCGGCCTGCAGCCGGGAGACATCATCCTGCGCTACAACGATACCGTCCTCAGCGAGGCAGGCGATCTGCCGCGACAGGTTGCGGCGACCAAGCCCGGCACGGCCGCTGCGCTGATGGTGTGGCGGAAAGCGAAGGAGCAAACACTCAACGTGACGGTCGGTTCGATGGTCGCCGAGGACGCCCCGCTCGCGCAGCGCGTGCCGGCCGAGGCGACGCCTAACAAGCTCGGGTTGGTGGTGGTCGAGCTGACACCGGCTGAGCGGAGCGCGCTCAAAATCGAATTCGGGGTGCGTGTCGAGGCCGTACAAGGGCCGGCTGCCGGCACGCAGATCCGCCGCGGTGATGTGATCCTGGCCGTCAACGACGTCGAGCTGAAGAGTCGCGAGCAATTCAACGAGATTGTCACCGGCACGCCTAAAGGGGTCGTTGCGCTGCTGGTGCGCCGCGGCGCCGAGTCGCTCTATATTCCGGTGACGGTGGGATAGGCGCGATATCGTTTTCGATTAGCAGCCTCGGTCTTCAGGAATCGGTGTGGTGTCGGCAAATATTTCGTCAAATAAATGACGGGCACCTCTAAAAATTCGTCATTCCCGCGAAGGCGGGAATCTAGGCTTTTTGGAATACCCGACGATTCAATAACCTCTGGATTCCCGCCTTCGCGGGAATGACAGGAAATTTGAATTTTAATAGGGCCACAGAAAGGACTCGATATGCAACTAGGTGACCAACGGGCAAGCCGCAATGTCGAGGATCGGCGAGGGATGGGCATGGTCGGCGGCGGTTTGGGCGTCGGCGGCGTGGTGATTGCACTCATCGCGTACTTCCTCGGCTTCGACCCCAGCACGGTGCTGAACGTGGCCGAGCAAGTCGCTCCCCAGCGCGATACGCGCGAGGCACCGAAGGGTGCGCCGGCAGACGAAATGGGCCAGTTCGTTGCCAAGATCCTCGGGAGCACGGAGGTCGTGTGGGGCAGGATCTTCAAGCAGTCGAACGGCCAATACCGCGCCCCGACGCTGGTTCTCTATGAAGGGCAGGTGAGCTCCGCCTGCGGCACGGGGCAAGCGGCGATGGGCCCGTTCTACTGTCCGGGCGACGAGAAGCTCTACATCGACCTCGCGTTCTTCCGCGACCTGCGGGCCCGCTTCCAGGCGCCGGGCGATTTTGCCCAGGCGTACGTGATCGCCCACGAGGTGGGCCACCACGTGCAGAAGATCACCGGCGCCTCCCAGAAAAGGGAAGCGGCGCGCGGTCGTGTCTCCCAAGCCGAACACAACCGGAATTCCGTGCGCATGGAGTTGCAGGCGGACTGCCTCGCGGGGGTGTGGGGGCACCACGCGGGCACGATGAATCAACTGGATGCAGGCGACATTGCCGAAGCGCTCAACGCGGCGTCAGCGATCGGCGACGATCGCCTGCAGAAGCAGACGCAGGGCCGTGTCGTACCCGAATCGTTCACCCACGGCACATCGGAGCAACGCATGCGGTGGTTCAAGCGCGGCATCGATTCCGGACGGCCGAAAGACTGCGATTCGTTCGCAGGCGGCTAGCGCTGACCGGTAATGTTCATCGGATCTGGGCCCGTCTGGGACGGGTTGTGCTCCGTGTTCGCACCACCCATATCGAAATGGGCGATGGCCGCGGATCCGTTCATCGAGCAAGGTGCGGCGCGGTTCGAGTTGGTCGAGCTCGCTCCGAGCATGACGGCGCCAGGCGCAAAGGCATTGAAGTCTCGCTGAGTGAGCCGCGATGAATTGGACGCACGTACCGTTGACTTGGCTGCGTAAAGCCCGTGACGGCGTGCCTGGGCTTGCGGTGATCGTGCAGGCAGTCCAGAACTACATCGGCCATCAGAGCGCCAATCAGGCGGGCAGCGTGGCCTTCTCCTCGGTACTGGCCATGTTTCCGATGCTGCTGCTGCTGTCGGCGGCAGCCGGCTTTGTCGGCCAGCCCGGCGCTGCGGCCGCATTGGCCAGCCAGGTGGTGGAATACGCGCCGCCGGTCGTTGCGGACGCTCTCAGGCCAGACATCGACGAGGTGCTGAGTCAGCGCAGCAGGGC
>JANMUI010000988.1:0-8442 GCA_031391405.1 Betaproteobacteria bacterium
CCCGTCGAAGGGTAACGCAGGCTTGTCGAAGGCGGGCGATGGTCCGCTCACGGACACTCCGGCATTCACCCTTCGACAGGCTCAGGGCGAACGGTCAATCGTCTAAAGCCAAGCGAACGGCAGAACGGGCACCCTTATTACAGGTAAGTGCCATTCTGGTCTGTCCCCTATTACCCTTGCTTAGAACTTGAAGAGGATGTTTCCGGTGACAACCCGGTAATCGAGCGGGGTGTCACCAACGCCGACCAGGTTGCCTTTGGTGGCGTCCTTGTTGATTTCTGCGTCGGCTCGAAACGCCAGCCACCGCGAAAAATCGATCTGGAACGCCGCGCCGTAGCGGAGCGCGAATTTGTCTCCGGAGGCGCTCGACGTCACGCCGGGCGCCGTCGAGTCCACGCTCGTCCTCGCCCGGATTACACCCGCTTTGCCGCTCAGGCTCATGAAGTCCGTGAGCGGAAGCGTGGCGATCAGATCCAGATGGATACCCGAAACCTTCCACGACGTATCGTAGGTGCCCGCGACGCCAGCAGGCGCGGTAACGGTGTTGCGGGCGCCGAATTTGCCGAATGATTGAAAGCCCGCCTCCAGGCCGATATACGGCGTGATCTTGAAGCCGGCGAAGAGGCGGCCTGCCGTGTCGCTACTGTTGACGACGACATTGGACGCGGTGGCGCCCGGCACGGCCAGAATCGATCCCGAATAGTCCTGCGCGACGCTTGCATTGCCGATACCCAAACCCAAGTACCAGCTGGGCGCGGATTGCGCGAAACAAGCGGAGGAAGCAGCCGCCAAAGTGGCAGCAAGCAGCAGCGTTTTTTTCATTGGAAGCCCAGGTAGAGGAGAGCGGGCCGATTGTGGGTGTGCGCTTCAATTGTCGACGTGATCGAATTGGCAGCACTAGGTGCCGCGCTCAACGTGATAGGGGCTGTTCGTGGATTTTTTCGGCCTCTTCGATTGCATCGAAAACACGCATGGGATCGAGGTCTTCAAGGCATCGAAAATGACCAAGCGGACATTCACGTGCGTAACAGGGACTGCATTCGAGCGAAAGCGAAAGGATGCGGGCCGCGGGTGCGAGCGGCGGCGTATGGCGCGGACTCGAAGAACCGTACAGTGCGACAAGCGGCCGATCGAGCGCGGCCGCGACATGCATCAAACCCGAATCGTTCGCGACGACAGAGCTTGCACAGGACATCAGGTCGATCGCGCCGGCGAGATCCGTTCGACCGGCGAGATCCACGACTGCATCGCCCGCGCCTTCCCGGATTGCGCTGGTGATGCTGCGATCGTTCGGTCCGCCGAACAGCCACACGCGCCTTTGCTTCGCTGCGAGCGCGTGCGCGAGGGCGACGAAATGCCGCACCGGCCAACGCTTCGCGGGCCCGAATTCCGCACCTGGGCAAAACGCCACGATGGGTCGATCGAGATCGAGCGCCAATTCACGCAACACCCGCGCACGATTGTTCTCGTCAATGCGGATCGTCATTCGCTCGAGCGGCCTTACGGGCATTGCGTCGCGCGCTTCAGCGAGCTTCGCGTATCGTTCGGCCATCAAGGGGAGTGCGGCCTCGTCTAGTCGATGCCGGATGTTGAGCGCGCCGTAGCGTTGTTCGCCGATGAATCCGATCCGTTCCGGAATCCCGGCAAACCATGGGATCAGCGCGGACTTGAATGAATTCGGCAGGATGATCGCCCGGTCGTAGGCGCTGCTCGCCAAGGTTTGCGCCATTCGCCACCGATCGGGCAAGCGCAGATCCCCATGATTGAACGGTGCTTCGATCACCCTCGCGATTTCGGGCATGCGCCGTAGCACCGGCGCGGTCCATGGCGGGGCGAGCGCATCGATCAAGACATCACTTCGTTGTTTCTTGAGGCGCGCGAACAGCGGCTGCGCGAGCAGCGTATCGCCGATCCACGAGGGCGCGACGATCAGAACGCGCATCGGCGAGTCGGAGCCGTTCCCGCGGGAATCCGTTCAGTGGCCTTTGAGCGGAGCGCCGCGGTAGACGTAGACCGTGCCGCAGTACGGGCAGCGCACATCGCCGTTCGCGCCCGGCTGCAGAAAGACGCGCGGGTGCGAGCACCAGAGCGGCGTGCGCGGCATCGGGCAGTGGAGCGGCAGGTCCTTCTCCGTCACTTCGACGCGCGACTCGCTTTGCGCGGGTTCGGCCATCAACGCTTTCCTTTCTTGCGCGCGATCTTGCCCATCGGCACCGGCGCGAGCCAATCGGCGCGCTTCTTGTTCTTGCCGTGCACAACGTCAAAGAAGGCCTGCTGAAGCCGGGCGGTGATCGGGCCGCGCTTGCCCGCGCCGATCTGGCGATTGTCGAGCTCGCGGATCGGCGTGACTTCCGCCGCCGTGCCGGTGAAGAACAGCTCGTCGGCGAGATACAAGTCGTCCCGCGTCAGGCGGCGCGCCTCGACTGTGTAGCCGAACTCGGTTGCGATGTCGATGATGCTGCGACGGGTGATGCCGAGCAACGCCGAGGTCAGCTCCGGCTCGTAGATGCACCCGTCCTTGACCATGAAGAGGTTCTCACCCGCGCCTTCGGCGACGAAGCCATCGACGTCAAGAAGCAACGCCTCGTCATAGCCGTCTTCGGTCGCTTCGAGGTTCGCCAGGATCGAATTCGCGTAGGTGCCCGAATACTTGGCGCGACACATGGACACATTGACGTGATGGCGTGCATACGAGGAGGTCTTGACGCGGATGCCCTTCTCGATTGCGTCTGCGCCAAGATAGGCGCCCCATGGCCAGGCCGCGATCGACACGTGTACCGTTGCGCCTTTCGGTGACACGCCCATTTTTTCCGATCCGTAGAAGGCGATCGGCCGGATATAGCACTCCTCCAGCTCGTTCGCGCGCACGACCGCCTTTTGCGCTTCCATGATCTCGGCGCGCGTGTAGGGAATCTTCATCATGTAGATGTGCGCCGAATTGAAGAGCCGCTCGGTGTGCTCCTTCAACCGGAAGATCGCGGTGCCGGTGGTGGTCTTGTAGGCGCGTACACCCTCGAAGACCGCCAGGCCGTAGTGCAGCGAATGCGTGAGCACATGCGTGGTCGCGTCGCGCCAATCCACCAGTTTGCCGTCGTGCCAGATATAGCCATCGCGGTCGGCCATCGACATGAATTTCATCTCCCAGAGGGTTGCATGAGTGGGGCGCGCCAAAAGACTTTGTGTTGCGTGGAAATCTCATCCGCCGCGTCCAGGCATCGAGCCTGTGAAAGAATCGGATCAGCAACTCCCGAAACGACAGCGGTCGCGCGGAAAACCCGAAATTGTAGCGGAAGAGGCGTCCGTTGCAGCGGATTCGCGTCGCGCACGCCGTGTGCGACTAGAGGGCCCCCGCGATCCGCGAGCCGTCATCCTTCCTGGCATCGCCCAGTACGGCCGCCCGCAACTCGCGCGCGGCCTGTGCGTCCGGCGCGATTTGCTCGAAGGGCACCCGCGCGAACGGCGCTTCGTTCAATCGCAATCGATGTTGAATGCGACGAAACACCCGATAGGCTTCCTGGCATCGCGTCGCGAGCGCCGGTTCGACCAACCCGTGCCCGGCCGCAACGCCGAGGAGTGCGATATTGCCGAGATTGCGGGTCAGATCGTGGAACCGGTGCGAATACGCGAGCACGAGAAACTGCACGACGAATTCGATGTCGATCATGCCGCCATGTCCGTGCTTCACGTCGAACAGGCCTGAGCGATTCGGATGGGCGGCTTCCATCTTTGCGCGCATCGCCGCGACTTCGCTCTTGAGCGATGCGACATCACGGCGGCGCGTGAGAATATTTTCGCGCTCTTCTTCGAAGGCGATGCCGATCGACGGATCACCCGCGCAGAACCGCGCGCGAGTGAGGGCCTGATGTTCCCAGATCCATGCTGATTCGCGCTGGTACTTGCGGAATCCATCGAGCGATGTCACCAGCAACCCCGCTTCACCGTCGGGACGCAGGCGAAGATCGGTATCAAACAATAGACCGGCACCGGTCCGGCTCGACAGCCATGTCACCATGCGCTGGGCGAGCCGCGCGTAGTGGGCGGGCGCTGCTTCATCATCGTCCTCGTACAGGAACGCGATATCGAGATCGGACGCGTAGCCGAGCTCCTTGCCGCCCTGCTTGCCATAGGCGATTACGGCAAAGCGCGGCGTGGTGCGATGGCGGGTGGCGATGCGTGCCCAGCAACGTTCAATCGTGACATTCAGCACCGCGTCCGCAAGGGCGGAGAGATGATCGGCAAGGACTTCGACCGTGAGCACACCGGCGAGATCGAGGAGCAGCATCCGGAACACCTGGACATGGTGCATCTCGCGCATGATGTCCATCTGCTGTTCCTGATCATCATCCGCGGCCTGCATCGCCTGGCGCAAGGTCGCAGCGAACCGCTCCGCATCGGGCTTCGACCCATCGCGCCGGGTGTCGAGCAGTTCATCGAGCAGGATCGGATGCCCGGTGAGATAGGTGGCCGCCCAACTCGAAGCGGCCACCAGATCGGTCAGCTTGGCGAGCGCGTCGCGCCGCTCATCCAGGAGGGCGAGATAGCTCGACCGGCGGCCGACTGCTTCAAGAAGAGTCAGCGTTCGCTGCAAAGCCTGATCCGGGAGGGAAGAGCGCGCGGCGTATTCGACGAGTCGTGGAATCACGTTGTCGATGCGCGCTTGGCTGCTGGCGGGCAGGCTGCGATAGCGGCCACTCGCGCGATATCCCTGCAGTTGATCGAGGCATTGCGCCGGCTTGGCGAAGCCGAGCTTTCCGATCAGTGCGTGCGCCTCTTCGTCATCGAGTGTGCCGACCCACATTGCCTTCAACTGGTCTGCGACAGGATTGCCGGATTGAGCGGTACCCGCCTTCGGCTCGCTGAATGTCGCCGAAAAATGCGTGGTGACATTGGCGCGGGCGGCTTCGAGCGCCGCATAGAACGCGCTGAAATCAGCGAAGCCCATCGACTGCGCGATCAACGCGCGATCGTTCGGTTCGGTCGGTATCGTGTGCGTCTGGGCATCGTCCAGATATTGCAACCGATGCTCCAACCGGCGGAGGAACGTGTACGCCGCGACGAGCTCGCGCACCGCTTCGGGCGCGAGCACGTTCTTGATCGCGAGCGAGTGCAATACTTGCAGCGTGGGCGGCGTCTGCAGCTCGCGATCGCGTCCGCCGCGGATCAATTGATGCGCCTGCGCGATGAACTCGATCTCGCGAATGCCGCCCGGGCCGAGCTTCACATGATCGGCCAATTCGCGGCGGGCCACCTCCTGCCGGATTTGCGTGTGGAGCGACCGCAACTGGCTGATCGTGTTGAAGTCGAGGTATTTCCGATAGACGAATGGCCGCGCGAGCTGGGTAAGGCTGTCGCGCGCCTCCGCGTCACCGCCCGCGACCACACGCGTCTTGATCCACGCGTATCGCTCCCATTCGCGGCCGTGCACGATCAGATAATTCTCGAGCGCGGCATACGACACGGTGAGCGGTCCGGCATCGCCCCATGGGCGCAGCCGCATGTCGACGCGAAACACCCGGCCATCGGCCGTCGATTCATCCAACGTGGCGATGATGCGTTGTCCGAGTCGGTTGAAGTATTCTTGGTTCGAAATCGCGCGCGCGCCGGTGGTCTCGCCATCCTCCGGAAACACGAAGATCAGATCGATGTCGGACGATACGTTGAGCTCGCGACCGCCCAGCTTGCCCATCCCAAGGACGAGCAGCGACTGGCGCCGTCCCTCCGCAGACGGCACGCCGAAATCCGCCTCGAGCGCTTGGCTCCAGAAGCGATGGGCCGCCTCGATCGTTGCATCCGCGAGATCGGTCATCGTCGTATGGACCTCGGCGAGTGGCGCGAGGCCTGTCAGATCGCGTACCGCGAGTCGCAGCAGGACCCGGGCGCGCAACCGCCTGAGCGCCGCGTTCAGTGACTCGCCGTCGGTGATCGGTTGCAACAGCAGGAACCGCAGCATCGCGTCGCGGTCCCAGCCGATGACATCGGCGTACCGCGCCTCGTCGCCGAATTCGGGGCGGGCGGCGATCAGACGTTGCGCAAAGCGGCTGAAGCGCAGTGCGCCGGCCACATCAGGAGTCTGGTCCATCCCGGCTTCAGTCAGGGTAAAAGCCATTCGTGATTAGCAATGATCCTCCGCTGCGTTACGAATCATGGCCAATCAGAAAGCGAATAGGCTCTGCGCCGCACGTCAATACAGGAATCAGGAATCGGTCCCGCTGGATGCTTAGTTCCCTGGCGGAGAAGATCGTCGGGCGCGCAGAATCGCTCGGGTAGAATAGCTTACAAGAGGCGCGCGAATTGATCACGTTGATTTGCCATGCGCGGACGCTGTGTCCGGTCCGGGCCGAGCGGTTGCAGTATCAGTGCATGGGACGGCGATCAGGCGTCTACCCGTTGCCCGCGCCGACGCCTGATCAACATCGAATCGTTCGAACGCACGCATGGCACGTTGGTTGATCCCCTTGCACTGGAGTTGGCGCGTCGGGCTGCGCATCTTCGTGCTGGGCTATTTTCTGCTGGCGATCGGCATCATCGGCCTCCGTTACTGGGTGCTGCCGCAGATTCCGCAGCATAAGGAGCGTATCGAGGCGCTGATCTCGCAAAGCCTCGGTGAGCGCGCGACCATCGGTGACATCGTCGCAGGATGGGGGCGCTTGCATCCGACCTTGGATATCGCGGATCTCAAGCTGTACGACAAGGCCGGGAATATCGCGCTCTCGTTCGCCAAGGTAGGTGTGGAAGTGTCGTGGCGATCCCTACTGGTGGGCGGGCTGCGGTTCCATTCGATCGTCCTCGATCGTCCCGCCCTCAGAGTGCAGCGCTCGCGAGACGGGACGTTCAGCGTGGCCGGCATCGAGATTCACGCCGAAGGCGATAGCGCATCCGGCTCCGGCATGGGAGATTGGCTGCTGCGTCAGGGCGAATTGGTGATCTCGGGGGGCACCATCGAATGGATCGACGAGGAGCGCGGTGCCCCACCGCTCACCCTGACCGACGTCGGGTTTCGCCTCGTCAATGAGATCACGGGTATGCACCGCTTCGCCCTGCGGGCGATTCCTCCACCGGCCCTGGCATCGGCGATTGACGTGCGGGGACAGTTTCGCGGCAACCTGCCGGGAAATCTGAGCCAGGTGCGAGGCGAGCTGTTCGCCGCCTTGCAGTATGCCGATCTGGCCGGCTGGAAAGCCTGGGTCGATTATCCGTTTGCGATTACCGACGGCCGCGGGGCGATGCGGATATGGTCGGTATTGGAGGAGGGAAAGATTACCGAAGCCACCGCGGACGTCGCGCTCGGCGCGGTCAAGGTCCAGTTCGCGACCGACTTGCCGGTCCTTGCGTTGGCGAGCATAGAAGGGCGCCTCGGCGTGCGCGAGATTCGCAAGGGGCTCGGATTCCTCGGACTGTCCACGCGGCAGACATCGGGCTATCGCGTGTTCGGCGAGAATGTCATTCTCGCGCTCGCGCCCTCTGCAAATGTGCGTCCCGACCCGACCAGCTTTACGCTGCAATGGGAACGCAAGCCGGGCGCCGACCCGGCGGCGGTCGCGGGCAGCGCGTCCGGTTCCACGGAACGCGGCGAGTTTCGCGCCAGTGTCCTGCAACTCGCACCGCTCGCCGATTTGGCCGAGACGTTGCCGTTTCCGGCAGGAATACGCCGCCTGTTGACCGGACATGATCCGCGCGGCGCCTTGAGCGATCTCACGATCACATGGACCGGATACCCCGATGCGCCGGACACCTATCAGGCGCGCGGCCGGTTCGCAGGGATTGGCTTCAAGGACTTTGGACTCGTGCCCGGTGTCAGCGGCCTGTCCGGTTCGTTCGAAGCGACGCAGCGCGGCGGGAATGCGACCGTTGGCAGCGATCGGATGGTGTTCACCTACCCGCAGGCGCTCCGGTGGACGAATGCGCTCGAATTCGATTCGCTCGCCGCGCAGGTCGGTTGGACCATTGGCAGGAAAGAGGGCTCGCCGCTGGTGGAGCTCAAGATTCCGTCACTTCGCCTCGCCAATCGCGAGGTTTCGATCATCGGCAGCGTCGCCTGGGTGTCAATGCCCGATTCGCCTGGAAACGTCGATGTCGACCTGCGGATTCCGAGTGCCGATCCCGCCGCGCTCTACAAGTACATTCCCCAACTCGGGGAGAAGCCGGCGACCTGGCTGAAGAACGCCTTTCTCGCCGGCACCGCTAGCGACGGCCGCGTCCGGATCAAAGGAAACATGTATCACTTCCCGTTCGCCGAAAATCAGCACGGGATCTTCCAGGTGAACGCCAGGGCCAACGGCATCACGCTCAAGGTGGCTCCCGACTTTCCGCCGTTTCAGCGCGTCAATGGCGACGTCTCCATGCGTGGGACCGCACTCGATGTTCGAACCACGCGCGCCAGCGTCTACGGGGCTGAGCTCGGTCCAACACACATCCGTTCCGCCGATCTGGACGATGCCGATC
>JANMUI010001034.1:0-7466 GCA_031391405.1 Betaproteobacteria bacterium
CGGGAAACGCATCGGACTGGTAACAATTTCCGGCGGCACCGGTGCATTGATGGCCGATATCGCAACGAGCGCGGGATTAGAGGTCACTCCGCTGCCGGAAAAAGCCGCTAGCGAACTTGCCGCCCTGCTTCCGTTCGCTACGCCGGCCAATCCGCTTGACACGACCGCGCATGCGCTGAACGACCTGACCCTGCCTCCGCAATTCGCGCGGGCAATGCTCGGTGCCGGGTACGATGCCCTAATATTCTTCCTTGCGTACATGGGTCAGTCGCCGCGCGTTTTCGCGCCCCTGGTCGATGCACTCGGCGAGGTTCACGCCGAATTTCCAAACACTCCATTCGTTTTTTGCAGCCTGTTTACTGCACCGTCCGCCAAGATCGCCGCGGCCAAGGGCTTTCTCTTGTTCGAGGATCCGTGCCGGGCGGTCAAGGCCATCGCCGCGTGGGCATGCATTCATGCGCGCTATAGCCGGGCCCCGGCCACCTGGGGGCGCGTCGTGCATCCTCCGGTTCCGGTTCCCGACCAGGCGCTCAACGAGCACGAAATCAAGGATCTGCTCGCTTCGGTTGCAATCGCGCGGCCGCGGGAACATCTGGCAGGCAGCCTCAACGATGCGGTCGAAGCAGCCTGCGCGATCGGCTTTCCGGTGGTGATGAAGATGGTCTCGCGCGCCATTCAACACAAGAGCGAGATCGGCGGCGTGGCGCTCAATGTTCGTGATATCGATGCTGCCCGCCGCACCTACCAGATGCTCGTCGAACGGGCGCGCCAACCGGCGTCGCCGATTCATCTGGACGGCGTGCTCGTCTCAAAGCAAATGAGCGACGGCATCGAGATGGTGCTGGGCAGCATCGAAGATCCGAATTTCGGCACCATGGTCATGCTAGGCATGGGCGGCATGCTGGTCGAAGCATTCAATGATGTCGCGTTCCGGCGCCCGCCGATCACGCCGGGAGACGCGGACGCGATGATCAACGCGGTGCGCGGATCGCGATTGCTTGGCGCCGTGCGCGGCCGGCCTGCGGTCGATCGCGCAGCCCTGGTCCTCGCGATCGTAGAGTTCTCGGAGCTCGTGACGGCATACGGCGGAAAGGCGTCGCTTGAGATCAATCCCCTGCTGGTTCGCTATGGCGACAAGGGGGTGGTCGCCCTCGATGCGGTCTTCACGCGCCACGCCTGAGCCGTGCGCGGAGTCTACCGACACGCCGCGCTTGCGCGACTGATTCATCCAGGCAGTATCGCGGTCGTGGGCGCATCGCCCAATGCCGCCTCGTTCGGTGCACGTACCCTTGCAAACCTCGCGCGGTTCGATGGGAATGTGTACCCGATCAATGCCAAATACGAAAAGATCGGCGCGCTGGCCTGCTATCCAGGCATCGAGGCGCTCCCCGAATCACCCGATTGTGTCGTCATCACTACGCCGCGCGAATCGGTCGCGGCGATCGTGCAGGCGTGCGCCGCGAAAAATGCCGGTGGCATCGTGCTCTACGCATCGGGCTACGCGGAGACGGGCAAGGCGGACCGCATCGCAGAACAGGCGCGTCTCGCCGCAATGGTGCAAGAATCCTGTGTCCCAATGATCGGCCCGAACTGCATCGGGATCGTGAACTACCTCGCTCGCGCGTCAATGACGTTTTCCGGCGTCCCGTGGAATGCCACGCCGCACGACCGAACGATCGGCATGATCAGTCAATCCGGCGCGCTCGGGTTTGCCATGGCACAGGCGATCGAACGCGGCATGTCGTTCAGCCATGTCCTCACGGCTGGAAACTCCGCCGATGTCGATGTTGCCGATCAGGTGGCCTATCTTGCGGAAGATCCCGGTTGCAAAGTCATCGCATGTATTTTCGAGGGCATGGCGAATCCGGAGCGCTTCATCGAAGCCGCGGAGATTGCATGGACCGTCGACAAACCGCTCGTCGTCTACAAGATCGCGACGGGTGAACAAGGTGCGGCTGCGGCGATGTCGCACACCGGATCACTGGCCGGGTCAAACGCAGCCTATCGCGCGGCCTTCGAGCGTGCCGGCGTGGTCGTCGTCGACAACTGCGAAGCGCTGCTTGAAGCCGCCGCGTTCGTCGCGAAAGCCCCACGACCGACCGCGCGCGGGGTCGCCGTCATTGCGACCTCAGGCGGCGCCTCGATCATGGCCGCCGACAAGGCCGAGGTGCATAGCATCGCCTTGCCCCAGCCGTCGGATCCGGTCCGCGCGGTGCTCGAAGCGCATATCCCCGAGTTTGGATCCGCACGCAATCCCTGTGACGTGACCGCTCAGGTCCTCACGAATCCGCAGTCGATCGGTGCATGCGGCGACGCGCTGATGTCGGATGCGGCGTATGGCGCGATCGTCATCCCGCAAGTCTATGCCTACGACGCCGCCACGCCACGCATCAAGACGTTCAACGATCTGGCGGTGAAGCACGGCAAGATGACTTGCAATGTCTGGATCACTGAATGGCTGGAAGGCCCGGGGGCGCGCGAAGCCGAGTGTTCGCCGAGAATGGCGCTATTCCGATCGATGGATCGATGTTTCGCGACGATCGCAGCCTGGCATCGACGCGATGCGCGACAGAGGCAACCGCCGCGCGTCATGCGGCGCATCAGCGCGGAACGCGCGATGGTGGACGCCGCTCTCCTGATCGATAGCGCGCATCACGACACGCTCACCGAGCGGGAAGCGAAGCGCGTATTAGCTGCCTATGGCATTCCGGTGGTGAACGAATACATCGCCACATCATCGGACACCGCGGTCCGTGCCGCGCATGACCTGGGGCTGCCGGTCGTCCTCAAGGTCGAGTCACCCGATCTCCCGCATAAGACCGAAGCCGGCGGCGTGCGACTGAATCTTCGGACCGAAGCCGAGGTACGCGATGCCTACGACGAGATCATGATGAATGCCCGGCGGCACGCACCGGACGCCCGCGTCAACGGCGTGCTTGTCCAGCCGATGATTCCCGACGGGGTCGAGCTCCTGATCGGTGCGCGGATCGATCCGCTGTTCGGGCCGCTCGTCGTAGTCAGTCTGGGCGGGATCTTCGTCGAAGCGATGCAGGACAGCGCCGTCGCGCTCGCGCCCGTGACCCATGACGAAGCCCGCGCGTTGCTGACATCGCTCAAGGGTGCCGCATTGCTGCGCGAATATCGAGGTCGCCCAGCGGTCGACCTGGATCGCCTTGCCGATGTGGTGCAACGTGTGTCGGAGCTCGTCGCCGATCAGTCGTCCCGCATCGTCGAGCTCGACGTGAATCCGTTGCTCTGCAGTGAAGACAGGATCGTCGCGGTGGACGCGTTGATCGTGAGGAATCCGCGAGCGCGGATTCCTGATGGTTGACGCAACATTCCGGGCGACCGCACTGTCATAGGGGCTTGTACTTCAGGGCTTGTTCTTCACCCATTTGAGGATATGCGTGCCGACCGCCACCAAGGTGCCATCCTGATTCTTCACGGTAATGTCGCCGGTTGAGCGCCGCGCCGCGACATCGACGGCGCTGATCCGGTAATCGACTGTGATCGTGTCGCCAAAATAGACGGGCGCGAGAAACCGCAGCCTGTCATATCCGAGCGAGACGGGCGTCTCGTCCGCGCCATCGCGTGTCTTGGCGATTGCAAGGCTCGATGCGGTCGACATGAACCCGACCATGAGCGCGCCGTGCGCCTGCAGGCGGCCGTAGCTCGATTTCTCCATGTACGCCTTGTTGACATGATTGGGCGCGAAGTCGCCGGTGATCCCGGCGAACTGATAGACATCGAACTCGCTCACCGTCTTCGTGAACGACGACGAATCACCGATCGCTACATAAAAATTGCTCATGTCATGGCTTCCGTTTCCTCAAGCCTTCACTTTCGCGTCGACACCGAACAGCCCCGCCGGCCGCACCATCAAGACGATTATCAATAGCACGAATGCGTACACGTCCTTGTAGCTCCCGGAGAGGTAGCCCGCGCCGAGACTTTCCGTCACGCCAACCAGCAATCCACCCACGACCGCGCCGGGCAAATTGCCGAAGCCACCGACCACCGCGGCGGCAAAGGCCTTGATAAGAATACCGACCCCCATCAGGACCTGTACGTAATTGATCGGCCCGACGAGCACGCCGGCCGCAGCGGCCAGTCCGCATGAAACGCCGAACACCACCGAGATCATGAGCGGCACATTGATGCCCATGAGATAGGCGATCTCCTTGTTGTGCGCGACCGCGCGCACCGCGAGTCCAAGGCGCGTCTTCTTGAGGAAGACGTGCAACCCACCCATCAGGATGACGGCGGCGGTCACGATCCACACATACGAGCGCGGCAACGACAAGGTGCCGAGCTCGATCGGCATCCCGAATGAAACCGGAAACGGCTCGGGCTTCGGGCCCCAGATCAGGAAGGCGACATTCTGCAGCACGATCGACATCCCGAATCCGCAGATGATCATGCCCATCCCGGCAACGGTATAGCCGCCGCCACCCTTGGTCAGCCGGCGATAGAAGATGCGCTCGATCAACACGCCTATAAGGCCGGTGAGGATCATCGAGAGCACGAGCACGATCGGATAGGCGAGTCCGGTGCGCTCGTAGACGGTGAGCCCGACGAACGCGCCGACCATATAGATCTCGCCATGGGCAAAGTGGACGATATCGAGCCCGGAGTAGATGAACGAGATGCCAAGCGCAACGAGCGCATAGACCATCCCGATCGATAGGCCGACGATGACGAGATCGATGAAGTATTCCATGTGTACTGAACTAGGTCCTCACGCTATTTCTTCACGCTAGGTCTTCACGCTAGGTCCTCACGCTATTTCTTCACGCTATTTCTTCACGCTAGGTCTTCACCACAGGGGTCGCAGGGGACGCAGAGGAAAAGCAGGGCGAAGTGGAGTTGCATTTCCCGTTTCCCGTTTCCCGTTTCCCGTTTCCCGTTTCCCGTTTCCCGTTTCCCGTTTCCCGTAACTCGTATTTCGTTTCAACTGCGTCCTCTGCGTCCCCTGTGGTGAATGTTTAGGATCGACATCTTTAGCGCCCCATCGCCAGCCCGCTATCGCCGCCACCCACTGTTCCGCCCAGATACGACAATCGCACATTGTCATCGCTGATCAACTGCTCCGCCGGCCCTTCGATCTGCATCACACCGTCCTTGATGACATAGCCGTACGTGGCAAGCAGGAGCGCCATGCGAACGTTCTGCTCGACCAGCAGCAACGTCATGCCATCGCGGCAAATGCGGTAGATGATACGAAAAATATCGAGCACCACCTGCGGTGCGAGCGCCGCGCTCGGCTCATCGAGCAGCATCATTTTCGGCTCCGACATCATGCCGCGCCCAATGCAGAGCATTTGCAGCTGGCCACCCGAGAGCGTTGCCGAAAGCGAATTGCGCCGCTCCTTCAAAATCGGAAAATACTCGTAGACGCGGTCGAGGTTGCGTCGCACGATCGCGCGATCATTACGGACGAAAGCGCCGACGCGCAGATTCTCCTCGACCGTCATCGCCGGATAGCTTTCCTTGCCCTGGGTCACCTGCACCAGGCCACGCCGCACGATCAGATCGGGACGCAAGCCGTCAATGCGATCGCCATCGAACGTGATCGTGCCGCTCCAGGGTTTGAGTAGTCCGGAAATGGCCTTCAGAAGGGTCGATTTGCCGGTGCCGTTGCCGCCCAAAAGCGCGACGATCTGGCCCCGTTCGACCTTCATCGACGCCCCGTTCAAGATTTGAACGCTGCCGTAACCTCCCTCGACGTGATCGATCTCGAGCATGACCGTGCTTCGCTTTCGCGCCTCCCCGCTATTGGCCGGAATTAGAATCGACTTGGGCGCAATCGTCTAGCAAAACTTGGAATCTTGCTAAGATGCCAACTCGCGCGACCGAGACATCCGCGCATCCCATTCCCCAAGGAGGAGTCCATGAGCAAGATGCCTATCAGGTCGCTCGCCGCTACGGCCGCGGCATTCACGTTGGCCGGGTTGTCGGGCGTCGCGTACGCCGACGTGATCCGCATTGGCGTGACCCTGCGCATGCTGAATGAGAACGGGCTCAAATACGGCCAGATGACCAAGGACGAACTTGACCTGATCAATGCCGCCGGCGGCATCAACGGCAAGAAGATCGAGACGATCCTGCTCGATGATGAGTGCAAGCCGGACAAGGGCATTGCCAATGTCAACCGGTTCATTCATCAGCACAAGGTGCATCTGGTGATCGGTTCAACCTGCAGCTCGGTGTCGCTGCCGATGATCGACGTCGCGGCGAAAGAACAGGTACCGCAGATCATCCCGCATTCGACCAATTCGTCGATCACGCAGAAAGGCAACGCCTGGATTTTCCGGACCTCGGTGTCGGAGCGCTTCTATAGCGCCATTCATGCGAAGTACCTGGCCGAGCAAGGCGGCAAGCGCGTGGCCTACCTGTACACGACCGACGGCGCAGGGATATCGTTTGCGCAGGCGTACATGGAGTACATGAAGACCACCTATAACATCGAGCCGGTGTACCAGGCCCAGATGCAGGAAACCGATCTCGATTTCCGCTCGCACCTGTTGAAGCTGAAGTCCCTCAAACCCGAGGTGCTGGCGATCGGCGGACAGTTGGATGCTATCGCACGCATTACGCAGCAATCCTATGAGGTTGGGATTCCGAAGAATGTGGTGCGCGTCGCCGCGTCGGCCGCCTCCAATGCACCGGTGCCCAAGCTCGCGGGCGATGCCGCGGTCGGACTCACCTTCGCTGCCGCATTCACATGCACCGACGAGCGCCCGATCGCCCAGGAATTCGTGAAGATGGTCCAGGCGAAATACAAAGTGGCCTGCCCCGACCACGATTTCTCGCAAGCCTATGAGACGGTGCAACTCGTAAAGCTTGCCCTTGGCCGCGCGAAGCTCACCTTGACGGATGCGTCGCTTGCCGCTGATCGGACCGCGATCCGCGACGCCTTCACGACCATCAAGGACTTCCGCGGGCTTGCCTCGGGCCCGATCAACTTCTGCGCCGACGCGACGCCGCAGTGCCGCGACGGCAATCGGACCGGGATCCTTGTGCAGTACACCAAGGGCGGGGAGAAGTACGAGATGAAAGTGCTGGCGCGGGTGGGGTTCGATGCGGATTTCGGGTTGGCTAAGAAGTAGGCATTGAATTTTCACCGCAGGGAAAAGTAGAGACTAACGATTCACCACAGGGGACGCAGGGGACACAGAGAGGCGGGGAAACGAGAAACGGGAAAAGGGAAACGCCAATCCCCTTACCCGTCACCCCTCGCCCATTTCCCCGTTTCCCATTCTCCGTTTCCCATTTCCCATTTCCCATTTCCCATTTCCCATTTCCCATTTCCCATTTCCCATTCCCGTCTCCTGTTTCCCGTTTCCCGTTTCGCGTTTCACAGGTCTATCCTCGCCGCATGATCATGATGGCACCGTCGCCAAGATCACCGTAGCCGGTCGCAAGACCGACCTTAGCGTCTGCGACCTGCGCACGGCCGGCTTGCC
>JANMUI010000060.1:0-6864 GCA_031391405.1 Betaproteobacteria bacterium
TGCACCCAGGGCAGGTGATAGCTTTCCAGGAAGTTCTCGATGGCGAGCTTCCAGTTGCACGCCAGGGTGTAGTCCCACGACCCGCCGTAGCGCAGCCGCGTCAGGTCGTAGTCGCGCCAGCGTTCCAGAAGGGGACCGAGGAACGCGGCCAGCGGCGGCGCGTTGCCCGCCAGGTTGACGAACACCAGCTCGCCCCACGCCTCGCAGCGCACCGACCGGAGGCCCAGGGTCGACCGGTCGATCCCGTCGCAGTCATGGCGACCCATGCCGCCGATGTGCGGCGTGCGCAGCAGGGTGCCGTCCAGATCGTAGGTCCAGCCGTGGTAGGGGCAGGTGAAATGGCGGGTGCTCCCTTCATCGTAGCGACAAACCTTCATCCCGCGGTGCCTGCAGGTATTCAGGAATACATTGAGTTTGTTGTGCTGATCGCGAGTGAGAATGACCGACTCCTCGCCCATCTTCGAGACGATGTAGTCCCCGACCAGCGGCACCTGACTTTCATGGCCGACAAAAAGCCATGCGCGTGCGAAGACCTGCGCCTGCTCTTTTTGATAAAGGTCGGCGTTGACGAACAACTCCCGGCTGATTTCGCCAGACTGCATATCGACCAGGGACTTCGCCGAACCGTTGGCGACGCTCATCGCTCTCTCCTCGCTATGGAACGACGGTGTCCAACAATTGCTGCGTCAGCGCGGCACCGGGCAGCGCAATGCCGAGCTCGTGCGCGAACTTCAACGACACGTCGAGATCCTTGAAGAACACGCCCGTCGCGTGCGGTCGCAACTTGAGCCGAAACCAGTTGTCGGCCATCTTGCTTTGCGCATGGCCTTCGGTCATCACCTTCTCCAGTACCTCGGCCGACACACCCGCCTCACGACCGACGCGCATGCCCTCGTAGGCAGCGAGCATGTTGATGCTGATGATGATCTGGTGCGCGATCTTGGCGCGGATCCCGGTACCGAGCGGACCGCAATGGGTGATCTTCTGGCCCGACGTTTCGAATAGCGGCCGGCAGCGTTCAAGCTGTGCCGCCGTGCCGCCGGCCATATACGACATCGTCTTCGATTTCGCGCCGCCTTCGCTCCCGCTCACCGGCACATCGATCAGCTCGACACCTTTCGCGGCGGTTGCGGCGGCGAGCCGAGTGATCAGCTTCGGACTGACGGTGCCGTGGATCACGATCAAAGACCCCGGCGCGGCGCCCGCGAGCACGCCATCCGCGGCGAGCACGACCGTTTCAGTCTGCTCGTCGTTCAGCACACAGATCTCGATGATCTCGGCGTGTTTGCCGACGTCGCGGTTGCAGGTCGCGATCTTGGCACCGGCCTTGCGCAGCTCCTCGAGCGGCTCGGCGCGCACGTCGAACACCATCAGATCGTATCCCGCGGTGGCGAGATTGACCGCCAGATACTTGCCCTGTGTTCCGAGTCCGATGAAGCCGACCTTGGTCATGTTCGCCCCCTCCGTTGATCGATACAGGCAATCATATGCGAACCATGATCTCCCTGCGCGCATGCGGTCCCGGCGATCCGGCGGTATAGTCCGGCGCGTCAACTCAATGGAGGAGGAATCGTGACGCGCATCATTGGAACCCTCGCGGTCACCGCCGCGTTAGCACTGCCGTGCGCCGCAATCGGTCAATCGGCCGAAATCAAGGTTCTCAATACGTTCGACGGCCGCTATCCCGCCACACCCCTGGTCCTCGACAAATTCGTTGAGACGATGAAGGCCGCCTCCAAGGGGAAGATGACGTTTCGCGCGAGCGGCCCGGAAGTCGTGCCTGCCGCGGAACAGTTCCAACCGGTGCAGAAAGGTGCCTTCGACGTGCTGTTCACCGTGCAGCCGTGGCACAGCAACGTCTCGTCGGCATCGATGGGCATCTACGCGCTGGAGCCGGACCCCGAAGGGTGGCGCCAGAACGGCCTGTACGATTTTCTCGATCGCGAGTATCAGCGGCACAACATGAAAATGCTCGCGATCGTACCGGGCAACATGGCCGGCAATGGCACGTTCCAGGCAGTCTTGAAAGAGGAGGTGAAGCCGGGCCAGGATCTTACCGGCCGCAAGCTGCGGGGAATCCCGACGTACAAAGGCTTCACCGATCAGCTCGGCGCGACCATCGTTACCCTGCAAGGGGGTGAGGTGTACGCCGCACTGCAACGGGGCTCGGTCGATGGCGTGTTATGGCCCGTGGTCGGCGCGATCGATTTCAAATGGTACGAACAGGCGAAATTCATGCTGCGGCCACGTTGGGGCACCAGTTACCACTTCCTGTTCATGAATCTCGATCGATTCAACAAGTTCGACGCCGCGGATCGAGCGCTCTTCGTCGAGGAAGGCCGCAAGGCCGAGCTTGCCGGTCAGAAGGCGCTCGACGAGCGGCTGCGCCAGGAGCTTGTCGCGCTCAGCGAGAAGGGGATGAAGGAAACGACGATTGACAAGGACAAGTTCGAGCGCGCCCGCGACGGCTACAATCAAGGCGCATGGAATCTCGCCTTCGGCTCAAAGGCCGGTGGCGAGCAGGCCAAGGAGTTCCACGCGTTCTTGAAAAGCAAGGGAATCGTGAAGTAGCAATAGATTCCCCCCGCCCCTCCCTTGCAGGGCGCGCATCCCGCTGCATCGGGATGCCGTTCGACTAGCGGAAAGCAGGCTTTCCGAAACCCTCGTCTCACCCCGCGGTTGGGGCGAGGGGTCTAGTGATCAACGCCCGCTCACGAATCCCGACCATCGCAGCCGCTCGCTGTTTCGCCGCAGCAGCGACTGAGAACATCCGACCTAAGCACTCAGGCGCGACCCGCATTGGCAATGATCCGCCAGATGCGATTCGGCGAAGCCGGCATATCAACATGGGAGACGCCCAGATGCTGGAGTGCATCGACGACCGCATTGATCACGGTGGCAGGTGCGCCGATGGTGCCGACCTCCCCGCAACCCTTCACACCGAGCTCGTTATGCGTGCACGCGGTGATATGGGTGCCGGCGTCCATCGACGGCACAGTGTCGGCGCGCGGCATGCAGTAATCCATGAACGAACCCGACAGCAGTTGTCCGGAAACCGGGTCGTAGATGCAATCCTCGAACAGCGCCTGGCCCACGCCCTGCACCACGCCGCCGTGGATCTGACCCTCGACAATCATCGGATTAATGACGGTTCCCACATCGTCGACAGCAACATAGGCCTTCAGTTCGACGAAACCGGTGTCCGGATCGATCTCGACCTCGGCCACATGCGCACCGCACGGGAACGTGAAATTCACCGGGTCGTAGAACGCCTGCTCTTCGAGTCCGGGCTCCAAGACTTCGAGCGGATAGTCGACCGGAAAATGTGCCATCAGCGCGACGTCCCCGAACGTCTTCTTGCGGTCGGTGCCCGCCACCGTGAATACGCCGCCCGCGAACTCGATGTCGTCTTCGCCGGCCTCCAGCATGTGCGCCGCGATCTTCTTGCTCTTCACGATCACTTTGTTGGTCGCCTTGGCCAAGGCCGAGCCGCCGACCGCGGCCGATCGCGAACCGTAGGTACCGAGTCCGAACTGCACCTTATCGGTATCACCGAACACGATCTCGACGTTTTCGGCGGGGATGCCGAGTTTCTGCGACACGATCTGGGCGCAGGTGGTCTCGTGTCCCTGTCCATGGCTGTGCGTACCCATCAGCACTGTCACTTGTCCGGTCGGATGCACACGCACCGCCGCACTCTCGAACAGGCCGCCGCGCACCCCGAGCCGGATCGCAATACGTGATGGCGCCAGACCGCAGGCTTCCACATAGGTGCAAAGGCCGATGCCGCGCAGCTTGCCGCGTTTGGCCGCTTCCGCCTTGCGCGCGGGAAAGCCTTCCCAGTCCGCAGCGAGCAGAGCCTTGTCCATGCAACCGAGAGGATCCCCACTGTCGTAATGCATCATCACCGGCGTTTGGTATGGATAGGCTTCCATGCGAATGATGTTGCGCCGGCGGATCTCGGCCTTGTCGATCTTCATCTCGATCGCCGCGACATCCACCAGCCGCTCCAGGCAGAATGTGGCCTCCGGGCGCCCGGCGCCGCGGTACGCATCGACCGGCAGCGTATTGGTGAACACGCATTTCACTTCACAATAGATCGCCGGGGTCGTGTACACGCCCGCCAGCAGCGGGCCGTACAGGTTGGTCGGAATGTTAGGCCCGAACGTGGAAAGGTATCCCCCCATGTTGGCGGTGGTGTGCACGCGCAGCCCGAGGAACTTGCCGCTCTTGTCGAGCGCGAGCTCCGCCTCGGTCACGTGATCGCGCGCCTGGGCGTCGGACACAAAGCCTTCGCTGCGCTCGCACACCCACTTCACCGGGCGCCCGATCTTGCGCGCCGCCCAGGTCACCAGCACTTCCTCGGCGTAGAGAAACTGCTTCACGCCGAAGCCACCGCCGACATCGGGCGACACGACCCGCAGTTTGTGCTGCGGGATACCCAGCACGAAATTGCCCATCAGCAGCTTGGCGATGTGCGGAAACTGGCTGGTCGTCCACAACGTGTGTTGAGCGCGCGAAACGTCGTAGTCGCCGATCGACGCACGCGATTCCATCGGATTGCCGGCGAGCCGGTTGTTGACAAGACTGATGCGCGCGATATGCGCGGCATTCTTGAACGCGGCATCAGCCGCCGCCTTGTCGCCGATCTCCCAGTCGACACAGACATTGTCGGGGATGTCGTCGAAGACCGCTGGTGCGCCCGGTTTCAGTGCATCGAGCACGCCGACCACCGCCGGAAGAATGTCGTACTCCACCCTCACCGCCTCGGCGGCATTGCGTGCTTCGTCAAGCGAATCGGCGATGACGAGCGCCACCGGATCGCCGACGTGGCGCACCTTGCCCTGTGCGAGTGCCGGATGCGCGGGCTCCTTGGTTGCCGTTCCACCCTTGCCGGTGACCGGCCACGCGCACGGCAAGCCGCCCACCTTGTCCACCAACAGATCATCGCCGGTGAACACCGCGACCACGCCGGGCAACTTACGCGCCGCACGCATGTCGATCGCCTTGATGCGTGCATGCGCATGCGGAGAACGCACCAGCACCGCGAACGTCATGTTGTGGATCTGCATATCGGCGACGTAGTTGCCGCGGCCAAGCAGGAAGCGCATGTCTTCCTTGCGGCGAATAGCCGCGCCAATGCCAGTGGGATTTATCGCGACCGGACTGCTCAACGCTGAATCAGACATGGCGCTCGCCTCCCTTTCTCTGAATGGCTATGTGCAGGCATTCTGCGCAGGATTCCTTCACCGCGTCAATGCGCTTTCCTGGTGCGGATTTCAGTGTGTTCGCACTGGTTCGGAGCACAAAAACGAAGTCTTGACCCCCTTCAACCTTTGCGCTGTAATGGCTCGGACTCGGTGTCGCAGCGCGGAGCGCAAATGGCGTGCTCGCGGTGGCGATTCAACTCAATTGATCCCAGGAGAATCGCATGATCAAGATACGTTACGGTACGGCATTACACGCCATGCTTGCCACCGCTTGTGTCGGTGTGCTGAGCGTTGCGGCGAGCCCGGCGCACGCGCAGAAGGCGCAGCCGTGCATTGCAGGCTCATGGGAATTGAGTGGCGCGCTGGCCCATACCGGCCTCGCGATTCGCATGGGCGTCGAAGCAGCGGTCGACGAGATCAACGAGGCGGGCGGTGTATTGGGTCAGAAGCTCCGGATCGTCGCCCTGGACGACCAAGGTGAACCGTCGCGCGCCGTCGATAACGCGCGTCGCATCGGCGAAAAAGAGAATTGCGTTGTCATGATCGGCGGCTTTCGTACGCCGAACGCGCTCGCCATTCGGGAGCCGTTGAGCGAAATGGGCCTCCCCTGGATGGGCGTCATCTCCGCCGGTACGCGCGTCACGGAATGGGAGAAAGGCAAGAACGAGTGGATGTTCCGCACCTCGATGAAGGACCGTTGGGTGGCGCCGTTCCTGCTCGATCATGCAATTCAGCGAAGCAAGTCGCAGAAGGTCGCGTTGTTGTTCGAGGCCACCGGCTGGGGACAAGGCGCCGTGCCCGATGTCGAGGCAGCGGCAACGGCCAAGAACATGAAGCTCGTCGGCAAGGAGACCTTCAACATCGCCGACCAGGACATGAGCGCGCAACTCATCCGCTTGCGCGATGCCGGCGCCGACACGCTCATTTTCTACGGCGTCGATCGCGAGGCCAACGCGATCCTGAAGAGCATGGAGCGGATCGGCTACCGCCCCAATATCGTGAGCGCCTGGGGCATTACCGCGCAACTCGGCGAGACGGCGGGCAAATTGTCCGAAGGCGTGCTGGTGGCAGGCACCTATGCCTGGACCGGTCAGCTCAGCCCGCGGGCGCAAAAGGTCTGGGAGCGCATCAAGACCAAATTCAAGCTCGATCACCCCGGCCAGATCGCCCTGCCAAGCGGCACGGCGAATGCCTACGACGCGGTGTATATCATCGCCGAGGGCTTGAAGATTGCAGGCGACTTCGATCGCAAGAAGCTGCGCGATGCACTCTTCAAGGTGAAGTACGAGGGCATCATCGCCAAGTACGATCCGGCGTTCGAAGCCACCTACGAGCGCATGGACTCGATCGTACCCACCCACTACAAGATGCTCACCTACCACAAGGGCTATCTGACGGCAGTGGAGCAGACGCCCTACGCGATCAAGAAATAGTGCCGTAGGCCGTCGGTCGGTCCCCGTTAGGGGATCGACCACTACGAAATACCCGGACAGGGGTTTCGCCGTTGTCGCCCATTGGACGCATTGGGCGCATTGTTCAATTTCACGAAGAAAACCAAAGCGGCGCTTCACATGGGGGAGATTCTTCAGTATCTGCTCACCGGCTTTTCGCTCGGTGGCATCTATGCGCTCGTCGCGCTCGGCTTCTACATCAT
>JANMUI010000051.1:0-1729 GCA_031391405.1 Betaproteobacteria bacterium
GCGGGTAACTCGTCCAGCTTTGGCCGCCGACTTCCGCGTCGAAATGGGCATCGCCGTCGGTGAGGATGTCGAGCCCGGCCGACTCCTGATCCTTTACGTAGACCGCGACCGCATCGGTGTATTGCTCCCGAAACCTTGAGTCGACCATCGCCTGCATGAACGAGCGGGCGCCGATGGATTCGATGTACCAGTGGGGACGCGGCAGCGATCCGATCAGCGCGGTGGGCAGAACAATATTTGCAGTCGCACGCAGCATGGTGGAAGGGTCCTTTGGGAGAAGGCGTGGCGCAAGCGCGGGAGAGGGGGCCAGTGCCGAATGGAGTCTTGAGCACCGCACGTTAAGCAAGTGCCTTTCGGTCCAGCGCCCGCTACTTTACGTCAAGCGGATTCGAACGAGGAACCAGCGTATAGCCCGCGCCGGTGCCGAGGTTCCGCTCGCGCCAATGCCCGCGCTCCACGGCGTGAATGAAATCTTCGACGGCGCGATTGAATGCCGCGGGTTCTTCAAGGTTGATGGTGTGGCCGGTCTTTGGCAGGACCAGGAGCCCGCAGCGTGGCACATGCCGTTTCAAATGATGGCCAAGCGCGATCGTCGAGTCATCCTCATCGCCTACGATCACCAGCATAGGATCGCCGATTGCTTTGAGTTCGTCCGTCCGTGAGAAGAACGGTTCGCGCGCACCCTGAACGCCGATCATCGTAAGAGCGTGACCGCGCGCTGAACCGTTCGCGAATTGCTGTTTGAATTCGGCCCATCCACGGGGATCCTTATCGCGATATTGCACGCGCGCCGGGCCTGCACAATAGAGATCGGCCATCGCCGCCATGCCTTCGCGCCCGATGCGTGCCGCGAAATCAGCGCAATCGGCCGCGAATTTCTTGCTCTCGTCCGGATCCGTCGATCCGCCGCCGCCGCCTCCGGCAACGGTCAGCGATAACGCGCGACCTGGGTGCCGAATGCCGAAGTCAACCGCGGCGGTCGCGCCCATCGAGAGCCCCACGAGATGCGCCTTCGCTAGTCCCAGCGCGTCCAGCACATCGGCGGCATCGTCGGCAGCACGCGCTTGCGAATACGCCTCGACGTTCTCGGGCACGTCGGATGGCGGCCAGCCACGCGCCGCGTAGGTGATACAACGATAGCGGCGGGAGAAGTACCGGACCTGCGGCTCCCAACTGAGATAGTGGCCGCCGAACTCATGCAGGAACAGGATCGGATCGCCCGAACCCGTTTCCTCGACATAGAGGTGCACGCCGTCCTTGGTCGTGATGCGCGACATTGTGGGACTCCCTGTTTATTGGCAATCGTTGCTGGAGACGGATTATGTCGTTTCCATTGAACAGCGCGCCGCCGCTCGCTTGATACGATTCACTCCAGCTTGATGCGCCCACTCGCAAAAAGCTTGCGATTCTGATCGAGGTCGGTGCGCACAGCCGCGCCAAATTCGGCCGGCCCCACACCGACGATCTCGTAGCCCTGCCGCTCGAGCGTGCTCCGCGTCTCCTCGACGCCAAGCGCGGCCGCGATCGCCTCGTGCAGTTTCGCAACGATGTCTTGCGGCACGCCAGCGCCGGTTACCAGGCCAAGCGTAATTCCATAGGCGTAATTCGCCACTTCAGGCGGGCCCACCTCCCGCACGGTCGGAACGTTCGGCAAGATCGCCCAGCGCTGCGCACCGGTGGTTGCGATCGCCACGAGTCGCCCGGCATCAATATGGGGCTTTACAACGCC
>JANMUI010000052.1:0-3072 GCA_031391405.1 Betaproteobacteria bacterium
GTGACCGTGAAGCCCAGGAACTTGCGGTTCCACGGGCGATCCACCGCGCTCTTTCTCGCATTCACTGTGAGTCGCACTCACCGGCCGAGGCAACCCCCATAGCCCCCGGAGCATCCCACTTGACCCGGGCTTCTTGAACAACGGATTGAAACGACCACTGCGGGTCGTATCAATCCTTAAGGGTTAGCGCCGCTGCATATGCGCGCAAATAAAGCTTGCATAGTCATGAACGTTAGCGAGTTGCACTTTCAATTGATTTGACAGGTCAGGCACAGCTGACTTCTGAAAGGAATCGCGTGCGAATCCATCGTACCCCACCTTCGCGTTGGCGCCGGTCGACAGAGCTTCGCACCAAGAACGGATATCAGCAACGAATTCAAGGAGGTCTTCTCGACTCAACCACTTCGATGTCAGTTGGCCATGAAACAACTTGTTTCGATGATCAATAGCCTTATCGAGTCGGGGGCGAAGTCTGTCGTACTCGGGGCCAATAAGATCTCTCACGGCCAGAGGGTATAGGGCATTGAAACCGCGCTCGAATCCTTCGAAATAGACTCGCCGATTGTCCGCGAGGGTGTCACGCAACTGACCAATGTCAGTCACGCCGAAGCAGGGGAACTGATAGATGAGGTGAGTGACCAGCCGACGCATCTGGCGCTCGGCTTTGATCAGCGATAGCGCGAATGCGTCTACACCACGGGTTTCTGCGTCCGACCGAACAATCAGGTCTACGGTCTTGAAGTCGGCTTCGCAACTCACGGTGTCGGAAGGCGCTAACTAGAAGTTAACAGCCCGAACCGAAAGCTTCGCATAGGCCGGCGCGAGCGGGAAGTTTCTTATAGAGCGGATCGCGCAGGCGCAATCTTGTAGAGCCGCGGGATCCACCCCTAATGGAATAGACGGCGGGGCGCGCACAGTATTCTGAGAATCTTGTACTGTACACATATCAGGTATCATCATGACGATTCTCCTGAGGAGCGGCATTCTGGGCGATAGTCGGCGTCACGCCAACGAGGTTCAGCACAATGTTTCGTAACTTTAGCACGGGTGCTCGGGGCATTCGTCATTACGACTGTCGAAGGCGAAGCGAACTGGAAGGCTGCAGTGACCAGGACGGCGGGCGTGCCGCATCGCAACACGGTGGATCGAGAGGACGGGTCGAAATGCCTGTGGAGAAAGGTAGCGGCACCGCACCTAGGCTGCTCGATCGGGTGCGGAGTCGCATGCGCGCGTTGCACTACAGCATCCGCACAGAGGAGCAGTACACCGCACTGGGTGCGGCGCTTCGTCGTTTTCCATGGAATGCACCATCCGTCCGCGTTGGGCGAGCCGCATGTCTAGGCGTTCCCGACGGCGATTGCAGGTGAAGGATGTCGATTTCGGCCGCCGTGAAATTATCGTGCGCGAGCGTAAGGGCGCCAAAGATCGAGTGACGATGATGCCCGTTTCCCTCTTCAAACACCTCTCACAATCCGGCACGGAATCGCCCGCGTATCCGCCGACCCCGACATCGGGTCGTAGGGTCCGCCATACGACAGCGCCGCGTTGATGTTGATATCGAGCGCGCCGAACGTTGGACCTTCGCCTTCGGGCCGCCACCATCCCATGCCGGTGACGAGCAAGCCCGGAGGCGTCCGGTCGTTCACCTCGACCTTCAAGCGACAGCGACGCTTGCTGCCGGGAGTTTCGATCGATACCCAGTCGCCGCTTGCCACGCCTTGATCGACCGCGGTATCGGGGTGCAATTTGAGTAACGGGTCCGGTGACATCTTGCGTGCCCACGCCTGCTCGCGAAACCGCGAGTGGTGATACGCCTTCTCGCGCGCTCCGGTCTGGAGAGACAACGGATACCCACCATTCAGCAGCGACGCGCTAGCGAGCGGCACGTAATCCGGCAGCGGATCGAGCGCCAGGCGCGCGAGTGTTTCCGAGTAGAGCTCGACCTTGCCGGTGGGTGTTCGAAATCCTTGTTCTGCGAAGTTTCCGAGCCGATAGTCGAACGATGCGAATCCCTCCTTGGCAAGCGCATCGAGCGAAAGATCCGAACCCTCGATCAGGAATTCGTTGAACACGCGCTGATTGCGCCATGGCACGAAATCAGCCGTCAACGCGCCGCGCGCCGCCATTCGATCGATAAGACCGCGCGCCATCTCGATATCCGGTCGCGCTTCGCCTTGCGGCGGCACAAGCGGTGCGGTGTAGACAATAGTCGGGCCCTGCAGTTGCACCGTGACCTCTTCTTCTTCGAGGCCGGTGGTCTTCGGCAGAATGATATCGGCGACCGCCGCCGTCGGGCTCATCGTATGGGTCGCGACCGCCAGAAAATCGAGCGAGCGCAGCGCCTCCAGCGTGCGCGCGGAATCCGGATACGTCACCGCGATGTTCACGCCGCTCACGATCATCGCGCGCACCGGGTAGGGTTTTCCAGTGAGGATCGCATCGATGACGGTCGGATTGTGGCAGGCGGTCTGCCATCCGTCGGGGCCGGCCCAAAGCGGAAACCGATCAGCGCCCAGGGTCTGCAATTCCGTCTCGCGTGGCAAGCGGAATCGCGGATCGTGCAAGAGATCGAGATAGGTCTTGAATCCCTTCGGGCGCTTGACGCGACGATTGCCGCCAGCCCGATCGAGGTTGCCTGAGATCGCGACGAGCGAATGGAACGCGCGAAACGTCTGGACGCCATTCGACATCGCGTCGATGCCGTGTCCGCTGACGAATACCGATGGGCCGCGCGCGAAGTGATGCGCTGCCGCGATGATGTCGTCGGCCGTCACGTGGGCGATTGCCGCCGCTCGATCCGGCGGATACATTGCCGCGCGTTCGGCGAGCGCATCGAATCCATGGCACCAGTCGCGCACGAACGACGCATCGTAAAGATGCTCGCGGATCATCACATCGATCATCGCAAGCGCAATCGCCGCGTCGGTGCCGGGTCGCGGGCGGATCCACAAATCGGCGAGGTCAGCGGCCGCCGTGCGAAACGGATCGATCACCACAACGCGCGCACCGCGCGCCTTCGCACGCTTGAGCCGCGCCCATTGAATCGGATTGGCGGCGGTGAGATTCGCACCG
>JANMUI010000111.1:0-16303 GCA_031391405.1 Betaproteobacteria bacterium
CTTCATCGAACGACTGAAGTAACCCCAGTGAACGGTCTTCTCGTTGGCTGGAACGTGAAAGTGATTGGCGCGGCCCGACCCGGCCTTTGCGTCCTGCGCCTGTGCATCGGGTGAGAGCGTCACGCCCAGCGCACCGACTGATACCGCCGTGCCACCGGCAACGAATGAATCTTTCAGAAAGCGCCGGCGTGCTTCGTCGACCTGCTCTTCGATATTGACATGTTCGCCGCCCTGGCAGCCATCACCGCATTCGTGCTCGGACATAATCGCCTCTTCGGGTTGTGGAATCGAAGCGACTTCCGCGGGACGTTGTCTGCGCGTCGATTGATTCTGCTGATCAATCGCGTCGGGGCGAAGCCGCCTGCGCGTTATACACCCGGCACGTTGCCCGTGTCGGTTGGGGTAACGGGTTTCCTTCTACCCCCTCAACCCACGAGATCCGCCTGCTCCTTCAGGATCCGATCGAATAGCGGCTGCCCCTGAAACCATCCGAATTGCGGCGCGCCGATCTGCGGCCGGCCTCGTTGTCGGACCTCGTGTGTCCGGCCTCATGGCACGCATGGTAGGCTTTCCGCCAACATGGAGGACGAACATGGACGATGATCGCGGACTGAACGGCAAGGTGGCGATCGTTACCGGGGGTGGTGCGGCCGGCGACGGTATCGGGAACGGTCGCGCGATGGCCATGCTGCTTGCGCGTGGCGGCACGCGCGTGCTGGTAGTGGATCGAAAGCAGGACCTTGCCGAGCGCACCGTGAAGATGATCGAAGGCGAGGGCGGAACAGCAGTGCCGTTCGTGGCGGACGTGACGAGTGAATCGCAATGCCGTGCCATGGTCGAAGCCGCCGTCTCACGATTCGGGCGCCTCGATTTCCTCGCCAACAATGTCGGCATCGACAGCCGCGGATCCGTGGTCGACGAGACCCTGGCGGCTTGGCAGCAGCTGATGCTGGTCAACGTCGACTCGATGTTCCTTGCCTCGAAGCATGCGATTCCCGCCATGATCGAAACCGCAAAGAGCGGCGCGATCGTGAATATCTCGTCGATCTCCGCATTGCGTCCCCGCGGCCTCACTGCCTATTCGACCTCGAAGGGCGCAGTGATCGCGTTGACCAAAGCAATGGCGGTCGATCATGGGCCACAGGGCATCCGCGTCAATTGCATCGCACCGGGCCCGGTCTACACACCGATGGTGGTGCAAGACGGCATGAGTGATCGCGCGCGCGAGCAGCGCCGCAAGGCCTCTGTTCTCGACATCGAAGGCACTGGCTGGGACATCGGCAACGCGGCGGTGTTCCTGTTTTCCGCGCACGCACGCTATATCACCGGACAGATCCTGGTAGTCGACGGTGGGGCGACCTTAAAGGGGCCACCACGCGAGGCGGATTCGCAGATGAAGCGCTGATTACAGGCCGGCTCGGCTGTCTATCAGGTGGTCGGACCCTTGCATCCGACTTTCATTCGGCGCAACGCGGTGCGACATATGCATCCCCTGTCGCCGATCGGTTCTTGCGCGAACCTTTCGTCCGCGTCAAATTCGCGCCTCAAGGGGGCACTTAGAACTAGGGGATCATCATGTTCGATACAACCCACAGGCCTGACGCGAAGGGCGTGATGCGCCAAGTCGTCACGCCCGAAGTCTTGAAGAAGTTTCTCGACGACCAGGGCATTCCGTACGACCGTCCGCCAATTTTTGGGCCCGACGACGAATGGAATGTTGCGAAGGGTTGATACGCGGCTGATATCGAAGTCCGCGCACCGGGACTGATTAGCCTCATCAGGTCCGGATCAGCCCGTAGTATTCCGCCCGCCGCACGGAAGCAGGCCCGAAAGAGTTATCCCGCGAGCCGGAACGCTGCGGCCATCCGTTGTTGTGCGCGAGCCGGGATGCGAAGGCTCGTGGCAATTTTTGCCCATTGCCGGACGACCCGCTGGCTCCGTCCGATGATGGTGTCCGCGTCCTTCGCCGCGACCCGAAAGTAGGGCGCGACCGAGCGAGCCAAATCGAGATCCTGCGCGTTGTCGGCCTCGCTGACATTGAGCGTGAGGCCGTTGGAATCGGGCACGGGGTTCATGTCGAAGGCCGGCGACAGGCGCCACCCCTTGCCCGGCATCAAGATGAAGCCGTGATTGTGCAGGTGGTCGTCGGTGTTGGAGACCAGCATATTGAACACGATGCGCGACCACAGCTCCCGCAAGTCGACATTGGTCTTCGCACCGTGATCGATCAGCACGCGCGCGATCGCGAGGTAGCTCACGCCTGTTGATGCGTCATCGCCATCCCGGTGGCCGGTCAGCGTCATGGCGGAGGCGAAGTGCAAGCGTCGTCCTGCTCCGGTTCGATCGAAGCGCTTCACAAGAAAGCTGTGATGCGGGTTCGCAAAGCGACGTGCGAGACCCTGCGGGACGCTCAATCCGCATCCGCGCGCCAAGGTCTGCGCCACCAGTTCCCAGCCGCCCACATCATGCTCATCGCCGACGCTCGGAAACTTGGCGATCCACAGGTGCCCATCCGGATCGACCACACTGGCCTTCGGGCGCGCGCCGCCTAACGATCCACCAGGGGCGATCAGCATGCGCAACCAGTCGCTGCCGGCCGGGGCGGTGTTGTCTGCGTCGCGCTCCAACGCCAGGCTGGCCGCCTCCAATTCGCGCAATTGTACGAATGGTGGCGCAGCGGCGCCATGCCTCGGGTCCAAGAAATCGCCGGCGTCATCGAGCCGGAAGCGCAGCGCACCCACGCGAAAAGCGTCATGCACCCCCAACAGGTAGTCGGACTCATGGAGGCGCGCATTCTTGGGAACCTGCCCCGCACGCTTTTCGCGCTCCAGGCGTCGCTGCATCAGCATGCGACCCCAGCGATCAGGGCTCGCATCGGCGAATACCCCGAAGGTGCCCTGCCGTGGATGCTGGCGCCCCGGGTAGAGGCCAAGCCGCGGATCGAGCTGAAGATTTGCCAGAGCAGGCAGCGCCAACGCAGCCGCATTGAACTCGAACTCGAAGACTTCGCGGCCAGCTCCACGCTGCGCATTGAGGAGTCCAAGACGAAGTGGTTGACGCAAGCCGTCCCAGTCAGCGTAGACGGCGATGGTGATGGCCATGCATCAACGCCGTTTCTTCGGCGACGGTCCCTTCGGATCGATCAGATCGGCCAGCAACCGGGAACTGGTAAAGCCACTTTTCGCGACCCAACGCTGAGTACGTTCGTTCGACTTGGGCGGTCGTTTGATGGGCCCTGCGGATCGAAGTGTTGCTGCATCGGCAGCGGATCGCTGCCGCTGCACCGGAATCGTCGAGACCGACGGCAGAGCGCGTACCGGCGCCTTGCGGCGGACCGGCAATCGGGCGTCTTGCAGTTCGCGGCCAAGCGGGTCCAGGGCCGCGAGCAGGTCCAGATCTTTCTCGATGCCAAGCACTTGCATGACCGAAAGGTAGGCGCCCATCGTCACGCCCGCACGGCCCCGTTCGAGGCTGCGAAGAGTCATCGGCGCCATGCCTGCGCGCTCCGCGACTTGTTTGGCGGTCAATCGCCGGCGTTGCCGGGCCAAGCGCAGCCGGTCACCGAACCGGTGCAGCAGCTCGGTGGTTGGAGGAAGTAGCGGAGCAATGGTTTTTGCCATAGTGTCATTATTCTAGAAGAATCGCTAAAATAGCGTCAGAATAATTGTATCCATGGTGGGGACATCCTAGAAGCGTATTATAAGCGCCTTATATTGAATGGATCGCCATAATATAACCATCCGATTTGCCTTCACGAGCTGTCAATCGGCGCCGTATGCAGGACGTTCACCGCCGGCTGCAACCGGCTCCAGACTGTGATCAGTCGCGGATCAACCCGAAGTCTTCCGCCCGAAGCCCGCATCGCGCGCCCGCACGATCGCCTGTGCGCGGCTTTTTGCTCCAAGCTTGGAAAGGATCAGGGAGACGTGATTGCGCGCGGTGCGCTTGCTGATGTGGAGCTGCTTTCCGATCGCATCGTTGTCGAGTCCCTGGGCGACCAGCTCCAGCACTTCGTGTTCGCGGGTCGTGAGCTGATCGAGCGGCGTACCTCGAAGTCCGGCGGGCCGGGCAGGCGCCGCCGGCAGAAAATCGTCGAGCGCCTCGACAAACTGCTACCACGCCGGCTCGGTATCCAGGAGCACATGGTTGCGGCTCTCAAGCGGGACAAACCGCGCGCCGGGAATGAGCCCGGCGACCGACCGGCCCTGCTCGAACGGGATTATTGAATCCCCGCGGGGGTGGAGCACGAGCGTCGGACAGCGGACTTTCGGCACGATGTCCCGCACGTCGATCCGGAGGAAAACCTGCAGCAACGCTGTGGCGTTGGCGAGCGACGTCGTCAGGCGGACCAGATCAGCGAACGATTGAGATTGCTCGGCCGATGCATCGAGCATATGCAGCGATGTGTAGAACTGACCGTACGCCGGGGTGTCGTTGGGCCAGCCGAGCTCCATCACTTTGAGCCGGGCTTGCGCCTCCTCCACTTGCTGAGGCGTCGGGCCGCCCGACAATCTATTGCGAAGGTAGCTCGCGTAGAGGGCAAGATGGCTTACTCGCTCTGGGTGACGTACGGCATAGGTCATGCCGATCGCCGCTGCGGCCGCTGTTCCGAAGAAGACAAACTGCTCGAGGCCGGTCGCCCCGATCACCGCCTCAAGGTCTTCAACGAACCTTTCGAAGGAGAATTCGACCCCCTCCCGGTCCGACAGGCCGCATCCGCGCCAATCGTAGCGGACGAGCGTGTGGCGCCGCGTCAGCAGGGAGAACCAAGGACGCCAGACCGGGCCGTCCCAATCCAGCTCGAGGTGGTGGAACCAACCCGCCGGCCAGACGAGCGGCGGGCCGGCGCCGCAGGTCGCATACGCGATGCGCGTGCCGTCGCGGCTCGTCCAGAAGCGGATCTGGTGCGCAGGCTGGGACATGAGACGCCGTCAGGAGGCTGCGCACAATCATAGCGTATGGGAATCGCTGACACACGAACGGTATGGATCGAAAGCCGGCGTCGATGCGCTAGGCAAGGGCGACGCTGATCGGCTCCCCGTCGATCACGCCGGCGGCGCCCCACTCGCGCAGGATGGTCCGCAGGCCGCCCGGCGGTCTGCGGCGCGCATCGAGATAGGCTCCGAGACGGCGTCCGCGCTCGACGATCTGGCTGCCGAAACGCCACCGCTCGCGGTCATAGCGCACGAGCGCCGCAGCGAGATCGCCGCCGGACTCAGCGAGCGCATCGGTAAGCCCCTGCGCATCGAGCGCCGCCTTGGTGACCCCCATGCCGACGTGCGGCCGTGCGACAAAGGCGGCGTCTCCCAGCAGCACGACCCTGCCGAACGCCATCCGCGGCGACTCCAGATCGAAAATGGCCTGAAGAATCGGTTGCGCTGCCCGCGCGACCAGCGCGGCAATCTGCGGCGCAAGCCGCGCCTCGGCGTGCTCCTTCAAGTCGCGGATCAGCTCGGGCCGGATCAGCGGCGGCGGGATCGAGACGCCGTGACGGCGTCCGCTGGCGTCGGTAAACATCTGGGGCAACGCGGTCTCGTAATCGACCGGCTGGCACCAGACAAATTGACAGCGGCGCCCGCACCCGGAACTGTTGTCTTCGGGGGCCGTCGGCACCGAGAACGCCACCTCACCGTCCAGGAAGCAGAAGGCACTGTGATGGAAAATCAGGTCGTGCAGCGCGCCCGGCGCGTCGCTTTACTCCACCACGCTCCGCCAGTGGACGTAACCGGCGTAGCGAGGCTCGACCTCCGGCATGAGCAGCCGGCGGACGGTGGAACGAATGCCATCCGCGCCGACGAGCAAGTCTCCCTCGGCGCGCGAGCCGTCGGCGAAGACGGCCGTGACCCTTTGTGCGTCCTGCTCGAATCGTTCGAGCGGCATTCCCGAGCGATAGCATTGAGCGGGAAGCGCGGTCTTGAGCGCGCGATAGATGCGGTCCCAGGCGCTGGCAATTCCGCGCGCCTGCACCTCGCAAAGGACGTTGCCACTGCGATCGAGAGCGATGCGCGAGCGCACCTCGACCCCGATCGAGTCGTCGATGCGGATGCCGATCCGCCGCATGACCGCGAAGAGCTCTTCATGGACGCCGAGGCCGGCTCCGCGGCCTGCCAGACCGCCGCGGGCGCGTTCGAATACGGTGACCTCCCACCCGATGGCGCGCAGCAGGTTCGCCACAAACAACCCGCCCACCGATCCTCCGATCACCAGGGCACGCGGCCGATCCAACTTGCTCCTCATGCAGAGTTCACCCAGATTGGCTTGACCGATCCGCCGAAATCAATCCGGCTTGATGCCCGACTCTTTGATCAGCTTCGCCCACTTCGGGATCTCGGATTTGATGAACACGGCGAACTCATCGGGAGAGTTGCCGGTGACTTCCATGCCGAGATCGGCGAATCCGGCGCGCACATCGGCCAACGCGAGCACCTTGACGGTTTCGAGATGGAGCTTGCTGACGATAGTCGCCGGCGTTCCGGCAGGCGCGACAAGCCGGGCCATGACGTAACTTCAAAGCCCCGATACCCGGACTCGTCCATGGTTGGCAACTCGGGGACCGCGGAGGAGCGTCGCAACGAAGTCACCGCGAGGGCGCGCAGCTTTCCTTCGCGCACCAGAGGCAAGACCACCGATGAGGGGCTGAACATCATCGTGACGCGCCCGGCAATCAGGTCTGGTATCGCCAAAACCGCGCCTTTGTAAGGAATATGCGAAATGTCGATGCCCGCCATGGACTTCAGCAACGCTCCGGATAGGTGAGCCTGGCTACCGCTCCCGGCGGAGGCAAAGGTAAGCTCGCGGGGCCGCGCTTCGGCCAGAGCGACCAACTCCCGGACGCTCTTCGCCGGCACCGCGTTGTGCACGACCAGGATGTTCGAGGTCATGCCCACCTGCGAGATCGGCACGAAATCTTTCACCGGGTCGTAAGGCAACCTGTACAGGCTGGGATTGACGGCGAACCCAGCGACCCCGAGCCACAGCGTATAGCCATCGGGCGCCGCCTTTGCCACGCGGTCCGCTGCGATGGTGCCGGCAGCGCCGGGGACGTTCTCGACGACAACCGGCTGTCCCAGCGACTCGGCAAGTTTCTGGCCGAGCAGACGCGCGACGGTGTCCGACGGGCTACCGGGCGGGAAACCGACGATGATGCGGACGGGCTTCGTGGGGTAATTCGATTGCGCGGCCACATCTCCTGCCGCCACGATTGCTGACACCGCAAGCATCGCTCCGAGTATTCGTTTCATCGGCGTCTCCTTCTGTAACCCCAAAGCGCCTGACCCGGAACTATCCAGGTCTAATATTCTTTGGAGTCTCGATGAGCGCCATTGTGCGAGCGCGGCAAGCGCAAGTCTTGGGGCAGCGATCACGTTTTTCCATGTGACCCGCCGGCAAAGACGTCGCCGGATCCTGGCAAAGCACCCGCAGCCCGGGGCAAGTGTCACGAGTGCAGCGGGATTGCGTACCAGCAGATCCACTACTTCGCTGACGGCGATAGAGCGGCCTGAAAACGCAGCCTGGGAAACGATGCGGACAAAAGCGGCTTGCGTGAATGCCGTGCTCGCCCATCCGGCGCGGGCACGTACACGAACGTCGGGCAACGGATCGCCGATGCGATCTCATACACGTCGAACTTCTATCCAGCAGCCACCGGCAGCTTGAGTTGCCTGCCGGTCTTAATAAGACCTTGATCCAGCGACAATATCTTCTTGGCACCATGGTTCGCGCGCGATCGCGAGGTGAAAAGCGTCTCCTGTCCTCGGCAATGACCAGCGGGGCGATGAAGCTCGTATCCAGATAGACCATTAGTAGCCCTCATCCCGCAACCCACGGATCAATACCGCGCTCGGGGTTTTGGCTTTCCGCAACGCAGAGCGGAATCGGGCGCGCGAACGATAAGCCTTCTTCGGCGCCGCCATGGGAACGAGTTTGGCGACTGCTTCACCGCGCCGCATGATGATGGTTTCCTCGCCCCTTTCGGCCTTGCTCACAAGCTCGCTTAAATGCGCCTTGGCTTCGCCCAGGTTGATGGCGGGCATAGTGATGCTCCAGTTGGTCAGAATGTTGGTCATATCCTGACGGATAAAGGGGGCGCGCATCAAGCGCGCAGCTTTCCTTCGCGCGCCAGGGGAGAGACCGTCTGGATGGCGCTGAACATCATCGTAACGCGCCCGGCAACCAGGTCTGGTATCGCCTGGGTCCCACCTTTGTATGGAATATGCGAAATGTCGATGCCCGCCTGCGGGATCGGCGCGAAATCCTCCACCGGGTCGGACGGCAGCACTGCGCCCGCGGTCCGCGGCAGGTGTCACGAGTGCGGCCGGATTGCGTGATCTGCACCTGATCCCGCATCGGGCCATTGTGATTGTTGTGCCGTCGAGCCGTCGTGGTGGATCCAGGTAGCATGAAGTTCCAGCCGCTCGCATGCATGGGGGGAAACCTTGCGCAGACCACTCATTGCCGTCTTCACCAAGAACCGCACGAATCCAGCCTACGTGGGTGCGCGGCTCGGTGCGGATCGTGTCGCGGCCGCGCATGGCGCGCGTACCGTTCACTATGTGCCGGAGACGCCGGACGACGTTACGCAGCAAATCGCATTGATCGATCGCGCAATCGCGACGCGACCGGACGCTATCGTGTTCGTTCCCGTACATGAATCCACGATGAACGCCGCGATTGGCAGGATCAACGCGGCGCGCATTCCGCTATTCAATCTCATCGCGCCCAGCACCGCCGGCGAGTACGTGACGTTCGTCGGGTCCGACGATTTCGCGTTGGCGGCGCAGATTACGCGCTACCTGGCCAGTCGTCTCGGCGGCCGGCGCCGGATCGTCATCCTCGAGGGAACGCCGGCGTCGTCCACCAGCGGCCCTCGGTTGAATGGCATTACCGCTGGACTCGCGATGTCACCGCTGCTCACCGTAGCGGCGTCCGTCCGCGGTGACTTATCAGCGCGACGTGGCTAGCGCGGCAATGGAGGTGCTCTTCGCCGCCGGGGTCGAATTCGATGGTGTGATTGCCGCGAATGACACCATGGCCCTCGGGGCGCTCGACGTGCTCGAAAAGCACGCCTTATCGCGCCCGGTCGTCGGAATCAATGCGATTCCCGAAGCCGTCGCAGCAATCCGGCAAGGGCGCATGCTCGCGACAGCGGACTTCGACGCGATGAAGATGGCATGCATCGCGACCGAGGCGGCCGTGCGCCATCTGCGCGGGGAACCCGTGCCCGAGCGAATCATCCTTCCCGTGCAGATTGTCGATGCATCGAATTGCACCGACTGGGACCGGCCGTATGCGGCGCGTGCATGCCCGTCGTGGGGTTACTGAAGATTACGGATATGGGTGACATCCATGTCCGCACTTCGTTCCCTTCTCCCCTCGTGGGAGAAGGGCTAGGGATGAGGGGGTGAGCGTCGTCACTGAGTGACGGCAAGCTCAGTAAGTGCTCGCTGCCGCGCGCCATTAACAATGCGCGATCCTATTCCCGCCGCGGCGCGAATCGTCGCGTCTCGCCATGCTTCAAGACGAAGAAATCGTGCACCGTCAGCCCATTCGCCGCGAGCGATGCGGCCAGCACACGCGGTGGCTCGTCCAACGTCTCGTCGGAGAGATTCGCGAACGTTCCCCAATGAATGCCAAGTGACTGGCGTGCGCGAACGTCCCTGTGGACCTTCACCGCTTCGGCGGGGTCGATGTGCATGATCCGCATGAACCAGCGCGGCGCGTACGACCCGATCGGAATCGCCGCCAGATCGAACGGTCCAAGGCGTTTGCCGATGTCCGCGAAGTCTTGCGAATAGCCGGCATCGCCCGCGAAGAAGAATGAAAAGGTCGGATGCCGCACGACCCAGGCGCCCCACAGTCTTTGATTCGCATCGGTGAGCGTTCGCTTCGACCAGTGCTGAACGGGCGCGAAATGAATCTCCACGCCCTTGAAGTCGACGTGCTGCCACCAGTCGAGCTCAACGACATCGGTAATGCCGAACTGCGCAAACCATTCCTTCAGCCCTAACCCGACAAAGAATCGTGGCGAGCCGCCGGGTTGATTGGCGAGCGCCTTGACGCTTTCGATATCGAGATGATCGTAGTGATCATGCGAGATGACGACCACGTCGATGCGTGGTAGCGCGGCCAAGCCGGGCGTCGCCGCGACAACGCGCCGCGGTCCCACGAATCCGACGGGCGAGGCGCGTTCTGAGAATTGCGGATCGGTGAGCACATTCACCGGGCCGATCTGCACGAGCACCGTCGCATGTCCGATCCAGGTGACCCGATGTTCCGGGTGATTCCCGCGATAGGCTTGCGCGCCTTGATCGACCGCGGCGAATTGCCAGCCGCCAGCGGGCATAGTGGGCAGCCCCAACCGCCAGCGTTCCCACTGCCACGCCCAGAAACTGCCTTTCTCGGGGTGGGGATAGTTGTTGCGAAAACCTTCCGCAGTGTGATGCGGTTTCGACGGATCGTAGTGCGCGTTGTGAGCAGTGCAGGCGGCGAGCGACGCGAGTGCCATTGCACCAATGACGAAGAACCTGTTCAATGATCCGACTCCTGGCTGCGTTCGGCCGATGGCCGCGTGGACATTGCGTACGCGAATATTGCAGCACGACCCTTGCGGCGGCAAGTGAGTGCATCAGCCTTGACAGAAAGCCGTCGTCAGCTCGTACGCAAAGGCACGGAAGCGATTCATGGGGGAGAATATTCGCAGCCCACGCCCAGCGCGCCGCGCTAGTACGTCAGCAACACGGACAGGAACAACCGGTGGCTCCCCTCTGGCCGATCCGCCGTGCCCCGCACTATATGCGCGAAATCGAGACGTGCCTGCACCCGCCTATCCAGACGATAGCGAAGCGCGGCGCCGATACTCGTGATGGTTTGCGCGTCCAGTTGGCCGGCCGGTACGTTCTCGCGGGTGACGTGACCCCAATCCCAGAAGCCGCCGGCTCGCAAGTCGTGTCCAAACAGCCGTCGCGACCAGAACTCCACGCTCGAGGCGAAACCGGTGTCGCCAAGGACCGTGCGTTCCTCGAAGCCGCGCACGGTTGCCGTCCCGCCCCACGGCCAGCCACCCCAGGCCGGTAGTGCGCCACCAAGGGCCATCTGTTCACCGGCGATCAGCGGAGAACGCGCCACCTGCGCGCGCGCGCGAACGATCAACCGCAGGTCGTAAGTGAGGATGCGGGTCAGGTCGGCATTGGCCCTGAGCGCGCTCCATCCTGCGTTGGCATTCGGGCGAGCCAGCGCATAGGTGGCATCGTCGTTTGCGCTCCCACCCTCGAGATTGCGCGCGTACTCGACGCCGTAGTTCCAGCCGATCCACTGGCCTTCCCAATGGCCACCGTAGCCGATCGACAACGGTCGCGCGCGGACGTTGGTGGTGAGTCCGTTGCCGGCGTATGACTTGTCGGCCAGTCCGGCGCTAATTGCGGCGGAGTAGTCGCCACGTGGCGCCATTTGATGGCGATAGCGCAGACCGCCGAAGTGCCCAGGGCCAGTGAGCTCCGCGACGCCGGCGATCGCGCCGAACGATGTGGTGGAGCGCGACCAGTATCCGGTGATCGCACCGGCCAGCGCCGGCAGCGGCACGGTATAGGCTGCACCCCATTGCCGCGAATCGTCGGTGTGTTCGGGGGCCGTGGCAGCGCCGATGGTCGCCACATGCGCCCGATCGAAAAGATTCGCGTGGCTGGCGCCAAGGCCGAGCCTCACGCGCCCGGTTGCATCCGTTCCGGCATTGTCGAGCGATGCGCTGGCCGACCACGGCCGGCGGCCGCTCACCGAGACATCGGCATCGAGCGTGTCGGGTGTGGCGCTGCGCCGCAACAGCACCTCGACGGTGCGGGACGGATGATCGCCCGCAGCCAGCAATTGACGTCGCAGCGCAATCGTGTCGAGCGACTCGCCTTCTCGCAACGCGGGCACGGCCGCGCGCAGGTTTGCCGCACCATAGTCGTTCGTCGCCGCAACCTCTACCTTGCCGATGACCGACTTCCGCACCGTCAACCGCACGACAGACGCAGCAGCGGGGTCGGCGAGTGATACGCCATACGTGCCGAAGCCTTGCTCGCGTAATGTCCGCTCCAGCGCTGCCCCAGCCAGATATCGCGCATCGACGCCGGCCGGCCGGCCAATGAACGGCGCGACGGCAGCGCGTGCGGCTTCGATCTCGATCGGAATGTCACCATCGATCTCGAATGCGGTGATATCGGGTGGCGCAGGCTGATCGGCCGCTTCGAGCTTGCGCGCAAGCTCGAGCCACTCGTGTGAGCGGATCCATGCGATGAACTTATAGCCGGGTGGCTCGGGGCGGAACACGACCGCATCGCCTTCCTCGATCACCCAGTCGGTGATGTTGTAAATGAGATCGCCGTGATCACCCAGCAGAATATTGGTGCCCGCGTCAGGCGGCGTGGATGCGCGCTCACGGAGGCGTGGCAGGGTCTCCGGGCGACCGAGTCCGGTCAGCCAGAACACGCGCTCGTCCGGCTGCCTACCCGCGATGATCGCGACGTGCTCGGCCGGCCGACAGTATTGACTCGCGTAGACACGGCCGACGGGGATCTTCATCTGCGCAAGCGAGAAGCGGATCATTCGTGCCTCGGACCGGCCTTCTTCGCTCAGGTTGCGTTGTGAGGCGCAGTTCGCCAGATCGAAATGCTTGGTCGCGGTGTTGCGCTGTTCGCGCAGTTTCTCCGACCAGTTCGTGAGCCCATGTCGAAAATAGACGACATAGCCACCGCTCTGCATGGCGCGCATCAACTCGGGCGTACCCAGCGACTCCGCTTTCCGTTGCGCAAGCGGCACGTCCCCGCGTGCGAAGGGGCTCGCAGCGAGGCACGCAAGCAGCGCTATTGTTTGAAGAAAAACATTCATAGCCGATCCTGATGAACAAGCGTCGAGAATCTTCAATCCTGCCACATCGCGAATAGCCAGTTCGGTATGGGGTATATCGCGTAAGGTACTGCCCAGAATGCGCGGCCCCTTCATCCGCGGGTTTATCATGTCTGCGCGATTCGATCCTGTCGTGCGCGTCGGTGCGTGCGGGGCCCGGGAAGCCGCTTGCGAATCCGCAGAAACCAGAATTTTTACTGAAAGGCTCCAATGGCTATACGAAGAAGGCATCTCCTCCAGGCTTCGATCGGCTTGCTTGCATCGCTCGCCGGGCTGTCCCCGGTGCGTGCGCAGCAGGTGCTGCGGATGGTGGTCGGCTTTCCACCCGGCGGGGCCGGCGATACGTTTGCGCGACTCATCGCGGAGCAGCTCCGTCAAGAGCTCGGGGCGCCCGTCGTCGTGGAGAACAAGGAGGGCGCGGGGGGCCTGGTTGCCGCCGAAGCGTTTCTCCGCGCGCCGGCCGACGGCTACTCGTTCATGCTGCACACCGCATCGACCGCCGTGTTTGCACCGGTGGTGCGCAAGAACCCACCGTACGATCCCCTTAAAGACTTCCAATGGATCGCGCAGTTATCGGTTGCGCCCTTGGTGGTCGTCGCTAACCCGAACCTGGAAGTGGCGAGTCTCAAAACCTTTCTCGACTCCCTGCGCGCTAAACCTGGCCAGCCCTACGGCAGCGCGGGCACTGGCGCGTCTACCCATCTGGCGGCCGAGTTGCTGCTCGATCGCGCCGGCGGCATCAAGGCATTACACGTGCCGTATAAGGGCAGTGGTCCGTCGCTCGTCGACACGATGGCGGGGCGAGTCACGTTCATGCTCGAGACGTTGCAGACCACCCAGCAGCTTCACGCGGCCGGCAAGCTCAAGATCCTTGCGGTGCTCGGGGACGCGAGGATTCCAGCTGCGCCGGATATCCCCACGGCCAAGGAGTTCGGCATTGACGCCGTGGCCTCGACCTACAACTTGATGGCGGCGCCGGTGCAAGCACCCAAAGAGCGGGTCGACGTTGTGGCGCGCGCGCTCTCGAACGTAATGCGGCGTCCCGAGTTCCAGGCAAAGTTGCGCTCGCAAGGGATAGAGCCGGTGATCGACTCCAACCCCGAGCAGGCACGATCCTTCGTTGCCGCTGAAGTCGCGCGTTGGGCGCCGCTTGCGAAGAAACTGGGGATCGAGATCTAGGGTGACGATCTAGCGTGCGTGCGGCCCTCGATCGCGAACGACCAATGCGGGCGACTAGCGATCGCGATGCAGTCGCGGCGCTGCTGCGGCCGAAGTCCATTGTGATCGTGGGCGCCTCCGACCAGTCACGTTGGTCGCGCACGGCCTACGACAATCTTCGGCAAAGCGGCTACCGTGGCACGATCCATTTGGTTAACCGGCGCGGCGGGACCGTGCATGGTGAACCAGCCGCGACGAAGCCTGCGGCAATCGGCGCGGCGCTGGATCTGGCCATCGTGATCGTTCCGGCACACGCTGTCGTTGAATCGATCGATGAGCTCGGGGCAGCCGGTGCGCATTCGGCCGTGGTGCTGACCTCCGGATTCGCCGAGACGGGCCCAAGCGGCGTCGCGCTGCAGGAGGCGGTTGTCGCGAGTGCACGCCGTCATAGCATTCGATTGCTCGGTCCGAACAGCTTGGGCTTCATCAATTTCGCCGACAACGTTCAAGCTTGGACCACGCCGGTGCGCGCCCCGTCGCATCAATCCGGTGTGGCCATCGTCTCGCAAAGCGGGGCGACCGCGTTTTTTCTCGCGGAGCTTGCGTATCAACAGGATCTTGGCGTCTCCCACGTGATTGCCACCGGCAACGAGGCCGATCTCGACGCCAGCGCGTTTGCCGACTACCTGATCGATCACGCGGCTACGCATGCGATCGCGCTCTTCATCGAGACCGTGCGCGACCCCGCGCGATTCCTGTGCGTCGCGCGGCGAGCGCTCGAGGTTGGAAAGCCGATCGTGGTGCTCAAGGTAGGCGCGAGCGACGTCACCGCCAAGTCCGCAGCCGCACACACTGGCGCACTAGTGGGCGATGATCGGGTGTTCGATGGCATTTGCCGCCAGTTCGGCATCATCCGGGTGCGGTCGATTGAAGAATTACTGGCGACCGCCAGTATCGCCGCGCACACCGGCCCGCTCCGCGCAGGTGGATTGGGCATCCTCTCGAATTCAGGCGGGATCTGCGAAATCGCCGCGGACACTGCAGCGGCGCGTGGGATCGATGTGCCCGAATTGCAGCCGGCGGCCGCGGCCCGCCTGCGCGAATCGATGCCGGGGTTCGGCGCGCCGCACAATCCGCTTGATCTCACCGGCGGCATCGAGCCCGTTCAATGCGAGGAGGCGATTCGCGTCCTTGCGGGCGAGGCCGAGCTCGCGGCGATCCTCTGCATCTGGTACGGCATTCCAACCTGCGAAGCGGAGGAGAGCCCGCGGCTCGCAGCGCTTCATCATCATCTGTCGAAGGGGCTGAATGGAGCGCCGATACCCGGTCTGCTGGTGAGCTACACGCACACTCCGATCAACGATCACGCGCGGCGCATCATCGCGCGAACGAAAGCACCGTACGTCGCCTTCGGCCTCGATCGTGCCATCGCCGGAATCGGCGGCGTGCTCTGGTGGTCAGCGCGCCGGCGACAGTTCAGCACGGCACGTTCGGCACGTCTGGACGTGGCGGTTGCGCAGCACCCGGCGCAGCGCCCAATGTCGGAGCAGGCGGCACAGGCGTTTCTGGCTCATTGCGGCGTACCGGTCGTTCCCGCGGTCCTGGCGCAGGACGAGTCGCAGGCAATCGCCGCCGCCAGAACGATCAGTGGTCCGGTGGTGTTGAAGATCGCTTCGCCCGACATCGCGCACAAGAGTGATATCGGTTGTGTCGAGTTGAACCTGGAAGGTGAACCCGCGGTTCGCGCAGCGTACCAACGCATCGTGGCCAGCGCTCGAAGCGGGGCGCCCGGCGCGCGGATCGATGGTGTGCTCGTGTCCCCGATGCGCGAGCGCGGCGTCGAATTGCTGGTGGGGCTGTCGCGCGATCCGCAATGGGGGCCGGTGCTTGCGGTCGGCCTCGGTGGCATATGGGTCGAAGTCTTTCAAGACATATCGCTGCGGGTGCTGCCGGTCGATGCATCCGAGATCGAGCGCATGTTGACTGAGCTGCGTGGGGCGAAGCTGTTGGCGGGCCAGCGGGGCATCCCGCCAGTGAATGTGGAGGTTGTGGCGACGGTGATCGCCCGCATCGCAGAGGCCGCTTTGAGTCTCGGGCCGGACCTCGCCGAAATGGACGTGAACCCGCTCTGGGTGCGGGGCGAGCAAGTCGAAGCGCTCGATGCGCTCTGCGTCTGGCAGAGTGCGACGACGTGACCCGGGCGGTGGTGTACAGGGTGTACGTTGAGGTCGGTGTAGCATGACCGCGATCACCTCTCGAAGTG
>JANMUI010000142.1:0-10298 GCA_031391405.1 Betaproteobacteria bacterium
GGCCGTGCCGCGCATCCGTGTCTTCAATAAGATCGACTGCGTTGGCGACGCTGCAGCACAAGAGGCGCGAGCGGTGATCCTGCAGGCGCACTACGCAGATTGCATCGTGATGAGTGCGCGCCGCGCAGACGATGTCGCGAAGCTGCATGCGGTGATCCGCGCGTTTTTCCAGAAAGATCTCATCGAGGCCGAGATATTCCTACCCTGGTCGGCACAGCAACTGCGCGGCGAGATCTTCGACTGCTGCGAGGTGCTGGAGGAACGCGCCGACAGCGAAGGCACGTTTTTCCGTGTTCGCGGGGAGCCCGCCACCGTGAACAGCATGCGCGAGCGGATCGTTCAAACGCAATGAATTCAAAACGGTTGATGTCGGCGTCCACCTGATCGGCAGGCATCCGGGTCACTTCGCCGCACGCGTGAAGAAGGATTGCCCCAATTGGGACGGCATTATTCTTCCGGCGAACATGCGGCTCGATTGGCGCGCTTGCGTCGACCTTCAGAAGGTCGCAAAACCCTGCTCCGGACCGCCGCGGCGAAGGGCTGCCGTGGGTTAGTCAATCTTCAATCCGACGCTCTTCACCAGATCGCGGTTGACCGCATAGTCCGCGCGCAGCGTCCGATCGAGATCACCCGGGGAGCCACTGGCGGGGGTCAGATCCATATTGGCTAGACGCGTTCGGACATCGGGAAGCGCCAAGGCTTTGCCGATTTCTGCATGCAGCTTCGCTACGATGTCTTTGGGTGTCCCCTTTGGCGCGAATACCGCTAGCCACGGGATGTATTCGGCATCAGCGAAAGACGTCGTCAGGGCCGGTACACCAGGAAGCGCGTCCTTGGATGGGAAGCCTGTTTTCGCCAGCGCCACAACCTTGCCGCTCGCGATGTGTGGGCGCGCGAGCCCGATGCCGATGTTAAGGGCCCCAACTTCGCCGGCAACGATGGCCTGCATTGCCGGGCTTGCGCCTTTATAAGGGACGTGAAGCAGTTGGATGCCAGCCTTCTGCTGAAACAACTCCATCATCAGGTGTGTCGGATGTCCGTTACCGCCGCTCGCGTATGTAATTTGCCCCGGACGCATTTTCGCCAAGCGGATGAAATCGTCGAGGGTCTTGACGCCTAATGATGCATTGACGATCAACACTTCACTGATCTGCGCGAGCATTACAACTGGTTCAAAGTCCCGAAAGGGGTCATAGCCGAGTTTCGAGGACAAAAACGGATTGATGACCATTACGGTATTGATCGTTGACAGCAGCGTGTAGCCATCCGGTTGAGCCTTGGCGACCATTTCGGTTCCGATGGTTCCGCCGGCGCCGACGCGGTTATCGACGATGAATTGCTGGCCCAACGACTCCGCAACCTTCGCAAAGATCAGCCGCGTAAGACTGTCGCTCAGCGAGCCAGCCGCGCCCGAAGCCACCACTCGCACGGGCTTGGTCGGGTATTCCTGCGCGGACAAATCGGTGTTGTGGAAGCCGAGAAGGAGCGCCATGACGAGTGCAATCCGACTCGACGCCCAACACGACGTGCCGTATTTCGTTGTTGTCATGATCTTCTCTCCGGTTGGTTAGTTGCACCGCTTGAGCTGCAACGGGAGCGTACGCCCGAGAGGTTAAGATGCAACTCATATCCGGGCACCCCCCATTCACTTTTCTTCAAGGCCTCAGATGCAGCGCAGTGATCGGATCGCGCGAGGACTCAAGCTCAAAGACCTGCATACGTTTCGCGCGGTCGTGGAGCGGGGCAGCATGGCGAAGGCCGCGGACGACCTCGCGCTGACGCCCTCGGCGATTACCAAGGTCATTGGCGATATGGAGACGCTCCTTGGCGTGAGCCTCCTCGACCGCACACCGCAGGGCGTCGTACTGACGGCCTATGGAGAGGCTTTGCTCGAGGGGTCCACCAACCTGTTCGACGAGTTGAAGCAGACCGTCGAGCGAATCGAATTGCTGGCCGATCCGACGGTCGGGGAAGTGCGAATCGGCGCCGCGAACCGGTGGATGGGAAGCCTGCTGCCGGTGGTCATCGACCGGCTGTCGCGCCAACACGCCAGGATGGGTTTTCGCGTGACGCAAGGCGAGAGCAACGTTGAACTCTACCGCTGGTTGCGCGCCCGCGCGATCGATGTGTTCGTTGGGCGGATCAGTATCGACCCAGAGGAAGACATCGAAAAGGAATCGCTGTTCGACGATCCATTGGTGGTTGTCACCGGCCGTGATAATCCGCGTTTCCGCGGTCGCGGTGTGAAGTTAGAGCACCTGATGGATGAGGTTTGGTGTATGCCACAGGAACCGCACATCGTCGGAACCCTCATTAGGCAAGCGTTCCGGGCGAACGGCCTAGCGCTTCCAGACGTACGCGTCAGTTGCGCGTCAATGTCAATGCAGGCGGCGCTCGCGCAGACCGGGCGCTTCTTTACCGTAATGCCGGCGTCCTACCTGCGCTTCAGATCCAACCAGAATTCACTGCGGATCGTACCGGTCAATTTGAAGGTGAGCCCGCCGCCCGTCTCGTTCGCCACCCTGAGGCATCGCAGGGTCGGCCCCGCAACGAAGTTGTTCATCGAGACATTGCGGGCGGTCGCCAAGGGGGCGAAGTAGTCAACTGGTGATCCAGCCGGACTCCGCGGGTTGGCGATCCATCCATTCGACCACGGCCGTCTCGGGCGCCGGCTGCATGAGCGCGCATTCGGACACCCTCTGTACGTCAAATCAATGTACAATTTTCATTCAGATGGAGGATCCCCAGGATGTCAATTAGCGCAACGCAGGAGGCAGCTGATACTGCCCGGATCAACTTGCGAACCAGCACCGAAGCGAAGGCCTTGATCGAGCGGGCCGCCGCCTATATGGGCACGACGGTCTCGGCGTTCATGGTCCAGAACGCCTACGAGGCAGCCAAGAAGGTGGTGGCCGAACACGAGCTAATGATGCTGACGAAGCGCGATTTCGACGCGTTCGCCAAAGCGCTCGCGAAGCCGTCAGCACCGACCGCCGCGCTGAAGCGTCTTATGCGCCGATGACGATCCGAGTGGTGCCGCTGGCCTCGACGCACCGTCGCGACGAATTCGACTGCGGTGAGCCCGCACTGAATGACTTCCTTCGCCGATATGCCCGCCAACAGCAGGAGCGGGATTTCAGTCGAACGTATGTCGTCCTCGCCGATACTACCGATACCGTAATGGCGTTTGTTTCGGTCAGCGTCGGACAAGTCGGCACGACATCGTTTCCAGACGCAAGCAAATTACCGCGTTACCCGGTGCCGGTGCTCCGCATCGGGCGCCTGGCCGTCGATCGTCGCGCTCAGGGTAAGCAGCTCGGCCGGGAACTCATGCGCTTCGCTTTGGGCTTGTCCATTGAGTTGGCTGCACGCGTCGGTATTCACGCGGTCGTCGTCGACGCCAAGAACGAATCGGGGCGCGATTTCTATGAGCGCCTAGGTTTCGTTTCGTTCAAGGATGCACCGCTTTCCCTGTTTCTTCCAATCGCGACGCTGCGTCGTGCGGCAGCCGAATGACCGTGTAAACATAGCCCGACTCCGTCGCGAAGCAGAACCAATCGGCAAAGATTAGTCAACCGTCAATCCGACGCTCTTCACCAGATCGCGGTTCACCGCATAGTCCGCGCGCATCCATCATGCGCATTAAATTCGATGGTAGACCCCAATTGGCTCACCGGTCCGGCGCTTCTGGACCAGGTCGATGCGCTGTCTCCGCCGCATCGGGACCGCATCCGTCGTGGATGTACGCGACTGGGCAGTCTCGCGCCGTGCGGTCGGACTGGCACACGCGATTGCTCGAACAATATGGCAAAGTTTGAATTTGCGACACTTTGGAGAATGGCCATGAAAACCTTGGGTGTGCGCGAGGCGCGCCAGAGCTACGCGGCGTTGAAGGAAACCCTGCAAAGGGAAGGCGAGGTGATCCTCACCCATCACGGCAAACCGTTTGCGCGGGTGCTGCCGTGGACGGGAGAAAGCAAACGCGAACGCCTGTTACGCCGAGCCAAGGAACTGACGGCGCTACGCAAGTCGATGCCGAAGCAGAAGACCCCTTCCGAGGTTCTGATCCGCGACGATCGCGATCAGCGCGGGTGATCGCACGTTGAATTACATCGATACCTCGGCGCTGCTGAAATGGTATGTCCCGGAAAACGGCAGCGACGCGTTCAGTAGATGGATCACGACGCAGGATGACGCGCGCATCAGCCTACTCACACGCGTTGAAGTGCGCGCGACGCTGGCGCGCAAGGAGCGCAAGTCGGAGCCACGCTCGCAGCCGTCGCGCAAACACGCGACCCGTTTCAGGAGCGACCCGTGCGCATCATCGTGGTGCTCTTGCTCCAGCGCGTCTGCCTTGAGCAGGGCGCCGAGCGTCCAGCCGGCCAGAGTCAGTCGATCTTCAATCCGATGCTCTTCACGAGATCGCGGTTGACCGCATAGTCCTCGCGAAACGTCCGGTCGAGATCGCCCGGGGAGCCGCTGGCGGGGGTCAGATCCATATTGGCTAATCGCGTTCGGACATCAGGAAGCGCCAAGGCTTTGCCGATTTCTGCATTCAGCTTCGCGACGACATCCTTGGGCGTACCTCTCGGGGCGTATACCGCTTGCCAGGGAATGTACTCGGCATCGGCGAAAGAATCCGTCAGGGCCGGCACGCCAGGTAGCGCTTCCTTCGAGGGGAAGCCTGTTTTTGCCAGCGCGACAACCTTGCCGCTCACGATATGCGGTCGCGCCAGCCCGATACCGATGTTAAGAGCACCGACTTCCCCGGCCACGATGGCCTGCACAGCCGGGCTCGTGCCCTTGTATGGTACGTGGACGAGTTGGATGCCGGCCTTCCTCTGGAAAAGCTCCATCATCAGGTGCGTGGGATGCCCGTTCCCACCGCTTGCGTAGGTAATGTGTCCAGGGCGCGCCTTTGCCAATCGGATGAAATCCTCGAGCGTTTTGACCCCGAGCGATGGGTTGACGATCAGCACTTCACTGACCTTGGAGAGCATCGTTACCGGGTCGAAGTCGCGAACGGGATCGTAACTGAGCTTCGAAAACAAGAAAGGATTGACCGTCAAGATGCTATTGCTCGTGACAAGCAGGGTGTAGCCGTCAGCGGCCGCCTTGGCCACCGTCTCCGCCGCGATGATGCCGCCCGCGCTCGGGCGGTTATCGACGACGAATTGCTGACCCGTCGTCTCGGCAACCTTGGCAAAGACGATCCGGGCAAGACTGTCGATGAGAGCGCCGGCCGCGTTCGTTACTACCACCCGCACGGGCTTGGTAGGGTATTCCTGGGCATTCAAATAAGTGGTGTGCAACCCCAGAAGGGGACCCACGATGAGTGCACGCCGAAGCAACATGCCGTACTTTGTCATGGTCGTCTCACTTGTTTGAACCCTCACTGTCTCGGATGATCGCTGGATCGACAATCTAATCCGGCTTTGCCCCCGTCGCCCTGATCACCTTGCCCTTGCTCTCGATCTCGGCCTTGATCTGGGCGGTAAACGCCTCGGACGAGTTGCCCACGATGACTGCGCCGAGTCCGGCGATCTTGCTGCGCACCTCCGGTTGCGCCAACACACGCAGCGTTTCCTTATGCCACTTCGCGAGAATCGCAGGCGGCGTGCCGGCGGGTGCAACGAGCCCAAACCACGCGACCGCCTCGAAGCCGGGGATTCCCGACTCCGCCATCGTCGGAACGTCCGGTGCCTCCAGAGAGCGCTTGCTCGATGTGACCGCCAGCGCGCGTAGCCGGCCGTCGCGTACATACGGCAGTGCGGTGACGACGTTGCCGAAGGTCATCGTCACCTCACCACCTAACACCGACTGAATTCCCTGTATGGCCGACTTGTAAGGGATGTGGAGGATATCCACGCCCGCCATGCTCTTCATCATCTCGCCGCCAAGATGCTGCGAGGTGCCGCTGCCGGCGGTCGCATAGTTGAGCTTGCCGGGCTGGCTCTTGGCGAGCGCGATCAGCTCCTGCACATTTTTCGCCGGCACCGAAGGATGCACGACCAGCATGTTCATCGTCTCCGCGACGATCGTAATGTGCGCGAAATCGCGCAGCGGGTCGTAAGGGAGCTTGCCGTAGAGCGTCACGTTCGTCGTCATCGGCGCGTCGCCGGGCATGCCGAGGGTGTAGCCATCGGGCGCGGATTTCGCGAGTTTTTCTGCCGCGACGATGCCCGCCGCGCCGGGCGCGTTCTCGACGATGACCGGTTTGCCCCACGCCTCGGTGAGATGCTGGCCAAGCAGGCGGGCGAGAATATCGGGCGCCGCACCAGGCGGCGTCTGAACGATGATCCGTATGGGCTTCTCGGGATAACTCGACTGTGCAGCCGGGCCGGTCACGGCGAGAAGCAGTGGCAACAGCGAGAGTACGCGCAGCAATTGCTTCATACGATGGACCTTCGTAGTTTGAAGAATGAATGGCAAGCTAACACATAGATGCAGAGTCCAAGTCACGCGCATCGATCTAGCTAGCCGATTCGCAAGTGTCCGGGCGATCGCCGATATCTCATTGCAAGAACGGAGTAATCGCCATAATCTAGTCATTGACTGGTTAATCCATGAGGATCGTCGTATGGGCATCGTCACCGCCGTCGAAGCCAAGACCCGGTTCGGCGAGCTTCTCGAGCGCGTCAGTCGTGGCGAGGAGATTGTCATCACCCGTCACGACAAGCCGGTTGCTCGAATTGTCCAGGAGGGGCTGCGAAACCGGGAGCAGGTCGAGCAGGCGGTACTGGCGCTCGAGCAACTGCGTCAACAAATCCACGCACGTTCAACGGGGCGTACCAAGCTCTCCGACACGGAGGTCCGGTCGGCAATCGAGGAGGGGCGTCGCTGATGGATCGAGTCGTGGTGGATGCATCCGTCGCAACTGCGTGGATACATTCAACGCAGGCCACGACGCAGACGAATGCTCTGCTCATCCAGATAGGTTAGGGCACGAGGGTGGTCATGCCCGCACGGTGGCCACTCGAGATGGCCAATGTGCTGTTGGTTCCCGAACGCCGAAAGAAATCGAATGCTGAAGAACGCGCGTCTTGATGTTTTTGCAGGCAATGTAACTTCACGGGCCCTGCTACACCGCCTGGGCGCCATCCAGCCTTGCCAGTGACTTGTCGAATGTACCGAGCGGCAAGTGCCCCGCTTTGCGCGCGATCTCAAGGACGAGGCAATCGGAGAATCCACGCGCCGGGCGTGCGCGAAAATGTGCGAGCGCCGCTGTGACGACGTCAGCATCCTGTACTGCGAGCTGTTTGTGATCCAGGAGGAGATCGATGGCCTTGATGAGCTGTGCGGGGCTGCGTTCGTAGACGGCGTCCAGCACCCACAACGTTTCAGCCAGGACAAGGTGTGAGACCCAAGCTCCCTGTTCGATGAACGATTCGGCGGCTTTCACCTGCGAGGCATCATCTCGTACTAACAGGCGCACGAGCAGATTGGTATCAACGGCGCGCATACTTTTTGCGCACGTATTTCCGGATACCTTCTTTCACACCCATGCGTGCCTTTGATTCGCCTGGAGCGAACAGGGCCGCATGTATTTCGGTGGAAGTGTGCTTGCCCGCGCGGCGGACGACGACTTGATCGTTGCTCTCGTCCCATTCCAGGATCGAGCCGGGGCCGACGCCGAGTTTCTTGCGCACTTCGGCCGGAACGGAAATCTGTCCTTGTGCGGTGAGCTTGGATTGCGCGATTGGCATGATCGCTACATTACCGCGGTAATACAAGAAGGTCAAGCAGGGCTGCGGCGACGGAGCAGCCATCATCCCACGAATGCTTTTGGTCGGATGGCGACTGTCGTGCCAATTCCAGACGTTGGCGGTGCGAAGCGGCGGTTCGACCGTCCGGGAAACGTTAGGGATATGATCGCCTGGTGAGCAAATTGTACAATGCGACTGTACAAGTAGTGGATCGATCCATGAAAGACGTGAACGTCTCCGAATTGCGTCAGAACCTGCCCGCCTATCTTGCACGCGCTGCAAGTGGCGAACGTATTCGCGTCACCCCAAGAGGAAAGGTCATCTCCGAGCTTGCCTCGCCCTCGCCGGTACCTGGCGCGGCAGACGCCGCCCGGGCGCGGTTGCGAGGCAGTGTCATTCGTTTCCATCGTCCACTCGAGCCGGTCCTCAGCGACGCCGAGTGGGAGATGAATCGTTGATCGTGAGGTAAAGCGCGGCCCGGTCGTCGTCTCGATGATCAGTGTGCGTTATATTGCGACGGCAGTTGGACGCGAACGCCCCACGCTCGGCGCCTCCCTTCATGCGTGGCTTGCCGACCTGATGCAGTGCTCTACGCGGATTCCCCCCGCATCTCCGCCGCCGCCGAGAGCACCGCATCGATGATGAACTGGTAGCCGGTGCAGCGGCAGATATTGCCGTTCAGCCATTCGCGCACATCTTGATCGCTTGGATCAGGGTTTTCTTCAAGTAGCGCCACTGCCGCGATCAGAAACCCCGGTGTGCAGAAACCGCATTGCAAAGCGTGATGACGCTTGAATGCGGCCTGCACCGGATGAAGGGTGTTGCCATTTGCCAAGCCCTCGACCGTACGAATCGCTGCGCCGTTTGCTTGTGCGGCCAGTGTTAGACATGAGCGTGCCAGCGAGCCGTCGATCGTGACCGTGCAAGCGCCGCACGCGCCATGCTCGCAGCCAAGATGCGTACCCGTTAGTCCGGCGTCTTCGCGAATGAAATCGGCAAGGGTGCGGCGCGCCTCAACGGTTGCAGAGAATTTGCGGCCGTTGATCGTGAGCTCGATGGCGATGCGTTGCGCGGGTGCTTGCATGATCACCTCGGTAAGGCCGAGCGCGCAGCTGCGGTATCGAGCGCGCGCTGCACCAGCACTGCGGCAACCGACCGGCGGTATTCAGCGCTCGCATGCAGATCGGATCTGGCGTCAATGGCGCTTGCAACATGCTGGCCGAAGGCTTCGAAGGTTTTATCGTCGATGCGTGCACCCGCGGCAAATTCGCTGAGGCGAAAACGCTTCGGCACATCGCCAACCCCACCGAGCGCTACCGCTCCGGCGGCCACGCCCCCACCATGATCGCGGCGAACTGTTGCGGCGACCGACACGAGCGCGAAATCGCCGCTACGCCGGGCCATCTCGCAAAAAGCAAACCCGGTGCCCGGCTCGGGCGCGGGAAATTGCACTGCTTCCACCAACTCGTCGTCGTGCGCCGTTGTAACCATTGCGTTCGAGAAGAACGCTGCCGCGTTCACTGTTCGACTGCCTGCCTGCGATCGAAGAATGATCTCGGCGCCCAGCAACATCGCACAGACAGGCAATTCCGCAGCGGGATCGGCATGGCATAAAGAGCCCACGACCGTGCCGCGGCTGCGCGTGGCGATGTGGCCGATATGTGGAATAGCCTCGGCCAGCAGCGGCGCGAACTGCGCAATCAGCGGATTGCGCTCCAGAGCGCGCTGTCGCACCATGGCGCCGACGCGTACCTGTCCGTCCGCGCGATCAATGCGATCGAGATCCTTGATGCGGCTGATATCGATCACTACCTTGGGGCGCAGCATGCGCAGATTGAGCAGCGGCATCAGGCTCTGTCCGCCGGCGATGATCTTGGCGTCTGCGCCGTACTCGCGTAAGAGCGCAGTACATTCTTCGGTCGATGCAGGCGCCACATAAGCGAAGATCGGCGGCTTCACGCTGCGCGCTCCTTGCTGCGGGCAACCGCAAGCGCCGCAAACAGATCGCTTTCGCTGAACGGGACGAAGTCGAGCCGAACGCCGAACGGACGCAACGCATCTTCGATCGCACCGGAAAGCACCGCGGGCACCGGAATCGTGCCGCCTTGCCCCGATCCTTTCATGCCAAGCGGATTCAGCGGGCTTGGCGTGGGGACGTAATCAATCTCGACGCGCGGTACGTCGAGCGTGGTCGCCATCAGGTAGTCCATGAACGTACCGGTGAGGATCTGCCCATCGCCGTCGTAGACCACCCGCTCGAAAAACGTATTGCCGATGCCGAGTGCAACGCCACCGAGCACCTGGCCGTCGCAAATCAATGGATTGATCATCCTGCCGAAATCCTCGACTGCGATGTACTTGTGGATCTTTGTTGTGCACAACTTGAGATCCACTTCGACGACAGCGACATGGCAACCGGTCGCGAAGGTATTCGTCGGCGGGCAAAAACTCGCCACGGTGCTCATGCCGGGTCCAAGGTCGCGGAACGGGAGTGGCGCGCCGGACTTCCCGAGCGATATCTCGACGATCTCTTTCAGACTCACTGCGCGAGATAAATTGGGCGCAACCTGGATCGTGCCGTTCTCAAGCGCA
>JANMUI010000166.1:0-1449 GCA_031391405.1 Betaproteobacteria bacterium
GCGACCGATGGATGGACCACCAGCACGCCGGGCTGTTCGGCAATATGCGCGATCGGCGTGAAGTCGTCGATCGGATGAAACGTGATCGTTTTCTGATGGAGCGTGGCACTGACGAAATGCGTGCTGCCCGAGAGCAGAAGCGTGTAGCCGTCGGGCTTTGCTTTTGCCACCACGTCGGACCCGATCATGCCGCCCGCACCCGGCCTGTTCTCGACGATCGTCTGATGGCCCCACATCACGCCAAGGCGATGCGCGATCGGCCGCGACACCACGTCGGATACGCCCCCCGCCGAGAATGGCACGATGAACTTCACCACGCGTTCCGGATACGCCTGTGCGAAGGACGCGGACGACACCATGCTCAACGCGAGTGCGACTCCCGTGCAGCGGACCTGTTGCAAGCTGTTCATGCGAAACCTCATCGGCCTATTCCGGCTTGATGCCGGCCGTCTGCACGACCTTCACGTACTTTGGGATGCCCTCGCGAATCATTGCGGTGAGCTCGGCCGGCGTGCTCGAAAGCGGTTCCGCACCGGCTTTCGCCAACGCGGCAGCGCTTTCCGGCGCCTTGATGACCGCCACGATTTCCTTGTTCAGTCGATCGATGATCGCCGCCGGTGTATTGGCGGGCGCCATGATCGCGAGCCACAGCGACGCATCGAATCCCGGATAACCGGATTCGGCGACCGTCGGCACATCGGGGAGTGCGGGGGAACGAACGGGTGTGCCGACGGCGAGCGCCCGCACCTTGCCCGATTTCGCATGCGGCAGCACGGCGGGCAGGCTGCCGAACAGCGCTTCGACTTGCCCCGCAATCACCGCGGTACCAGCCGGTCCGTTGCCGTTGTACGGGATGTGCAACATGAAGGTGGTCGAGGCCAGCTTCAGCATTTCCATCGCAATGTGCGTGGTGGAGCCGGTGCCGGCCGACGCGTAATTGAGCTTGCCGGGTTGGGCACGCGCGACCTCGATGAATTCCTTCAAGGTGCCCGCTTTGACATTCGGATGCACGACCAAGAGATACGGTGTGACCGCGAGCAGCGAGACAGGCGCGAAATCCTTGATGGGATCGTAGTCGAGCTTCGGATAGACAGCCGGCGCCACGACGTGCGTGCTGGTGGTGCCCAGGACGAGCGTATAGCCGTCGGCGGGTGCCTTGGCGACCAACGCGGTGCCGATCGTTCCACCCGCACCGCCGCGATTCTCGATCACCATCTGCTGACCGAGACGCTCCGACACCTGTTGTGCCACGATGCGCGCGACGATGTCGGTCGAGCCGCCCGGTGGAAATGGCACCATCAGGCGAACCGGCTTGGTCGGATATGTCTGTGCAAACGCGGCGGGCGATGCGACGGCCAAGGCCACACCCAGTCCGAAACACGCGGGCTTCATCAGTTGCATTCAAGATCCTCGTTTGTATCGAACAGGCGCGCCGCTGACCAGCCGGTG
>JANMUI010000186.1:0-1718 GCA_031391405.1 Betaproteobacteria bacterium
GCCCAGCCGCATGTGTGGCCGTGGCAGTTCTCGTTCGCGGAAGGCTCGCCCTGGCTCGACAAGCGCGTGCGCCAGGCGGCGAACCTGTGTGTCAATCGCGATGAGCTGAAGCAGGCCCTCGGCGGATTGATGGAAGTGCCAAAGGGCACGGTGCCACCCGGCCATCCGTGGTGGGGCGATCCGAAGTTCGAGATCAAGTACGACCTCAAGAGCGCGCAAAAGCTGATGAGCGACGCCGGCTTTTCGGCCACCAAGCGCCTTAAAGTGAAGACGATCACGTCCGCCTCGGGTTCGGGCCAGATGCAGCCGGTGTCGATGAACGAGTTCGTGCAGCAGGCGCTGAGGGCGTGCTTCTTCGATGTCGAGCTCGATGTCGTCGAATGGAACGCGCTCTTTACCAACTGGCGCGCGGGTGCCAAGGATCCGACGTCCCGCGGCGCGCACGCCACCAACGTGACATTCGCCGCGATGGATCCGTTCTTCGCAATGGTGCGTTTCACGTCGACCAAGACGTTCCCGCCGGCGTCGAACAACTGGGGTTATTTTGGTAATGCCGAGTTCGACGATCTCATCATGAAAGCCCGCACGTCGTTTGAAGACAAGGCACGCGATGCGGCGCTCGCCCGCTTGCATGCGCGTATCGTCGAAGAGGCGCCGTTCCTCTGGGTCGCGCATGACGTGGGTCCGCGCGCGATGAGTCCGAAAGTAAAAGGCGTCGTGCAGCCGAAGAGCTGGTTCATCGATATCGCGACGATGAGCATGTGATGAAGCGCCGTGGTTTCATGGCGGCGGGCGCGGCGCTCGGCGCTGGTGTCGCGCTCGATCCGTCGCGGGTCTTCGCCCAGGGCGCAAGCACGCTGCGCGTCGCCATGACCGCGTCCGACGTGCCCATCCCGAATGGCCAGACGGACCAGGGCGCGGAAGGCATGCGCTTCGTCGGCTACACGTTATTCGACAGCCTGGTGCTCTGGGACCTGTCATCGGCCGATCAACCTTCGCGGTTGGTGCCTGGGCTGGCCGCGAGCTGGAATGTCGATTCGTCCAATCCGGCGCGCTGGCTCTTCAAGATCCGCGAGGGTGTTCGTTTTCATGACGGCTCGACATTCGATGCGAGTGTCGCCGTCTGGAACTTCGAGAAGCTGCTGAAGGACGATGCGCCGCAGTTCGATCGGCGCCAGGCCGCGCAAGGTCGCAGCCGCATCCCGACGGTGCAGGGCTACCGGGCGCTCGATCCGATGACGCTCGAGATCGTGACGAGCGCGCCTGATGCGCTCCTGCCCTTCGGCATTGCCTGGATCGTCATGTCGAGCCGCGCGCGCTGGGAGGAGGTGGGGCGCGATTGGGACAAGTTCGCGCAGCGCGCCTCAGGTACCGGTCCGTGGCGATTCGATCGTTACGTGCCGCGCGAACGATTGGAGCTGGTGCGCAATCCGAGCTACTGGAACAAGGCCCGCGTGCCGAAATCCGAGCGGCTGGTACTGCTACCGATGCCCGAGTCGAGCAGCCGGGTCGCGGCGCTCCGCTCCGGTCAAGTCGATTGGATAGAAGCACCGCCACCCGATGCCGTCGCGTCGCTGCGCAAGGCCGGCATGCAGATCGTCACCAACGTTTATCCGCACAATTGGCCGTGGCACTTCAGCCGGATCGAGGGCAGTCCGTGGAACGACATCCGCGTGCGCCGCGCGGCGAACCTGGCGATCGATCGGGAAGGGATGAAG
>JANMUI010000224.1:0-7787 GCA_031391405.1 Betaproteobacteria bacterium
ATTCATCCACGCCCTGGGCGGTCCCGTCCGTGCCGCGCAACACCAGGCGGGCGGAAATGTCCGACAGCAGATGTGCGCGTTGGTGACGCTGCTGCAGCGCCACTTCCGCCCGCCGGCGGTCGGTATCGTCGCGGAACACCAAGACGGCGCCAATGATGCGGTTCTCGCGGTCGTGAATCGGGGCGGCGCTATCGTCAATGGGACGCTCCGTGCCGTCCCGGGCGATGAGGATGGTGTGATTCGCCAGCCCGACGATGGTGCCCTTGCGCAAGGGACGGTCGACAGGGCTCTCGACCGGCAGTCGGGTTTGTTCGTTGATGACGCAGAAGACGTCCGGCAGCAGATGCCCCAATGCCTCGGCTTGGAGCCATCCGGTCAGGGACTCCGCAACGCCGTTCATGAACGCAACCCGGCCGTCGGCATCGGTGCTGATCACCGCGTCGCCGATGCTCGCGAGCGTGACCCGGAACAACTCCGACTGCTCGCGGTGGGCCGCTTCGGCGGTCCGCCGAGCACGGAAGATGCTTTGCGCATTCTGCAGTGCGACTAAGCGCAGACGTTCCAGCTCGGCGTCTTTCGTCGACATTAAACGCCGCCGAGAATCGTGGATGCCATCGCGGTGCCTTGCACGCGCGCCCGGATCTTGTCGAAGGCCGTGTCGCGGGTCGTCGAGGTGTCGTCGCAGAATGGCGAAAATCCACAGTCGTCCGTCGTACCCAGTTGCTCGACCGCGATGTACTTCGAGGCCTCGAGAATCCGGTCCCGGACTTCCTCGGGTGTCTCGATGCGCGGGTCGATCGGCGCGATGACACCGACGAACACCCGATGGTCCGGCTTGATGTGATCGCGAATGATCTTCAATACGCGGATGCGGTCCTTTTCGCCTGCCAGGGCGATGTAGAAGTTCCCGACCATCAACTCGAACAGACTCGGCAACAACAGGGCGTAGTCGACGTCCCCGCTGTGGGTCGAGTCACGGTCGCCGCCAGGGCAGGTGTGCACACCGATCCGCTTGCGCTCTGCCGAGGAGAACCGGGACAGCGCGAGGTTGTTCAGGTCGATGAAGCTGTGCAGCAGAGCGCCGGAGGGATCGATCTTGATCGCGAGGCGCCCTTCGGTGAAATCGATCTGGACCGTGTGCGCGCCTTTCAGCAGGCAGGCGCGGACTTCGGTCTCATGCTCGCGCAGTAAGTCGTCGATGAACTCGGTGCGCGAGTAGCCACGGATTTCGTCGGGCGGATACATCAGGCTTAGGGCGGAGGGCGAGATGACCGCCTGCTTCACCGGCCGGTGGGTAACCTTCAGCGCAAGGTCGAGGTAGCTGTCCGCGCGCCGCTGGTAACGGAACGGTCCCGCCGTCAGCCGCGGCATGCGGCGAACGTGGCCGGCCGCGAACGGAATCCTGAAGCCGTCGGGCGCCGTGTTCGGCATCCCCTGCACGCAATAGGTCCAGAAGTTATGGACTTTCCGCTGCTCGCCGTCCGTAATGACCGGTGAACCGGTGGCCTCGAACCTGGCGATGGTGTCCCGCATCGCCGCGTCATAGAGCGGCTCGAGCGCCGGGTCGGTTCCGTCTCGTCGGGCGAGCGCCTCGATCAGCTCAAGCGGTCGCGGGATGCTCCCGATCGGCTCGGTGGGTATCGTCATTGGAGTGCCGGCGCGTGATGGAATGTTTTACCGACTCGGTCTGGTTCGTGAGGCCGACGATGACATGCCGTCGCACGACGCATTTCTCATCCTGCTACTTCGATACGACTACTCGCGTAACCGGGGTCTCAACGTCCCATCACGACGGATTCGGCACGTCGCTTCGGGGACGATCGACAGGTTCCGGACGTAGGTTCCCGCCCTCGCCTTCCCAGCACGCGAGTGCTATCTTCGAATCGCGTTTGGCACGATGGCGGTCACGCTTACGGGTCGACATCGTAAGCAGCGCCAGCACGGCGCCGACGACACCGGCAAGGATCATTCCTCGGTTCAACATGATGGTGCGGCTCCCATCGGTAGCGGACGCGATTATTTCTTCGCCTTGTCCTGGAGTTTTTCGCCGGTACGTTCGATATCGTGACCGAGACCGTGCATGGTATTGCAGCCGGCCAGGACGAAGAGAATCGCGCTTAGTACGACTGTAAGGATACGTTGACTCATGAAGGTTTACTCCTTGTTGGTCCGTGTTAGTCCATATTACGAAAGGGCCGCTACAGGATGTTATCGACCCGAGCGGGGTGACGCCGATGCCCCCTTCCCTGCCGCCCCGCTCCATGTGCAGGGTGCTGCACCTCAGACGCGGTGGGCAGTGCGGCAAGCTCGGCGATGATTGCAAACAGCTCGTTCTTGAGGACCCGCGTTTGCTCGAGCATTTGCATGCATCGTCCGTCCGTGGCACCGAGCGCGGCCTGGCGCCGGTTGACCCGCATGCTGGATGCCCAATAGACGGCAGCGAGTTGCAGGGCGGCCTGGCGGAGCTGATCGGCCTCGTCATATCTACCGGTGGCGTTGGCTGCCACCGTATTGATACTCATACGCATGCGTGCGACCTCCTCTATCTGGCTGGATGAAATGGCGGGCGCAGTCCGTTGGTTGGTGGTCCACGACGCCGTTAGCGAACCTGTCGCAATCCCCGTGCCCGCCGTCTCCGCAAAGCGCAAAAAAAAGCCCCGCCTGTTGGGCGGGGCGTTAAGTACCTGGCCGTCATCGGGGAGGAGTGACAACGGCGAGGAGGAGACGCTTCCAGAAGAGGCAACAAGCGTGCCCGGGTCGACCGGCACCGCAGCTCACCGACTCATTGGGCCCTATAAAAATTCAAATTTCCCGTCATTCCGGAGCGGGAATCCAGGCTTTTTCAATCAATCGCCGTACGCGAAGAAGTGGTGAACGACCGTATTGCAATCGATGTCACGAGGGGCGCGGTGCGGTGACCGCGGCGTTGCTGTCGGTTGGGTCGAGGGTGGGAGGCGCACGGGTTGGTACGAGTTCCCCGGGCGTCTCGCGCGCGGCCCGACGCGAACCGTAGCGATGCGCATAGACCCATGTGAACTCGGCGCCCGCCAGGAAGATCTGTGCCGAGTAGTACACCCACACGAGCAACACGACGATCGAGCTCGCAGCGCCGAAGCCTGACGCCACGCCGCTGCGGCCGATGTACAGACCGACCACCATCTTGCCGACAGTGAAGAGGACGGCGGTGACCGCCGCGCCGATCCAAACGTCTTGCCAAGCGATGCGTACGCGCGGCAGGTACTTGTAGATGAAGGCGAACATTCCAGTGGTGAGGGCGAAGCTCAACGCCACATTGGCGCATTCGGCGAGGACCTGCCAACCGCTGAAGAGCGGCTCCCACCAGCGATGCCAGGCAGCCATGGCCGCGCTCGCAACGAGCGACACGATGAGCAGGAATCCCAGCGCGAGAATCAGGCCGAACGAGAGGAGCCGCGCACGCAGGAGGGTCCACCAGGCCGAGCGCGCTTGCTGAGGCGTACGCCAGATGCGATCGAGCGCATCCTGCAGCTCACCGAACACCGAGGTCGCGCCGATGAGGAGCAGCACGACTCCGATCACGGTGCCAAGGGCCCCCTTGTTGCTGAGATCGACGCTCTTCAGCAATCCCTCGATCGCCGTGGCGCCCTCGTCGCCGAGCAGATCGCGCAACTGCGCGAAGATTTCGCCGCGCGCGGCATCGGTGCCGAACACCATGCCGGCCACCGATATCACGATCAGCAGCAGCGGCGCCAGTGAGAATAGGGTGTAGTACGACAGCGCCGCGCCCATGCTCGAGGCGTAGTCGTCGACCCACGCGGCGCCGGCGTCGCGCACCATCTCCCAGATTGCTCGCATCTTCGAGAGCACTCCTTTCGTCCTACCCGCATCGAGCGGTAGTGGCTCCATCTCTTCGACTCCGCTCATCCGCCGGGCCGGAGCGCGCAGAGGGCGCTCCAGCCTGGCGCTATGCGCGAGGTTGCGTTGCCGAGCGCGTCACGCGCCATACGACATTGCCGACGTCATCAGCAACCAGCAGCGCACCGCGCCGGTCGATCGCGACCCCGACCGGCCGCCCGTAGGCTTCACCCTCGGGGCTCAAGAAGCCGGTAAGAACATCGGCAGGCATTCCAGCGGGCCGGCCGTCCGTGAACGGCACGAAGACGACCGCATACCCGCTCATCGGTTGGCGGTTCCACGAACCATGCAGCCCCACGAACATGCCATCGACGAACGGCGCGGGCAACGAAGAGCCTGCGGCGCTCGCGAGGCCTAACGGTGCAACATGGGTACCCAAGGCGTAGTCCGGCTTGATCGCCTTGGCGACGAGATCCGGCCGCGGCGGCTGAACGCGCGCATCGACATGTTGACCGTAGTAACTGTACGGCCAGCCGTAGAAGGCGCCGTCGCGTACCGAGGTCAAGTAGTCGGGGACCAGATCGCTGCCGATCTCGTCGCGTTCGTTGACGACTGTCCATAGCGCGCCGGTACGCGACTCCCAGGCGAGCCCGTTGGGATTGCGCAGGCCGGACGCGAACAGCCTCTTAGTGCGCGCTTGCGGATCGATTTCCCAGATTGCCGCGCGCCCTTCTTCGGCCGCGAGACCGTTCTCGCCGACATTGCTGTTGGATCCGACCGTCGCAAAGAGCTTCGTGCCGTCGCGGTTGGCGAGGATGTTTTTGGTCCAGTGATGGTTGATGCCGGCCGGCAGGTCGACGACCGGTGTGACGGGCGCGCTAATAACCGTTGCGCCCTCCTGGTATGGGACCCGCACGATCCCGTCGGCATTGGCGATGTAGAGCTGATCACCCACGAGGGCCATGCCGAATGGGGAACTCAACCCTTGCAGGAACACCGAGCGCAGCTCGGCGATGCCATCGCCGTCAGCATCGCGAAGCAGCGTGATGCGATTGGCGCTCGGCGTTCCGGCGCCCGCGCGCGCCATCACCTTGCCCATGATCCAACCTTTGATGCCGCCGTTGCCGCTGCCTTCCGGCTTCGGCGGCCGGTTGCTTTCGGCCACCAGGACATCACCGTTGGGCAACACGTACACCCAACGCGGGTGATCGAGTTGTGTCGCGAAAGCGGTAACCGCCAGACCGGCCGCCGGTTGCGGCTTCACCTCGCGCGGCCAACCGATGGCGGGCGCGATTTTTACGGTCGGGATAAGCGTCTCGTTCGGCGCGGGCAGGGTCGGCGTGTGGCCGACACCCGCGGAGAAAGGCAAGGTCGCGATCTCGCCGCAGCCTGCGAGCGGACCGGCAATCGCGACGGCGATCACGATCAGAGGTGAATTCAGCTTCATGATGGAATCTTCGCGAAGGATGCAGGGTCCAAAGTAACCGAGCATGCATAGGGCATGCCTACGTTTGTCGCCAGGCCGGGGGTCGCCGGGCGAAAAGTTGGGAGGCCCGCTACAACGTCGGTGCGGCGGCGGCCTCCGACCCGCACCGCAAGGTCGCCTACTTCGAGGGCACGCCGATTCCGACGAGCGTGGTTCCGCTCGCGCTGCTGATGGCGGCCTTCTACGCCGAGAATCTCTTCCCGGTGAGCGTGGGGGGCATCGATTTTCATCTGCTCTCGATCGTCTTCTTCGCCTCCGGATGCTTGATGGTGAGCAAGTCGATTCGGATTCCCAAGCCGTGACGGGCAGCCGTTCTCATAGTTGCGAAGAAAACAGGGCGGCCGTGTGTTCCCACAATTTCTCATGCCACGGACGCGCTTGCCATTGCTCATAGGTGATGCGCCGCGCCCGCTTCAGATCCGCTTCGAAGGTCGCGGTCTGCAATCGCGCAAAGCCGGTATCGTAGACATTCAGGTTGGCCTCGTCGTTCAAGCGGAACGAACGGCTGTCGAAGTTGGTCGACCCCACCGAGGACCACAGACCGTCGACGATCAGGAGCTTCACGTGATACATCGTCGGCTCGTATTCATGAATCAGCGCACCCGCCTGCAACAAGGGCCCCCAGCTCGCGCGCGAGGCGCCGCGCACGAAATTGCTGTCGACATGCTTGCCCGGCAGGATCAGCCGCATCCGCACGCCACGTTTCATCGCGCTCACCAGCGCTCCGGTGGTGATCTCGTCCGGCACGAAGTACGCCATCGCAAGATCGATCGTTTGCGTCGCCGCGGCGATCGACAACAGGTACATGAGGTGCATGCTCTCGGAGCCGCCTTCGCTTGAGCTTTGAAACACCTGCGCGAACTGTGTGCCGGCGGTTTGTTGCGGCGGAAAATACTGATCACCATGCAACACCGAGCCGCTGATTTTCGTCCAGTTGTCCATGAACGCCGCCTGCATGTGTGCGACCGCCGGCCCTTCGATCCGATAGTGGTTGTCGCGCCAGTGCTCCGGGTCTTGCGCGTTGCCGGTCCAGAGGTCGGCGACACCCACGCCGCCGGTGAACCCGATGCGCCCATCGACCACCAGCAACTTGCGGTGCGTGCGGTTGTTGATGCGCCCCAAGTTGTACCAACGTAGCGGACGATACTGGCGAAAGTCGACGCCGGCCTCTTTCATCGCATCGATCGACGTGGCGTCCATCTTTTGGCTGCCCAGCCAATCGACCAGCACATTGACCTTCACTCCGGCGCGTGCCCGCTCCGCCAGTGCGGCCGCAAAGCGCTTGCCGATCGCACCCGACCAGTAGATATAGGTTTCAAAATCGATGGTCTGCTTGGCGTCCGAGATCGCCTGCAACATCGACGGAAAAATGCGATCGCCATTCAAAAGCGTTTCGACTCGATTGCCACCGACCAGTGGCGGTCCGAGCAGTACGCTCATCGTGCGCTGGAACTGTTGATCGGAAACGGCATACTGATGCGTCGGCCGCACCGCGATCTTCTTCTCCGCGCGCAGGTTGAGCACCGCCAGGGTCGCGAGCAAGGTGACGACTACTGCGGCGATGATGGGAATCGTTTTGCGCTTGAGATTCATCTCGCGGGGCCGTGAGGCGAGGCGACAGCGCGGTTCGATTCGGACGCTGATAACGCGAACGACTCGACTGCTTTCAAGCGCCGCGGCAACACGTTGTCCATATAGACAACCGGCGCTCTACGTGATGAATACGCACGAGCGGCGGTCTGTGCGGCGGAATCAGGACCCGGAGAGGGGCGTCCGTGGCTCGTCGTGCGTGGTCCAGTACGTCGGCTTGCGATAGTGGCGATGCAGCGCGTCTTCGTAGTCACGTCCGGGCGGGTGGGCCGGATCATATTCCGGGCTCGCTTCGATCGCGCTGCGCGTCATGCTTGCAAACACTTTTCGCTCGGACCAGTCGATGCGCTCTACCCAGGCGGGCGACACGAGCACACGCTTACCCGCCCACCAATTGCTGGTGTCGATCACCAGATAGCGAATCGCCCACGTCTCGTCATCGAACAGAAAGTCCTCGACATGGCCGATGTCTCCGTCGCTCGCTCCCACATAGTAGCTGAGCACTTCGCCGCTCGAACGCAGATGGGGATCGCCCACGGCACGGTTTTCGGCGTCCGGGTACGGGTGGGGCGGCACCAGCTCGCCTATCGGCGTCATGATGGGTACGACGCCCATGCCCCACAGGTACGGCCCGTCCCAATACGATGAGTGACCGTAGTATTTCGAATACTCCATCTCGTGCTGGCGCTCGACCGGTTCGTGCGTGTCGATCGAAGGACTTTTCTCGACCTGATCGCGGGTGAGCGTAGTGCGCAGGGTCTCGTTCGGCCAGTCGATCGATTGAATCGACCGCGGCGAAATCAGCACTTTGCGCCCGGTCAACCAGCCGCCGGTATCGGTCACGAGATAGCGAATCGCCCAGCGCGCGTCGTCGAAA
>JANMUI010000226.1:0-6610 GCA_031391405.1 Betaproteobacteria bacterium
ATAGCCGACCAGAATGTTCAGCCCGAGCGCGCCGATCGACGCGATGAAGATAAGATTGACGAGTGACAAGTAGTACTCGTGCACCGTGAACGGCAGCACGATTACGAATAGTGCGCAGGCGGCCACCGCCCAGCGCGCGATCGGCAGCGGGTAGAGCGCCATGTCGGCGGCGTAGGTGGTCTTGTAATTGCCGCTTTCGCGATGGAACACGTGTTGATCCTTTGCGCGTTATACCCGCTCGATCCGCCGCTTCCCGAAAATTCCGTACGGCCGGATCATCAACATCAGAATCATCAGCACGTACGGCGCGAAGTCTTTCGTCCCGCCGCCCACAAGGGGATCCAGGTAGCCGGCAGCCATGTTCTCGACGATGCCGACAATAAGCCCGCCGACGATTGCCCCGATGATCGAATCGAGCCCACCCAGGATCACGACCGGGAACACCTTGAGGCCCACCAGTGCAAGGTGAACGTCGACGCCAAGCAGCGATCCCCACACCAATCCGCCGAGTGCCGAGACGATCCCGGCAAGCCCCCAAGCGATCGCGAAATAGCGCTGGACGTTGATGCCCATCGCCATCGCCACCTGTTGATTGTCCGCGACCGCCCGCATTGCCACACCCACTCGGCTTTTCATGAAGAACCAGGTAAAGCCGGCGAGGAACAGCAGACTCACCAGTGCGCCGATCAATTGAATAGGCGGCAAGGTGATCGGGCCGAATGCAATCGGCGAATCATCGACCGGCATCACGATCGAACGCGTTTCGGCGCCGAGGAACAGCGGCGCAACGCCCCTGAGCACCGCCGCCAGACCGATGGTCGCCATGATGACCGCGATGATCGGGCGCCCGAGCAGCGGCCGCAGCACGATGCGCTCCAGGCCAAAACCAAAGATGACCATCGACGCAATCGCGATCACCACGCCCAGCCAGAATGGCGCCCCGCCCAACACGAGCAAGGCGGCGATGATGAACCCGGCCAGCATCACGAATTCGCCCTGCGCGAAATTGATCGCGTCGGTCGCCTTGTAGACGAGAACGAAACCGAGCGCAATCAGCGAATACATCAATCCGATCAGGATGCCGTTGGTCAACAGCACCAGCGTAAAGCCCCACTCGAAGTCAAACATTGACGAGCTCCTTGGCCGGTGCTTCCACGTCTTCGATGGCGACTGTTGCGGTTACTGTCGCACGCCGCCCATCCTCGTAGGTGATCTCGGTGGCGAGCGCCGTTTCGCTCTTGCCACCATAAAGCGCGGCAATCGCCTGCGCATATTTTTCCGAGATGAACCGGCGGCGCAGCTTGCGGGTACGGGTGATCTCGGCGTCATCCGCATCGAAGTCTTTGGCAAGCATCAGAATTCTTTGCACGCGCGTCGCCGCCGGCAGGCCGGCATTGCACTTGGCCACTTCAGCGCGAATCAACGCGCGGACTTCCGGCTTCTGGGAAAGGTCTTGATAGCTCGTGTACGCGAGCCCGCGACGCTCCGCCCAGTTGCCCACCGGCACCAAAGCCATCGCAATCATCGCCATCACGCGCGACTGGCCGTCCCCAAAGGCGATCGCCTCGCCGATATAGGGACTGAACTTCAGCTTGTTCTCGATGAACTGCGGGGCGAACGGCGTGCCGTCGGTGAGCTTGCCGACGTCCTTGGCCCGATCGATGATCACCAGATGCCCGGCCGGATCGAAGAACCCGGCATCCCCGGTGCGAAACCAGCCCTGCGCATCGAGCGCTTCGCGGGTTGCCTCCTCCTGCTTCAGATAACCGCGGAACACATTGCCGCCGCGCACCAGCACTTCACCACCTTCCGCGATGCGCACCTCGATGCCGGCCGCGGGCTTGCCGACGGTGTTCGGACTGGCCTCGCCGTCGGGTTGGATGGAACAGAACGCAGCCAATTCCGTCGATCCATAGATCTGCTTGAGGTTGAGACCGAAGCCGCGAAAGAACCGAAAGGTATCGCCGCCAAGCGGTGCGCCACCGGTAAGGCACAAGCGCGCGCGGCGCAAGCCATATTGATCCCGGACCGGACCGTAGACCAGGACCTCACCGATTGCCGTCAGCGCACGCAGCATGACCGGCACGGACTTGCCGTCACTTCGCAGCAGCTCGGCCTCGATGGCACGGTCGCGGAAGAAATTGAACAGATGGCGCTTGAGGAACGAAGCGTCGCCGGCACGCACCTGGATCAGCGTAAGCAGATTCTCCCAGATGCGGGGCGGCGCGAGAAAAGCGGTGGGGCCAAGCTCGCGCAGATCGCGCTGCACGGTTTCGGGACTTTCCGGGCAATTCGACGCAAGGCCGGTGATGATCTGCACGACGAGCGAATAGAGCGTGTCGCCGATCCAGGCCATCGGCAGGAAGGCGATCCAATCATCGGTTTCGCGCAGATCCGTGTTGGCAATGAATGACGACGCCGCGGTGATGAGATTGGTATGCGACAGCATCGCCCCCTTGGGCCGACCGGTCGTACCGGAGGTGTAGCAGATGAGCGCGATGTCATCGGGACTCCCCTTGTCGATCTCGGCTTCGACCAGTCCGGGATGCTTCGCACCAAGCTCGCGGCCAAGCGCGATGACATCGTCGAGCGAGCGCAGCCCCTCGTTCCGGTACTGGAACATGCCGCGGCGGTCGGTAAAGACGATGTTCTTGATCCGCGGCAACCGCGCCTGCAGCGCCAGCATCTTGTCGACCTGCTCCTGATCTTCGGCGACGACGATGCTGATGTCAGCGTGCTCGAGCACGTACTCCAACTCCGATGCAATGGCATCCTGATAAAGCGGCACCGGTCGGCCGCCCAGGCACTGCGCCGCAAGGAGCGATGCATACAGCATCGGCCGGTTGTCGCCGATGATGGCCAGCGCATCGCCCCGTTTGAAACCAAGGGCCGCGAGGCCGCGCGCGATGTCGAGCACGCAGGCGTAGTACTCGCGCCAGGTCATCGTGCGCCAGATGCCGAAATTCTTCTCGCGAATGGCCGGACGATCCGGGATGCGCAGGGCATTGCGGCGCACGAGCCGCGGAATCGTGTCGCGAGTGTTGGTTGTGTCGCGTGTGTCGCGCGACGCTGCTGCGTGGGCCGTGGTGCTCATTGCGCCGCGCTCATTGGCGATCCTTGTCGCGCTTGCCGCCCAGGTAGGCGCGAATCACGTCGGGATTGCGTTGCACCTCATCGGGCGTGCCTTCGGCGATCTTTCTTCCTTGATCCAGCACCGCGACGCGATCGGAAATATCCATGACCACGCCCATGTCGTGCTCGATCAGGATGATCGTCGTCCCACGCTCATCGTTCACATCGAGGACGTAGCGCGCCATGTCTTCCTTTTCTTCCTGATTCATGCCGCCCATCGGCTCATCGAGCAGCAGCACCTTTGGGTCGAGCGCGAGCGCACGGCCGAGCTCCACACGCTTTTGCAAACCGTAGGACAACGCGCCGGCCGGCTGCTTGCGGAGATCCTGGAGCTTCAGGAATTCAATGAGGTCTTCGATGAACTCGCGGTGCGCAATCTCTTCGCGCTGTGCCATGCCCCAATAGATGAACGAGCCGATCACACCGGACCGCATATGCACATGGCGGCCAAGCATGAGATTGTCGAGCACGGTCATCCCCTTGAACAACGCGATGTTCTGGAATGTACGAGCGAATCCGAGCTCGGCAATTCGAGACGGCGTGTAGCGTGTGGTGTCGCGACCTTCGAACGTGATGCGCCCGGCATCGGGTCGATAGAACCCGCTTACCATGTTGAGGAGCGATGTCTTCCCGGCACCATTGGGGCCGATCACCGATAGGATTTTGCCGCGTGGAACATCGATGCTCACATCGTCGACCGCCCGCACGCCCCCGAATCGCTTGGCGACACCTTCGATCGACAGCAGGGGAGAGTTTTTCGTTTGGGAGGCGGGCGATAGACCCGGTGCGCCAGGCCTCGATGGGCTGGCGGCTGCCATCACACGCGCCCGCATCGTTGCGACGCATCGAGGCGCAATGCGAGATCCACGCTTGCCTTGGATGGCACCATGCTCAGGGTCTCCTCTTGCCGGCCCCGGATGGGGGGCTCGACTTTCGTTCTGCCGCCATGATGAAGGCGTTTCGAAAGATTGGCAACTCAATGACGAAGAAATGGGATGAACCACAGAGGACGCAGGGGACGCAGAGGAAAAACGGGAAGCTTGGTTGCCATACTCCGGGCATACGGTCCGCGATCGCTGCACACCCACTGAACCGATTTCATGCCTTCCTCCGTGTCCTCTGCGTCCTCTGTGGTTCATCTTGAGAAATTGTCCAACCACCAAGATTCAGGCTAAAGCCCGAAATACGCGAGGATCTTCGCATCGATTCGTCCTTTCGTGCGGTTCACAACTTCCGTGGTTGCTCGCACAAAGGCCGCACGATTGAATGCCTCGGGTTTGATCACCTCGACACCCGCTGCGATGAGTGCCGCAAGGCACTTGTCATCTTCGTCCACCGCGTACTCACGCTGCGCCTTGGTGGCGATGGTCACCGACTCCTCCAGCGCCTTGCGCGCCGATTGGGGCAACGCGCCGATCCGCTTCGCATTGCCAAGGACCAGCGCCACGCCGTAGAAATGTCCGGACAGACTCACGAACCGGTGCGTCTCGTGAATCTTGAAGTTCACCGTATTGGTGAGCGGGTTCTCTTGAGCATCCACCGTATGCGAGCGCACCGCTTCGACAAAATCCTTCACGTCGATGAAGCGGGGATCGAATCCGAGTGCCCGGAATGTATCCTGATGGACGGCGCTGTTCATCGTCCGCATCACCATGCCGCGGCAGTCCTCCGGTCGGGCGATCGGACGCATGCGGTTCGAGAGATGGCGAGCGCCGTTGTCCCAGAATCCGAGCACCTGAAAGCCGGTGCGTGCGGCAACATCGTCGCACAGGTCGCGACCCAGCTCGGTGTCAAGGAGTGCATAGATCTGTTGCCGGCTTGCGATCGCAAAGGGCAAATCGAATACGGCGAGATTCGGCACCCGTTGCACGAGATAGCTCGATGCGAAATAGCAAAGGTCCAGCTCGTCGCCTTCGACCATGTCGAACAGCTCGATCGATTGACGGCCAAGCGCGGTGATGTTGTCGCTAATCGCAATGGTGTACTCGCCATCGGTACGCCGGTCGAGCTCATCTGCGAGGAGATAGGCGCCGCGCGTGTGCACCGAAGCCGGGCCTTGGTAGCCCCCCATCCGCAAGGTGTGCAAGGTCTCGGGCATTCGTCAAGCGGCCTGCGCGGCGCGGGTGCTGCTTGGCATCGCCTGTAGTCGCGGCATCACTTCCTTGGCGAACAGGCTCTGACTGCGCTCGGCTTCGTCGTAGGGCATGCCCGCATAGCTGAACACGCCGACATAGTGGCTGTTGTTGGTGCGCGCGTGGATATCGATGATCTTCTGATAGCACTGCTCCGGCGTTCCCCATACCTGCAGGTCAACGAAGAAATCGGTGACCGAGCCCGCGCCGTATTGCTGGATTTTCTCGGCCATCTTGCCGTAGTACTCGTAGCCCTTCGTGCGGGTGAGATGATCGTCACCGAACTTGTAGTGATCGAGCACGCTTTGAAAGTACGCACCGATGTAGCGGCGCGCCATCTGGTGCGCATGATCGGCATCCTCATGGCAGAACGTCCAACCCGCCGACACCGGTGGCGGCGCCTCGGCGTGGTTCACCTCGCGATACACCGTGCGATAGGCGTCGAGCTCCTTGGCTACCTCTTTCCACGGTTTCTGCGGAATGATCAGCATGCCTACCCCAAGCTTCGCCATGATCGGCGCGGATTCCGGTGACACCGCGGCTGCATAGGTGCGACCGCGAAATGTCTTGAACGGGGCGGGACGAATCGCCGCGCGCGGCTGCTTGATGAATGTCCCGTTGTATTCGCAGGTGCCGCTTTCCAATCCGGCGAGGAGCATCTCGGCGGATTCGACGAAGCGTTGGCGCGCCTCGTCCATCGACAAACGAAAGCCGTCGAACTCGACCTTGCCGGCACCGCGGCCAAGGCCGAGGATCATCCGCCCGCCGCTCAGGTTGTCGAGCATCGAGACTTCTTCGGCGACCCGCATCGGATCATGCCAAGGCAACACCACGACCATCGAACCAAGTTGCATGGTCTTGGTGCGACCGGCCATGTAGGAGAGGAACTGCACGACATCGGGACACATCGTGTAGTCGGTGAAATGGTGCTCGACGCTCCAGATCGACTCGAATCCGAGCGGCTCGGCGAGATCCGCGAGCCGCAACTCATTGGCATAGACGTCGCGATCGGCAATTCTTTTGCCTGGGTTCTGGAAGACTGCGGCGAGTCCGACATGCATGATGCGTCTCCTTCGATTTGGTGGACATTTTACGCTTTGCGGGGCGCCCACATCTTTGCGCAGAACCCGGGCGAATCACGTGGGAGCGAACGCGAGAGGATGACGTACGCAATCAACCTTTGGCCCTGAGCGCGTCGAAGGGTGAATGTTGTGCGCCGGCGATTCCCCGTTCGCCCTGAGCGCGTCGAAGGGTGAATGCCGTGCGCCGGCGATTAACCGTTCGCCCTGAGCGCGTCGAAGGGTGAATGTTGTGGAAGGCGTAATGAAGCCTCGGTTCACCCTTCG
>JANMUI010000233.1:0-14750 GCA_031391405.1 Betaproteobacteria bacterium
CGACTGTTTCAGGGCCTGGACGCTGAGATCAAGAAGGTGCGGGCGGGGTGGTAGGCACACCGCGCGGCGGTGCGCTAAGCCTCGCCGCCGCCCTCGATCATTCGGTGACCTGATTGGTGACCGGCCTCAACCAACCCATCAATATGTAAGAGTCCGTTCGGGCTGAGCTCGTCGAAGCCGCGCGGGGGTGCGGCTCTTCGACAGGTTCACGCCATGACGGCCGGCAACACTTCCTTCGTGAAGCGTGCAAGATGTCCAGGCTGGTCGGGGCCTCCCAAACGGACGACGATCGACTGTGCCCCCGCCGCCGCGTAGGCGCGCAACCAAGCGATGCATGTCTTGGCATTCCCGGCGCATAGGCTCTGGCGGCTCTTCTGAACATCATAGGGACTCGCGTAGTAGCTCTCGGTAAAGGCGCGTAGCTCCTGCTCGGCTCGCGCCGTGTCGGCGTTGACATTGATCGTCGTATAGACCGCCCGATGAATGGTCGCGGGATCACGCCCCGCCTCTTTACAAAGCGCATCGAGACGCGTCATGCCGGCCATGTAGATTTCGGGAGATGCCGGGTTCGGCAGCCAGCCGTTGCCGTATCGCGCTACCCGGCACAAAGGGTTTTCGGTGTGCCCGGCCAGCCAAAGCCGCGGCCCGCCCTGTTGTGGGGGCCGCAATCCAAGCGACACCTTTTCGAGCTCGAAGTAACGGCCTTTGTAGGTCACCTCCGGCTCCGACCACAAACGCCGCAACAGTTCGATCGTTTCCTCGAAACGCCCGATGCGCTGGATGTGCGGCACACCGCAGGCCTGGAACTCGCGCGTAATTGCATCGCCTTTGCTGGCAATACCAAGCCCCAGGACAAGACGCCCGCCTGCGATCAGATCGACATTGGCAATTTCATTGGCCAGGACGACCGGTTGGCGTAACGCGGGCAGGAGGATCGCGGTGCCAAGGCGAACCCGGAGAGTGCGTGCGGCGACGGCCGCCAAGGTCGTGAGCGCTTCCAGGCGCGGCCGTGCCAACACACTGTCGCCCACCCACACCGAATCGAGACCGGCGGCCTCCGCCTGCTCGGCCAGCGCAAAGATCTGCGGGAAGTCCGGTCCTGATGTGGACATGACTTGTTCACGGGTTGGAAGCAGATAGCCAATCGCAGTCATCGCATGCGTCTCCTTTGTTCGATCGTAGGCATCTTCATGCTCGTACCCTCGGTGTCTTGGTGCCTTGGTGGTTCAAATCCAATAACCAGCCGCAAGGAACCGCGTCGCCATTACCTGGCATCGCTTGATAAGCCGATGCTCGCCACGGGCACGGAAAATCGCGGCGACTTCATCGTCTTCGAGGCGTTGCGAAAGGTCGAGTCCTTCGACCGTCGCTCCGAGAGTCTGTCCACTTCCGATGACGTTCATATTTCAACCTGTTTGATCGGCGGGGATCAGCGACCACTTGGCATCCGCGAGCTTGCACGGGCGCTCCGGCAGCCCGAGCTCCTGGCGAATAATATTCGTGCCAAGCACGATGCTGGCCATCTTGTACAAGGCGTGGCGCCTGCTCATGCCTTCGCGGCCAAAGCCACAATCGCTCGTGATGACCAAGCGTTCGGCTGGAATGTACTTCAGCGCTTTGCGAATGATTGCGGCAACATCTTCAGGCGTTTCCACCTGCAACGTCCGGTGATTGACCACGCCGATCGCGATCTTCTTGCCGGTGATGATCTTGCCGATCAGCTCGAGATTTTCGCCGCTGTTGTCGACCACCTCAAAGGTGAGCACGTCGCATTCGAGCCTGTTCATGTCTTCCAGCACCGGCGCATAACTCATCGGCCGCACGAACGAACGTTGCGCCGCCGGATTGCCCCAGCAGGTGTGGCACCAGACTTCGGTTTGCTTGGCGAGATTCTTCGCCGTGCGATTGAAGACGTCGATGTAGAAGCCTTGGGGAAACACATCGGCGCGCTGCCTGTAGTGCGCGCGGTGAATCCATGGCTCCTCGATCTGTACGACCGGGCAGCCGGCGTTCGCGAGGTCCATGAATTCCGCATTCAGAACATCGGCGATGTCGAAGATCAGCTCGCCGCGATCCTTGTAGTACCGATTCAACAGGCCGCCCTCAACAACCTCAGCCGTCGCTGCACCGAACTTCACTGGCTTGTCGGTCAACCGCTGCGCGACTTTCCAGAGCGGCGTGAATTCGAGCGTTCCACGCGTGATTTTGTCGGTAATGATCGGTGGCGTTACACATTCGGAGAAGTCGCGCATGATGCTGCCCGGCCGCGCGGCGCTCGCGTATCGCCCGATCAAGTCGACGCCCGATACACCGCCTAAACGCTGCGCCGTATAGAGGATCCACGAACGACCGCCGACCTCGTTATCGAACCGATTGTCGCCGTCGGTGAGGATATCGAGACCCGCGCGTTCTTGGTCGCGCAGCATGCACGACACCGCATCGATGTACTGCTCCTGGAAATCGATGTTCGCCAATGCGACGCGAAAGACGCGACCATTCAAGCCCTCCCGGTACCAATGCGGTCGTGGCAGCGATCCGGTGATCGTCGTGGGAAGAACCAGGTCTTTGGTAGCGCCGTACATTGAACTGCCTCCTAATCCGACGGATTGCGCGCGAGACGCTCGGCTTCCAGCAGCCGATCCATCTCAAGATAAAGGGTCGTGAAATCGCGCTCGCCGAGTCCTTCGGACATCGCGCGATCCAGCAGCGATGATGTCAGCGGGCCGAATACGCCCGGCTGCCCAAGCTGTGCGGCAAAGTCCGCGGCCATGCCAAGATCTTTCGCAAGATTGGCGACGCGCGAACGGCCATCGAATGTTCCGGACAGGATGTGATTCGGAAACCGCGCTTCGCTGATGTAGCTTCTGCCGTTGCCGGCATTGATGACTTCGATGGCGGTCTTGAGATGGATTCCCGCACGCTCGGCGAGCCGGCCCGCTTCGCTCAGCACAAAGAAATTCGCGTGGCACACCATGTTGTGAATGAGCTTCATGGTGTGACCCGCGCCGCTTGGCCCCACGAGGACGATGCGCGTGGCGAACGCATCAAGAACGGCGTGGCAGCGTTCAAGCGTGGCGGCGTCACCACCAAACATCAGCGCAAGCTTGCCGGCATCCGCCGCGGTCGCCCCGCCCGTCATGCCCGCATCAAGGTAATCGCGACCACGGTCTTTGGCCATCTTGACGAGCCGCGCGGTGTCATGCGGATGCGAGGTCGTGAGATCAATGATCACCTGGCCGGGGTGATCCGTTGCGAGCAATCCTTGCGGACCGAGCAGGCACGCCTCGATCTCTTTGGAGCTTGGCACGACGAAGATGACGATGTCGCACTTCTCGCCCATGACGCTCGGGCGCGCAAAGGTCGCCGCGGGAGAAAACCCCTCACCGCCGAGCGGACGAACATCCCATATCAGGGCAAGCCGCTCTTTCTTGTCAAGATTGAGCGCGATGCCTCGGCCCATCTGTCCAAGGCCGATCACGCCAACGTTACGGGTTGATGCAGCAGTCATTGATTTACGCTCGATTGCGGTTCAGCGCGGCCACAGGACCTTCGATGCACGATCCGCGCCCTCGGCGAGGGCACCCAGCTTCGCCCATGCAATCTGCGGATGCGAACGCCCGCCAAATCCGCAATCGGCGCCGGCCATCACGTTTTCCCTGCCCACGCGCCTGGCGTAACGCTGAATCCGCTGCGAGACAAGTTCGGGGTGTTCGACTACATCGGTGGAGTGGGTGACAAAACCCGGGACGAGGATCTTGCCATCGGGGAGTTTCACATCGTCCCACACCGCATATTCGTGCTCATGACGTGCGTTGGCGCCCTCGATCAAATACGCCTGGGCCTTTACGTTGAGCATGATGTCGACCAAGTGCGCGAGCTCAAGGTCGTGGGCGTGCGGGCCATGCCAGCTACCCCAGCAGAGGTGATAGCGGACCTTCTCCTCGGGGATGTTGGCGAGCGCATGATTCAACGCATCGACACGCATGCGACAACGCTTTCTAAATGCATCGAGGCCCATCTGCATGCCGATCCGATCCCACAGCGCGGGCAACCAGGCATCGTCCACCTGCAAGATGAAGCCTGCCTTCACGATCATCTCGTATTCGACCCGCATTGCCTCGGCAAGCGCGAACAGAAACGCTTCCTGTGTCGCGTAATGTTCGTTGCGCCGATAGACCTCGATACTGGCTGGAGCGGTCGCCGTCAGGAAGGCCTCGTCGGTGCCCACCGCCGCCCTGAGCAGCGCGATCTCGCGTTCGAGCGCCGCGTGACCGGTGAATGAAATCGGGCCGGTGCATACCCAGATCGGTCGCGTTTGCTTGATCTGATCGCCAGGCGTATAGAACAGCGTCCCACGCTCGGTGGCATATTGATAGAAGGCGGCGAAATCCTCGCGGTCGCGGCCTTGCTGGATCAGCGGTTTCTCGCCGGTTGGTGGACGCGCCTCAAAGCCACCGAAGCGCCCATCGACGTACGACAACCAATCACCGCCTTTCGTGTACTCGCCTTCATTGACAATGTCGATGCCAAGGTCGCGCTGTTTGGTGACCACCGCGTTCACCGACGCTGATAGCGCGGCTTCGCCGGTGCCTGGCGTGTCGAGCGCCGGCAAGCTGCCAACATGCGTTGTAAGAATCCGATCAGTGCTCCGCTTCATTGCGCTATTCCGCCTTGATGCCCGCTTGGCGGATCACATCGCCCCAGCGGGCATGCTCGGTGCGGATGAACGCTGCAAACTCATCCGGGGTCGAGGTGTGAATCACGGCGCCAATGGCGGTGAACCGATCGACGACTTCCTTCGATTGCATGCCCTTGACCAATGCCTCATTCATCCGCGTGACCATCTCACGCGTGAGGCCGGCGGGGCCGCCGAGTCCGAACCATGGCGAAGCCGTCACATTGGGATAGCCCGATTCCGCTACGGTCGGTACATCGGGTAGCAGCGGTGAACGTTTTGGTGTGAGCACTGCGATCGGCTTCAACTTGCCCGCCTTCACATTGGGCAGCGCGACGACGAGCGAGCTTTGGAAATCAAGCGTGATCGCTCCGGCCAAGAGGTCCTGAATCTGTTGGGTCGCGCCCTTGTAGGGCACGTGATTCAGTTTGATGCCGGCAGCGCTCTGCAGCATTTCAGCGGCCAGATGCGGTACCGTCGCGACACCCGGTGTGCCGAATGCGAGCTTGCCGGCATTCGCTTTGGCGTAGGTGATCAATTCGGCAAGGTTGCTAGCCGGCAAACTTGGATGCGCGACGATGAGCGGGGTCATCGACAGAAGATTCGAAATCGGCGAGAAATCCTTGAGCGAATCGAACGGTACTTTGCCAAGATGGGGCGCCGTGGCGAGCGTGATCGCACTGAGTCCGATCGTGTAACCATCCGGCGCGGATCTCGCGAGCACGTCAACGCCAATCGTGCCATTACCACCCGGCCGATTCTCGACCACCACTGGCTGACCAAGCGCTTCGCTCAAGATGGTGGCGGCAGCACGACCGACCAGGTCCGTCGGTCCGCCCGGTGGAAACGGCACGATGAGGCGCATCGACTTCGACGGCCATGTCTGCGCGATCGTTTGATTCGCGCAGAACAGTCCGAAGCCTGCCGCGATCGCGACCCAAACGATGCGAACGTATATGCCCATGATGGTTCCCGAATGTGTTGTCAGTTGACGACCCTACTTCGCCGCTATCTGACTAAATCGCAGCGGGCGCGTGGTTCGCAGACGGAAGCGGCCGCGCCCAGTGCGCTCGACCTGTAAGCATGCGGAGCGATCGACCAAGCGCCGTTGCAGCAGAACCAAGCGTGCTTCAAGGTTGTCCCCCAGGTCAGGCAACTTGATCGACGAATCAAGACGCAGCTCGCGGTTGGTAAATTCCGTGCGCTGCGATGCCAGGTATTCACGCACGAGCTTCGCGATGATCGCACCGGCGACCCCTTTGATCAGGTAATCGTCGCCAATGAATACGCTGTCATCGGCAACGTAGTGCCGAATACTCACCGCGGGTCCGCCCGGATCAACGGCCGTAGCGATTGCGGCGGGGGCGGCAGCTTGCGCAGCACCCGCGGGCCCATCACTCAATTCGGGCTGCTCTTGCAATCCTCGTACCGACAACGCTAAGGCCCCGGCGATGGCCACCAGTGCGTCTTCATCCTGGTACCCAAAGCGCAAATCGGTCGGACTGTCGACGAAGAGCACGCCGATCAGCAACCGCCCGGCGACCATCGGGACAGCGAGTTGACTGCGGGCATCGGCCAGTCCGGGCAGTGGGATGGCCGTCTCCAATCCCGTTTCGTGTCCCGCCCGTTCGACACTGTCCCGAATCGCACGGCTATAGGAGTACTCCGTGGTCGCATGCGGAATGAGAATCGGCGTGCGATGCGCCGCGGCAACGCCAATCACACCGACACCCATTGGAATCTCCGACCCAACACCGGACTGAGCGTAGCCGCGACTGGCAACGGTATAAAGACGCTGGCCGGCTGCATCGAGCATCACAATCATCGAATGGCGAATATCGAGGTGCGTTGCCAGATTGGCCAAGGTCTCATTGAAGAGCGTGGCGAGATCGGTAAATCGAGGAATCGGTTCGAGAACGCGGCGCAGCGCGGACAACACATTGATACGGGCCGGCGGACAGGGCAGCTCGTTACGCGAAACCCGCGTAATACTGAGAACACGATAGACGTCTGCACCCTGCAACCGAAAGACTTCACTCATGCCGACGTGCGACGCAATGCCCGCCAAGCGGGCTTTCATCGATTCGAACAACGCGCCGGACGTCTCGGTCCGCACGAATTGCACTTCCATGTTGTAGCGCGCACCCGTCACGGGATTGATGACGGCGACCTCCGCGTGCGGATTCCTGATTACATTCTGATGCGTCTTGTTGAAAAATTGAAACGACAATGCGATGTGAGACGCATCGACAAAATGCGCCTGCGTAATGTAGGTCACGTTCGGTACGCCGTCCGCGGAACACGTTACGACTGTGCTCGGCACGCCGCCTTCAAGGCAATCGCGAATGCCTTCGAGCGTCGGTGACGGCCCCATTTGAGAATCGCTCAAAGTGGTTTGCCCGCGTTGGGACCCGGCGTCTGCTCGTAGATCGCATCGGGCGTGAAGGCGATGGCAATCAGTTCCTCCGGCCGATACATCATGTCGACGCGTGCATGCGCTTCGGCATAGCCCAACAGCACGATGTCGGCGGCAAACGCCGCAATTGTTCGCTCGACGAGTGCCACATCGGTTGCCAGTGCCGGTTCGATGACCGCATCCGACCCTTTGATCTGCACCGCCCGGTGGGTACTCGCCAGACAAAACACCGCGGCGATGGTCCGCGTGGCGCGCAGCGCCTCGACGAATCGATCGATCATGTAATTTGCGACGATCAGCGTCAGACGCCGCCGGTCCGCCGACACGCGACAGCCGATGCACCGTGCAACGCGCGGGATGTTGCGATGGTCGCGCGTCGCAAGATCGATCGCCAAACCACCGATGATGAACGCTGCGTGCTCGGCGCTGAGTGGACCGGGTTGGTTGGATCGCTCGGACATGGACTCATCATAGCGCAGGCAAGCAGATTGAACGACCGGGCGCGCGAGTGCGCGCACCAACCAACGATTATGCTTTTCTTAAGGTTCGTTGTAGAGCGAATTAAGACCACGCCATCGATCGATGTCGGAGCATTGCGCCGTTCCAATCGGAACCGACTCCACTTCGCAACCAACCCATTCTTCGAGGAACATGAACATGGACATCACACTGCGCGCAGGACGGCCCCAGGATATTCCGGAGGGCGGCCGCATCGCCTACGAGGCCTTCAAAACCATTGCGACGCATCACCGCTTTCCACCTGACTTTCCATCACCGGACGTCGCCAGCGACCTGTTCGCCGACCTGCTGGCGCGCACGGATATTCACGCCGTGGTTGCAGAGCGCGCAGGGCATGTGATCGGCAGCAACTTCCTCTGGGAAGGCGACGCGATTGCAGGCGTTGGTCCGATCACCGTTGATCCATCGGCGCAAGATGACGCGGTTGGACGTCGACTCATGACGGCGGTATTGAAGCGCGCCGCCAACAAGAAATTCGCCGGTGTTCGCCTGGTGCAGGCCGCTTACCACAACCGCTCGCTGGCGCTCTATACCAAGCTCGGCTTCGACGCGCGGGAGCCCCTTTCGCTGATGCAAGGACCGGCCCCTCGGGTAGCGTCCCCGGGACGCACTGTCCGAAAAGCAAAACCCGCCGACCTTGCGGAGTGCAACACGCTCGCCACACGGGTTATCGGATATGACCGCGGATCTGACTTGCAGCACGCCATTCAACATGAAAATGCGATGGTCGCGGAATTCGAAGGACGCATCACCGGTTATACAACCGGCATCGGCTTTTTCGGTCACGCAGTCGCCAGCGCCGACGACGATCTCATCGCGCTGATTGCGGCCACCTCGAGCATCGCCGGACCAGGGTTCCTTCTTCCCACGCGCAACGCAAGGGTCATGCGATGGTGCCTGGAGCACGGGCTTCGCATCGTGCAGCCCATGACACTGATGAGCATGGGCGAGTACGTCGAGCCCCACGGCGCGTGGCTCCCCTCCATTCTCTATTGATTTGTCGCGGGACAGGCACCGGCAGCGTTAAGAGTCATTTAGGGTTCGAATAACAAACACTTAAGAACGCACCGCCGTCAAGACGCCGATAGTTGCGGTCATGCCCTTTACGTCTGGCATCGACCGCCATGAAACGCTCGCCTATCTCACCGTTCGCTGCCGTGTCGACCGCCGTTGCGATCGTGGTCGGCATGGGCGCGGTGCGTTCCGAGGGCGGGCTTCCGGAGCGATTGCAAGACACCGGCCTCTATTCGGGGAACACGCGCACGCCGCGCGACGACTTGCGGACCTTCTCGCCGCAGTACCCGCTCTGGTCAGATGGCACCGAAAAGCGGCGTTGGATCTACCTGCCGCCGGGGACTCACATCGATGCATCGGATCCGGACGTCTGGGTCTTTCCGCGCGGGACCAAACTTTGGAAGGAGTTTGCTCTCGGCGGGCGGGCGCTGGAAACGCGATACGCCGAACACACGCCCGGCGGCACATGGCGGTTCGCGACCTACATCTGGGACGAGGCGGGCACCGACGCGGTGCTCGCACCAAGCCTAGGTGCCACGCTCACGGGCGTGTCCGGCATGCCGCGCGGGCGTTACCCGGTGCCAAGCCGCGCTGATTGCATGGTGTGTCATGGTAGTGCACCCGTACCGGTGCTCGGCTTCACGGCCTTGCAGATCTCACCGGATCGCGACCCCAACGCTGCCGGCGCTCGGCCCGTACGCAATGGCGACGTCGATCTTCGCCGTCTCGTGATGAACGGCGTGCTCCGCAATTTGCCGCACGCTCTCGTGACGAGCCCACCTCGCATTCCCGCGGCAACGCCCATTGAGCGCGCCGCACTGGGCGCGCTGCACGGCAATTGCGCGCACTGCCATAACACGAGCCAAAACCGTGCGCCGCTTGATCTCACCCTCGCCCAGGGTGTGGCCAACCCGATTGGTCGTTACCAGGCGGTCCTGCGCACCACCATTCGTGCACCGAGCCGGTGGCGCGCATCGCACGATGAGAGCGACGCGGATGCACACATCGTGGTGCCGGGCAGCCCTGCTTCGAGTGCGCTCGCGATCCGCATGCAATCACGCCTTGCTGCGACGCAGATGCCGCCGCTCGGCACGCAAGTCCCCGACACCGAGAGTATCGCGTTGATCAATCGTTGGATTTCGCAGGACCTCACCAGAAAGGAGCTTCAGCCATGAATCGACTGCAATCTTCGGTATCCATCATCGGATTCACCGCTTCCGTTATCACGCAGATCCTCGTTTCATCGCCCGCATTGGCGAATGACTCGAAAGACTTACAGAGTCAACGAGCGGTCCGCGGAAAGTATCTAGTGAGCACATCGGGCTGCATGGACTGCCACACGCCATTCAAGATGGGCGAGAAAGGCCCTGAATTCGATATGAGCCGCTTGCTGTCAGGTCATCCTCAAATGTTGAAGATGCCGCCAGCACCTTCGCTGCCGGAAGGACCGTGGCTCGTCGTTTCTTCAGCGACCAACACCGCCCACGCAGGGCCATGGGGCGTGAGTTTTACTGCGAACCTGACGCCCGATCCTGAAACCGGACTCGGCCGCTGGACCGAGAAGGACTTTGTCGCGACGATTCGCACGGGGCGCCACATGGGCCGTGGTCGGGAGATCCTGCCGCCAATGCCGATTCCGGTCTACAACAACTTCACCGATGCCGATCTCGGCGCGATCTTCGCGTACCTGCAGACGATCCCAGCGATCAAGAATCGCGTACCGGAGCCACGACCACCGGTTGGCGCGAAGATCGTGCAATAGCGGCAATCACTCGTATCACAGTGGCCCGCACGGCGCGCAATCGACGTAGGGCAATCGACGTAGGGCTTGACGCGTCGCGCCTCGCCTCGTAGCCTGCTTTCTCAATTGCCTCTTTTGAGAAAGCATCCATGGGCGCCACGCCACGCACGGCAATTCGATTTTCGATGTTCGATTGGCTGGATGAATCGGGCCGCGGCTACGCGCAAACGTACGATGAGCGCCTACAGTTGCTTGAGTTCGCCGACAACGCCGGCTATTACTCGTATTTGCTGGCTGAGCATCACGGGACCTCGCTCTCAACGACGCCTTCGCCGAGTTTGTTTCTGTGCGCGGCCGCACAGCGCACGAAGAAACTTCGATTGGGCGCGCTGACGTGGCTGCTGCCGCTCTACAACCCGCTCCGGCTGCTCGAAGAGCTCTGCATGCTGGATCAATTGAGTCACGGCCGGCTTGAACTTGGCATCAGCCGCGGTTCGTCTCCACATGAAGCAGCACGACATGGCGTCACGGGTGATGAGGCACGGCCCCGCTTTGACGAAGTGCTTGCGCTCCTGCTCATGGGCTTCACGAAAGGCGAGCTCAATATCGACGGAAAATTTCATCAATACAAGGGGCTGAAGACGCGCTTTCGTCCGCATCAACAGCCGTATCCGCCAATCTGGTTTCCGACATCGAATGCGAATTCGATTCCATGGATCGCCGCACAGGGCCTCAACATCGTGATGTCGCTCCTGCACTCGCCCTCATTCGAGAAACTGTGTGAGTGCATGGCGGCGTACCGCAAGGAATACGCGGCACACCGCAGCGATCCGGGCCGAATCAACGCGCATGTGAGCGAGCCGGAAATTGCTTTCACGACGCATGTGCATGTCGCCGAAACCGATGCGAAGGCACGCGAGCAGACCGGTGCGGGCTACGTGCAGTTCAATGAGAATTTCACGCGCCGGTATGTCGATCTCGGGCAAGGTGATAAGTATGCGCACCGCGCCGATTTCGGCAAACTGGTCGCCGATGGCAAGATCCTGTGCGGTTCGCCGGACACGGTTCGCAATGCGCTCGAACGCATGATTCCTGCCGCTGGCGTCAATCATTTTATCGGCGCATTCACCTTCGGCAGTCTCACCGTGGAGCAGACGAAGCGATCGTTAGACTTATTCGCCCGTGAAGTGATTCCGGCGTTCCAGACCCCAAGCCGCGCCGCAGCCTAACGAGGAGATGCCACGATGCGCCGAGTGGTAACCGGGCACAACGCCGCCGGTCGATCGATCTTCATGATCGACGATCCCGCGCCGACGAGCGTTCGCCGCAAGCCGGGCACGCCACAGGTGACCGAGCTATGGGCGACGATGGAATCGCCCGCCGACAACGAGGGGACCGTCGACGCGCTCACACGGATCCAAGCCTTCAAGATCCCGCCGCCACGGGACGGCACGATCTTTCGCGTCGTCGACTATCCGCCCGATCGAATTCGCCTCGCCGCGCTCGCGGCCGAACGCGCGGCGGGCGCCACAACTGACGCGCACGATGCGGCGCTCTATCTCGGCAAATCGCGCCATCCGGGGTTCCACAGAACGGACACGACCGACTACGCCATCGTCCTGTCGGGCGAGATCTGGGCGCTGATGGATGAGGGCGAAGTGTTGTTGAAAGCAGGCGATGTGCTCGTGCAGCGAGGCACCAACCATGCGTGGAGTAATCGGACCGAGGAGATCGCGCGGGTCGCGTTCGTCTTGATCGATGCAAAACCCACTGGGGCGGTGCGGAACGAGTAGGATTGTGGAACGCAATCTGGAACGCAATCGTTGACGTCATTGGCGACGACACACCCGCTCGGAGATCCCACAAATGCATTTCATTTCACGCACGTTAGTCGGCCTCATTGGGACGGCCGCGGTCACGGTTGCGCATGGGCAGACATTCCCGACGAAACCGATTCGCATGGTCGTGACTGCTGCCACCGGCGGCATCACCGACATCATGGCTCGCGTCATGTCGGAGCCGATGAGCCGGTCGCTCGGTCAACCGATGATCGTTGAAAATAGACCTGGCGCAGGCGGCAATATCGGCACGGAATTCGTCGTCAAGGCGCCATCAGATGGCCACACGCTCGTGATCGTCAATGTCGGCACGGTCGCGATTCACAAGTGGATCTACGACAGCATGCCGTTCGACCCGATGGTCGATCTGGTGCCGGTCGCGCCGGTCGGCGATGGCGCGAGCATTCTCGCGGTGCATGCCAAATTGCCCGCGCGCTCGTTGAAGGAGATGATCGAGCTCGCCAAGACCACGCCACGCAAGCTGAATTATGGATCGGCGGGCAACGGGACGATGCCGCATCTCTCGGCCGAAGTGTTTGCCCACCTGACCGGCACGCAGCTCGTCCACGTCCCGTACAAGGGCGCAAATCCGGCGGCGGTCGATCTCGCGACCGGTCAGATCGATGTTGCATTCATCGCTTACGGTTCGATGAAGGCGCAAATGGCCGCTGGACAGGTTCGCGCACTCGCGGTCGGCTCGAAAGAGCGGCTGGCCGCGCTCGCGGATGTTCCAACGTTCGATGAAGCAGGACTGGCGGGGTACGATGTCACCAACTGGTTTGGCGTATTCGCGCCGAAGGGCACGCCACGCGATGTCGTTGCCACGCTCAATATGCACATCGGCCGCATTTTCGATGATCCGCAAACATTGAAGCGCCTCCAGGACAGCGGCATCGTACCGATGCGCGAATCGCCCGAGGCATTCACACAGCGCGTCATCGCCGACGATGCGAAATGGCGCGATGTCGTGCGCCGGATCGGAGTGAAAGCGCAATGAGTGCCCTCGATCGGTACCGCGTCACACCAGGCAAGCGCTTCGCGATTTCGAATTGCGATCCGGACGATCGGACCGAGCGTTCCAAGAAGGGCAAATCGGCCGATGAAGAGAATCTCGCTCTTCTTGCAACCGAGCTCGATGCGCTGCAGGATGTGTTGTACGCGCAGTCCAAGCACCGGATTCTCCTGGTGCTGCAGGGCATGGACACCAGCGGCAAGGACGGCACGATTCGTCATGTGTTCAGCACCGTCGATCCGCTCGGTGTGCGCGCCGTATCATTCAAGGTGCCCTCGGCCGAAGAGCGCGCCCGGGATTTTCTGTGGCGCGTGCACAAAGAAGTGCCGCGCGATGGCGAGATCGTCATCTTCAATCGCAGCCACTATGAAGATGTCCTGGTCGTGCGGGTCCATGGATGGATCGACAAGGCCGAGTGTGAACGGCGCTATCGCCATATCAACGAGTTCGAGCGGGCGCTATCAGAAACCGGTACGACGATCATCAAGTGCCTGCTGCATATCTCGAAAGACGAGCAGAAGGCACGCCTGGAGGAACGTCTCGCCGACCAGACCAAGAATTGGAAATTCAATCCTGGTGATCTGAAAGAGCGGGAGCTCTGGGACGACTACATGAAAGCGTATTCCCGGGCGATCAGCGCGACGTCGACCGAATGGGCACCCTGGTATGTTGTCCCGGCAAACTCCAAGACGAACAGGAATCTTCTCATCCTGAGATTGATGATAGAAAGGCTCGAATCGCTCGAGCTCAAGCATCCCGATCCGGCCCCGGGTCTCGACAAGATCAAAGTCGTATGACCATCACCCTCTACGGCATCAAGAACTGCGACACGATCGGCAACAAACGCTGATTGCCGACAACCTTTCAATCGCTGCCATCGCACGAACAGGAGCCCAACATGCCAAAGGCCAAACGCACCAACATCGTCTCCGACAAACTCCATACGCGCGTCGCGAACGGCAAGCCGATATTCCCGCACGCGGTATCGGTCGAGGGCAAGCGGCTGATCTGCGTGTCGGGGCAGCTTGCCTGGGACGCAAAAGGCAAATGCGTCGGCAAGGGCGACATGCGGGCGCAAATGCGGCAGGTATGCGAGAACATCAAGGAAGCATTGATCGCCTCGGGCGCCGGGCTGGAAGACATCGTCAAGACCAACACCTACGTGACCGACATGGACGAATTCTTCAAGTGCATCGACATCCGCATGGAATATTTCGGACCGGGTTGGCCGACCAGTACCACGGTCGAGGTGAGCCGCCTCGCGGACCCCGACATGATGATTGAAATCGAAGCAATGGCAGTGGTGGATGCTTGATTGGGTGCTAATGTTCAGGCTAACGTCATAGCGACAAAAAGGCGCTGGCACCGGATGGTGCTTAGTCAAGAAAATTTAAGCGAATTCGCGGATTGACCGTTCGCCCTGAGCCTGTCGAACGGTGAATGCCGGCGCGGTCGCCCGCCTTCGACAAGCCCGCGTTACCCTTCCACAGGCTCAGGGCGAACGGTGGCTTGAGCAGCGCACGTTAAGAGTGCCA
>JANMUI010000589.1:0-2321 GCA_031391405.1 Betaproteobacteria bacterium
CCCTTCCGCTAGGCTACACCCAGGGCAAGGAATATGCCGAGCTTGAGTGGCCGATCGACATCCTGATCACGCTGGTGTGGGTTGCTTATGCCTTTGTGTTTTTCGGCACGGTGGGCACCCGAAAGGTCAGGCACATCTACGTCGCCAACTGGTTCTTCGGCGCGTTCATTCTCACGGTCGCGATGCTGCATAGTGTCAATAGTGCCGCGGTCCCGGTTAGTTTCTGGAAGTCGTACTCGGTGTACGCGGGCGTGCAGGATGCGATGGTGCAGTGGTGGTACGGTCACAACGCGGTCGGCTTCTTTCTTACCGCCGGATTCCTCGGGATGATGTACTACTTCATTCCCAAGCAGGCCGACCGCCCGATCTATTCGTACCGGCTATCGATCGTGCATTTTTGGGCGCTCATCTTTACCTATATGTGGGCGGGCCCGCACCATCTGCACTACACCGCGCTGCCGGAATGGGCCCAGTCGCTCGGGATGGTGTTCTCGCTCGTCTTGCTCGCGCCCTCATGGGGCGGCATGATCAACGGGGTCATGACCCTCTCGGGCGCCTGGCACAAGTTGCGCGACGATCCCATTCTCAAGTTTCTGATCGTCTCCCTCTCCTTCTACGGTATGTCGACCTTCGAGGGGCCGATGATGTCGATCAAGACGGTCAACGCCCTGTCGCACTACACGGATTGGACGGTGGGGCATGTTCACTCGGGCGCGCTTGGCTGGGTTGGGCTGGTGTCGATGGGCTCGGTGTACTTCCTGATCCCGCGTCTCTTTGGCCGCGAGGGAATGTACAGCACGAAGCTCATCGATCTGCACTTCTGGATCGCGACCATCGGCATCGTGCTCTACATCGCGGCGATGTGGATCGCAGGGGTCATGCAAGGCTTGATGTGGCGCGCGTTCAACGAGGACGGAACACTCACCTACACCTTCGTGGAAAGCGTGAAGGCGACCTACCCGTTCTACGCGATCCGGTTGTTAGGCGGCGTGCTGTACTTTGCTGGAATGGTGGTGATGGCCTACAACGTGGCGAAGACGATCGCGGTTGGGGTGCCGGTGAATGCGCGGGTTCTCGAGCCTGCGCATGCTTAGACAAGTAGAAATGAACCACAGAGGACGCAGAGGACGCAGGGAAAATCCGAATCGGGAAATGGGAGATGGGTGGATGCGATTGGCGTTTCTCCTTTCCCGTTTCTCGCTTCCCCGCTTTTACCGCGTCCCCTGCGTCCTCTGCGGTTCAGATCGATTTCCTAGAGAGAACTAAATGCCCTTCAACCACGACAAGATCGAGCGCTCCAATGCGCTCCTGATCGTTCTCATCATCGCCGTCGTGCTGGTCGGCGGCCTAGTTGAGATCATTCCGCTTTACTTCCAGCGCTCGACCACCGAACCCGTCGCGGGGATCAAGCCTTATCCCGCGCTGCAGCTTGTCGGTCGCGACATCTACATTCGCGAAGGTTGTTACAACTGCCATTCACAGATGATCCGTCCGTTTCGGGCGGAAACCGAGCGCTACGGCCATTACTCTGTCGCAGGGGAATTCGTCTACGACCATCCGTTCCAGTGGGGCTCGAAACGCACCGGTCCGGATCTCGCGCGCGTCGGCGGCCGCTATTCCGACGAGTGGCACCGGCTTCACCTGATCAGTCCGCGGGACCTTGTTCCTGAATCGAACATGCCGGCCTATGCCTGGCTTGCGCGCTCACCCGTGGAAGCGGAAAGCGTTCCGCCGAAGATGCGTGCCCTGCGTTCTGTCGGCGTTCCGTATTCGGACGATGACATCGCCAAAGCCGCGGGCGATGTGAATGGCAAGACGGAGATAGATGCGCTGGTCGCCTATCTCCAGAATCTCGGTACGGCGATCAAGGTTCGGCAATGACAAGGTGAGAACGATGGACGTCAATACGCTTCGCGAGCTCGTCACGGTTCTGTTTTTTGCGGGCTTCATCGGGATCGCATGGTGGGCCTATTCACCTTCTAGAAAATCGCACCTCGACGAAATCGGACGATCCGTGCTCGACGACGATAACGGCACCACCAAGGGCAATGACCATGGCTGATTTCACCAGTGAAATCTGGAGTATCTATATTTCGATCATTACGATCGTCTCGATCCTGGCCTGCGCCTGGCTGCTGTGGAGCATGGGGGGACGCAAGGTATCAGGCAGTGGCACCGAGACGACCGGTCACACCTGGGACGAAACACTTGCTGAATACAATAACCCGTTGCCGCGCTGGTGGATGTGGATGTTCTACATCACGATCGCGTTTGCACTCGTCTATCTCGCGCTCTACCCTGGTCTCGGGAGCTACGCGGGC
>JANMUI010000311.1:0-1583 GCA_031391405.1 Betaproteobacteria bacterium
TGGCGCTGATCGTCATCGGCCCGGAGAAGCTGCCCAAGGTCGCGCGGACCATCGGTGCCTATTTGGGGCGTTTGCAGCGCTATGTGAACGACGTGAAGGCCGATATCAACCGCGAGCTCGAGCTGGACGAGCTGCGGAAATTCAAGCAGACGGTTGAAGACACGGCGCGAAGCTTCGAGTCATCGGTGCAAACGGAAGTGAGCAGCGCCGAAGCCGAGGTCAACAAGATCGCCCAGGTCGTGGCCGAACCTCTTGCCAATCTGGATCCATCCGCTGCAACCGGCGTGGCGCCGCCCGCCGTTGATGGTCCCGTTCCGGCTATCGAATCGCCTGCAACGTTGAGCGCCCCGGCCGGCGTGATTGCGGAATCGGGCGACCACTTGCCGCAGGCGCCCGTGCAGACAGCCGATGCGCCGAGCGCCTCGATCGTGCCCGCGGAACTGGACTCGGCCTCCAAGCGCGCCGCATGAAGTCTGCGGCCGATCGCGCTCCCCGATGAGCACGCAAGAGACATTCATCTCGCACCTGGTCGAGTTGCGGCAGCGGCTGATCCGCGCGTTTTCGGTCGTCATCGTCCTGTTCTTCTCGCTCTTTTTCTGGGCAAGCGATATTTACGATCTGCTCGCCTATCCGATGATCAAGGTGTTGCCCGAGGGCACGAAGATGATCGCGACCGGCGTGATCACGCCGTTCCTCGTGCCGGTGAAAGTGACCATGCTGGTCGCTTTCGTGATTGCATTGCCGTACGTGCTTTACCAAACGTGGGCGTTCGTCGCGCCGGGTCTGTATCACCACGAAAAGCGCCTGGTATTTCCGCTGGTGATCGCAAGCACGGCGCTCTTTCTCATCGGGATGGCGTTCTGCTATTTCGTCGTGTTCGGGGCGGTATTCAATTTCGTCTACAGCTGGGCGCCCAAATCCATCACCGTCGCGCCGGACATCGAGCAGTACCTGTCGTTCGCCATCACCATGTTCGTGGTATTCGGCGTCACGTTCGAAGTACCGATGGTCGTCATCATTCTCGTCCACATGGGCATCTTCACGATCGAGCAGCTCCGTGCGGCTCGCCCCTATTTCATTGTGGGCGCGTTCATCGTCGCCGCGATCGTAACGCCGCCCGATGTGCTCTCGCAGATCCTGTTGGCCGTGCCGCTCTGCATCCTCTATGAGCTCGGCATCATCGTCGCCAGCTTCATGATCAAGCCACGCGACCGGGTGGCGATTACGGATCAAGGCGCGACGGAAGGTCAGGCAAAGGCCACCCCAGCGCCCGAGGCCGAACAGAAGTAGTCGAATCGAATCAGCGCTGCCGAGGCAGGGCCGGGCGCCGGCCAATGACCACCGGCATGTCGAGTTCCTTGCGATCGCGCCAGACTTTGAGCGGCACGCGCTGCTCAGGTGTGAGCGACGCGACGACTTTCAGCATCGACTGCCGATCGGCGATCGGTTTGCCGTCGACGGCGAGCAGCACGTCCCCCGCCCGTATCCCACCGCGCTCGGCCGGACCACCCCGCACGACATTTGCAATGAGCGCGCCACGCGATTCAGGCAGCTTGAACGAGTCCGCGAGCTCGCCGGTCACC
>JANMUI010000338.1:0-2368 GCA_031391405.1 Betaproteobacteria bacterium
ACCTACGACTCGACGCTAGCCTTCGTTCGGGAAGGCGATCTGCGTCCGATCGTGGTGACCTCAGGCGCGAGCACGCTGGCCCGACTGCGCGAATCCCTGCGCGAATCCTTGCGCGAATCCTTGCGCGCAGAGATGGCGGTATGGGGTAAGGCCATTGAATCGATCAGGTTGAAGCAGCATAGGCGGCCGAGCGCGGCGACACGCACCTCGCTGTTCCCCCGCCGCTCCCCTATTCCACGCGAATCCCTGCGTCTTTCACAACCTTCGCCCACCGCGCGTACTCCGCGCGAAACAGCTCCCCGAACGCTTCGGGACTCGATTCGGTTGCGGCGTCCATTCCCATCGATACGAGGCGATTCTTCACATCAGGGTGATCGACCGCGCGCCCGATTTCAGCAGCGATGCGATCGATGATCGGCTTTGGCGAGCTGGGCAATCGCGATCGTGCCGCTCGCACCAGGACGATTCTCGACGATCACAGCTTGACCAAGCGATGCGGTGAGCTTGTCGGCGATCAATCGCGCGACCACATCCGGCACACCGCCCGGCGCTGCATTGCAGATGATCCGCAAAGGTTTCGTTGGAAATGCAACCACGCGATCGACTTGCGCGTGCGCGAATCCGACGATGAGCAGTGCAACGACAGGCGTCAATCGACCGCGCATGCCGGATCTCCGTTTCGACTTAGAGACTCTACAAGATGATGCTCAGCTTGCCATGCGGCCGCAGCGATTCCAGATCCAGCACCGCGCGCCGTTCACGAAAAAGTAACCCGCCCGCAGGACCGCGCACCAAAGTGTGAACATAGCGACCAACATAGGTGTCAGTCTGATTCAACTGAAAACGCCACACCGCGAAATTCGCCGCCACCTTGGCCTCCGCGCCATTCGACTCGAGAATGCGGAAGTTGGTGACCAGCCGCCGTGTGCGTGAACGCGGGTTCTCCGCCCAAGCGGATCGGCCGAGCAGCTGTCCGACGCGCGAACGCAACGTCGTCATGTCGTCCGAAATTAGAAACAGCGCTGTTCGATGATCGGACTCCGGCGAATCGAGCGACGGAACGAGATACCGGGCGTCATCCGTCATCAGTGCGAGCCACTCGTTGAGGCGCCACTCATCCAGCATGGCGGCCTCATCAACCAGGAAGCGCTCGACTTCGGCAACGGTAATCGGTTCGATCGACGACGAAGTTGTCATCGCATTGCCTTGGTTCGCGCTCAAGACGCCCTCCCCTCGTTCGTACTATTTCGCCGTGACCGCAGGTTCGACGCGCCGATCCGAACACTCCGTCGGCCCGCGCTCCCCCGCCATCAACGCGCGCCAGCGCCGCCAGAACGCGCGCATCTGCTGCTCGTCGATCGCCTGCGGCGCGCGCCCCATGCCGCGCGAAATGTCCGACCATGCTTCCGCCTGCGTGGCGAATCCTTTCTGGCAACCTTCGAGGGCGGAAACGTCGTCCGGCGTTGCGAATCCACCCGGTCCAAGAAACGACAGGAAGTTGGCGAAGCGCTTCTGGCGCAGCCCTTGCGAATCGTTGCTCGGGAAGAGCCCCCACGCATCGATCTCCATATAGTCCGGTGCGACCGGATAAAAAGTTCTCACCGTGTGCCACAGCGAAATCAGAATCAGATTCGGAAAGATGAATAGATTGCGGTGATGGTCGGCGATCTGATGCGCGCGCTCTTTGCCGAACCTTGCGTCCAGCTTTGCGCGGGTAGCGGCAAGCTCGCCCGCCGCCGAGGCGGATATCGGCGTCGGCCGCATCGGCGTCTTGATGACGGCGTGCCCGTTATCGAGCGCAATGCCCGCGGTATCACCCCAGGACTTCATATCCATCCACTGCGCGCTGTCGATCCCGATGTCGGGCATGTACTGGCGGAAGTAGCGCAGATGCGTGGAGGTGGCGTGATAGCCGTCCATGCTGTTCTCGACGAGCAGCTTCCAGTTGGCACGCATGCTGTAGCTCTGCGCGCCCTGCACGATCTCGACTGCATCGCCGCCGAAATCGATCATGCAATCGAGGTGCTCCCGGGCATTGCCGAGGTAGTCCTCGAGCGCAACCACGCCTGCATCGAAGCTCACGAACATGAGGCCCCGATAGCTCGAAAAGCGCGGCACCTCTTTCAGCCCCAATTCCTTGCGATCGAATCCAGCCGCGTAGCCGTCTTCGCCCGGCACGCCGATCAGCTCGCCTTTCTGATTGAAGGTCCACGCATGATAGAAGCACATGAATGCTCGGGCGGACCCGGACTTCTCGCGACAGACGACATTGCCACGATGCGTGCACGCGTTGAAGAAGGCGCGTACGACGCCGTCGGCATCGCGCACGATCAACAGCGCTCGCCCACCCACTTTGCGAGTGATGAAG
>JANMUI010000414.1:0-3610 GCA_031391405.1 Betaproteobacteria bacterium
GGACGCGCGCGCCGGGTTCCGAGCACGAGCCGGCGTGGGATCCCGCTGCCTGGAAAAGCCAACGCCGTTGTCCGTTCTGCCGCGCCAATCTCCCTCGATCGATCGATCCCGATTCCCGATGTGAGCGATGCTTCTGTTCCCTCGCCGACCCCGTCAAGCAATCGACCGGCCGTCGCGAGCTCATTGGTCGGCGCAGCGCCCACCGCGTCTCGAAACGCGATCCGGCCATCCTCTATCCGAATTGGCGGGCACATCCGATTGCCGTCCGTTTGCGCGACGTTTCGTTGAGCGGTATAAGTCTGTACGCCGGCATCGCGCCGGAGGTCGGGCAGCCGATCCGTATCGTTGGCGCACTCCTTGATGCTGTTGCTCTGGTCGTCTCAACGCGCCGGCATCAGCGCGAATGGTTGATCAACGCTCGCCTCCTGACGGTTCGATTCACGCAGAAGGCGGGTGTGTTCGTATCGGACGTGGCATAGGAATCCACGTTGTAGTCCGAGCCGATGACGCTCGCGAGCCAACTTCGCTCGCGTGATGACGATCGGCATCATGGCAAGCAGCCCCAGCATCACCAGGCAAACGCCGCCGGGTTAGGCGTCGCGCGGGGTGAGCTCAACGAGGCGCGGCCGGCGTTACGTCTTTCGGAAGATGCCGAGTTTGCCCAGGATGAAGATCAGCAGCACCGCGCCGGCGAGCGCGACCACGAATCGCAGGATGCCGCCGGTGGGCTCGATGCCCAGCAGTCCGGTGATCCAGAATCCCAGCAGCGAGCCCACTACTCCCACCAGCACATTGGCAATCAAGCCCATCTGGGCGTTGGTCTTCATGACGATGCTCGCCAGCCAGCCGACGATTCCGCCAATAATCAAAGAGATGATCCAGCTCATGTCTGTACTCCCTAGGTAATTGGAACTTGCGGACCGCGCACCTTGGCGAGGATGTCGGTGATCTGCATGTGCATGCTCCTTAGGTTGGGCGGTTGCGGCGCCGGCTCAGTCCAGAAGATCCGGGGGTACATTGCCGCCGTTGGCGGCGATGCGCGCGAGCACGGTCTTGTGCAGCCACATGTTCATCTTCGCTGAATCCCCCATCAAATCGGCCGGGCAGCCCAACTCCGTCGCGAGCTCCTTGCGCGCCGCGAAGCTGCTGTCGATATCGAGGAGTTTCAGCAGATCGACAATCGAGGTCCGCCAATTCAGTTTCTGCGGATTCGCTGCCGCGCGCTGCTCCAGTTGCGCGACAACATCGACCAGTGCGACCGGCTTGGGCGGCGGCGGTGCAGCCGGCGCCGTACCCACGGGTGCGGCAGTGGGCGCCGGAGCGGCGGCCGCGCTGTCGCTACCGATGCCAAGCTTCGCGAGGATCTTGCTGAAGAATCCCATGGTTCTCTCCTTGTGCGCCGGGTTAAACCGGCGAGGTGTTGTGAATGAAAAAGTCATACAGTGAAGGGCTAGCGATCCACACTGGCCCCGAGTCATGCGGGGGCGCTCGTGAGGGCGCACTCGAAGCGTTGACAGGGGTACGTGCGGGCCGGGTATTGAGCCGCGAAAGAACTTCTCTCCGGGGTGCCGAGGCTGTAAGGAGATGCCGAAGGCCACATCGGGTGTATCGCCATCGCGAGATACGTCCGAACCCCGCGCGGTCAAAGACCCCGAGCAGGCACGGAAACACCTCGCGCGAGAACCGGGATATCCGTGGTGTGCCCCAGCGGTTGTGGGGCCGTGTCGGGAAGTCGAAAGACGCACGCCGATGATGCACGCACCACGGAAGTCGGACAGCTCCGTAGTACCGACGAATTGGCCGAACAAGCCCGCGCAAGCGGGGGCGGAGGTCAAGGAGGGAAGGGGGCTGGCCAAAGGAAACTTGCTTGAGCAAAACATGCTTCGGACGCAGGGCCGATCGAGCATGCAAAGTGCGCTTGAGCGGGTACGTCAAGCAGCAAAGGGTGATAGAAGCAAGCGGTTCACCGCGCTGTTGCACCACGTCTATAGCCGCGACACGCTGCGCGAGGCGTACTTCAATTTGAAGAAGGACGCCGCCCCTGGTGTGGACGGTCAGACGTGGCGCTGGTACGAGCCGGACCTGGAAGAGCATCTCCAGGACCTGTCGGATCGGCTTAAGCGCGGCGCCTACCGAGCCAGTCCGGTGCGTCGGGTGTACATCACCAAAGACAGTGGCGGGCAACGCCCGCTTGGGGTGACGACGCTGGAGGATAAGATTGTCCAGCGTGCCACGGTCGAGGTGCTCAACGCCATTTACGAAACGGACTTCTTGGGGTTCTCGTACGGGTTCCGTCCCGGGCGTAGCCAGCATCACTGCTTGGATGCGCTGTACGCGGGGTTGCTGACGAGGCCGGTGAACTGGGTGCTGGACGTGGACATTCGTGGCTTCTTCGATTCGTTGAGTCACGAGTGGTTGGTGAAATTCGTCCAGCATCGCATCGCGGACCAGCGCATCGTGCGGCTCATCCAGAAATGGTTGAACGCCGGGGTGCTGGAGCAGGGAACGCACACGCAGGCGCAGGTGGGTACGCCGCAAGGGGGCAGTGCATCGCCGTTGCTGGCCAACATTTACCTGCACTACGTGTTTGATCTGTGGGTCCAGCGATGGCGTCGTCAGCACGCGCGCGGCAAGGTGATCGTGGTGCGCTATGCCGATGACATCGTGTTGGGCTTTCAGGTGAAGTCCGATGCCGAGCAGTTCTGGGCCGAGCTGATCCAGCGTATGGCGCAGTTCGGTCTGCAACTGCATCCTGAGAAGACACGCCTGCTGGAGTTCGGCCCGTATGCGGCCGCGCGACGCAAGCGTGCCGGCTTGGGCAAACCGGAGACGTTCAACTTCCTTGGGTTCACGCATATCTGTACGACCAAGCGAAGCAATGGGCGCTTCACGGTGCTGCGGCAGACGATGCGTAGGCGATTGCAGGCGAAGCTGCGCGAGGTGAAGACCGAACTGCGGCGGCGCTGGCATGAGCCGATCCCTGTCCAAGGGCAATGGTTGGGTGCGGTCGTGCGCGGGCACATCGGTTACTACGGGGTGCCCATGAACGGCCCGGCGTTGCATCTGTTCCGGTTCCAAGTGGGTCGGCTGTGGTATCGCGCGCTGTGTCGGCGCAGCCACAAAGGCCGGCCGCGATGGGAACGGATGCGGCGGCTTATCCAGCAATGGCTGCCTTTGGCGCGCGTTTGTCATCCCTATCCTCTGTACCGACTTGGCGTCATTACCTGAGGCAAGAGCCGGATGCGGTAATTCCGCTCGTCCGGATCCGTGGAGGGGGTGCTGGGTTAACTGGCATTCCTACTCCGACTCCCGATGCAGCCGCTGCGCGGTGCGGCAGGAGAACGCGTTATAAAAACGAACAGATGGGCGAAACGTGTCAAAAATGACATGTCATAATTAACATATCCTGAACCCTGCCGCGACGCTGGGTACCGGTTGCCAGGGCGTCGGCTCATTGAGTCAGTAACTCGATCAGCGGCTGATTGAGAAAGTACACCTCCCGGCCGATCTTCTGGCCTTTGAGCACCCCGAGGCGCTCCAGCTCGTGCAGGTACTTCGAACATGTTTGTCGTGTGCCCATGCCCGCTCGCTCCAAAAACTGGATCTTGCA
>JANMUI010000067.1:0-5755 GCA_031391405.1 Betaproteobacteria bacterium
CTTGGCGACTCGATCCGGCACGTTCCCGGCACCGCGATCTTCTTTACTGGTGACCCGGATAGCGTTCCGAGCACTCTGCTGCACAATCTCAAGCACAACAAGGTCCTGCACGAGCGGATGGTGTTTGTTCATATCCGCACCGAAGACGTACCGCGCGTGCCGGACGAAGAGCGCACCGATGTCGATGTGCTCGACCCAAAGAAGCTCTACCGCGTCGCGCTGCGCTACGGGTTTCGCGAAGAACCGGAGATCATGAAAGGGCTCGCGCTGCTCGAGCGGCGTGGGCTCAAGTTCGAATCGATGGAGACCACGTTTTTTCTTGGCAAGTCGACCATTGCGAGGGCCGAGAAAAGAGGCCTTTTCACTTGGCGGCGCGAGTTGTTCCGGCGAATGCAGAAGAACGCGCCCAGTGCCGCGGAGTATTTTCGATTGCCGCCCGATCGGGTGATCGAGTTAGGGACGCAGATTTCGGTGTAGCTCTCAATAGAGCGACGGCACGGCGAAGCATGACGGTGATCGGCACGTGGCGAGCGCCGACCGTGTGTTCCCGTTTGTCGAGCCGAAAGGCGAAGGCCCACGTCGCAAAACGAAAAAAGGCAGGGAAACGTCCCCTGCCTTTCTCGAAATCGCCCGAATAACTACTTCTTTTCGGCTTTCTTTTCGTCTTTCTTGGCTTCGGTTTTTTTGTCGTCGGTTTTCTTGTCGTCCATCTTGCCACCGGCATGTGAGGCAGCCAACGCGACCGAGGAACCGGCGAACAAAGCGATCATCAACAGAGCAACAATCTTGCGCATCATCGTCTCCCGAGGGGTGAATAGGAATCTTAACAACGGATCAAGTGCGGATCCTGTTGACAGTGTAGCAGAGCCTTTTTGCCGGTAAAAAAGGCCGGCCGAACGGACGGGCGAACGGTCGAGAAGCCGTACCCTTCGGTCAACTTGGGATTCCGCGCGGTCTTGCCACGCGGTTGTTGATTCATGGCGCCTTCGTGGTTCGATGAACGACCCTCGACGGGCCCAGTGATAAGCTCCACGCGCCATGACCGACCGGAACGCGTTTCGCCTCATTACACTGCTGCTCCTCATCGCCTGTGCATCGGGAGCGCAATCAAAGCCCTATGTGCCAGCCGATGATGCCTCGGTGCTCGAGCGCCTGCCGCTAAAGGCGACGGATCCGGTCGCGCGCGAATTAGCGGAGCTGCGCACCCGACTGGCCGCTGATCCGGCGAATGGTGATTTGGCCGCAACGCTTGCGCGCCGTTATTTTCGTCTGGCAATGGCGGAAGGGGACCCGCGCTATATCGGCTACGGCGAGGCGGCGCTTCGATCATGGTGGAGCCGCGCCGATGCGCCACACGGCGTTATCAAGATGCGTGCGCTGCTCAAACAGTACAAGCACGACTTTGCGGGCGCACTGGCTGACTTCGCGGTGGCTGGCGATGCCGACCCGACCGACGAGGAGATCTGGTCGTGGCGCGCGGCGTTACACATCGTGCAGGCAGACTACGCTGCGGCGACAAATGATTGCGCCATGCTGAAGCGCCACGCCTCCGTCGTCGCATGGACGGGTTGTCAATCCTGGGTGGACGGTATGACGGGCAAGGCGACGCAGGCCTACGCGGCGCTTGCCGACGCGCATGCGCGTGACAAGGATGCGGGTCCAGGGGCGCGCGTGTGGACCCTTACTCGACTTGCTGAGCTTGCACTGCGGCGCGATGCGTCCGCCCTCGCCGAGCAGCATTTCAAGCAGGCGCTCGCCGAAGGCTTCGACGATCAGTATCTGCTCGCCGCGTATGCCGACTTTCTGCTCGACCAATCCCGGCCGCGCGAGGTGTTGAACCTACTGAAGGCGTGGAGCAAGTCGGACATCCTGCTGCTGCGCCTAGCGTTGGCCGAAAAGGCGCTCAATGTTTCCGGTGGTGGCCCGTATGCTCGCTCGCTGCTGGCAAGATTCGAGGCGGCCGCGATGCGCCGCGATACGCTTCACCTCCAGGAAGAAGCGCGCTTTCGCCTGCACATCTTGAATGATCCGGTGCGGGCCCTCGCGCTCGCCAAAGAGAATTGGGCGCTGCAGCGCGAGCCTCGCGACGCTCGCGTACTACTCGAGGCGGCCTTGGTGATGCGCGATCCGGACGCAGCCAAGCCCGTTCTCACCTGGTTCGATGCGTCACGCCATGAAGATCCGATACTGCGACGGCTCGCTCGCCAACTTGCGTCCCGCCCCTAAGCCGGCCGAGCCGAAACCAAACAGGGGATGCGTGCTTACAAGGCCGGGAAAAGATATCGTAGGAACAAGGGGAGCTTGTTGGGGAGAAGGGGCCCCAACCCCTCCTCAGCCCTTGTATATCCCCCGTGTTGGAACAAGGGGATCTCCCGACCCCCTTGTAAATCCCCCATTCTTCGCCAAAAGTGTCGTAACTTGGGTTGTAAGTGACTGATGACCAAGCGCTTCGGTTTGCTCTTATGCGCGAGCGTGTTCGGGATCCTGGCAATGCCCGCCGGCGCCCACAAGGCGAGCGACAGCTATCTTGTATTGCGTGTGGGGGATGCCGACACCGTCGCCTCGATCGACGGGCAGTGGGACATCGCTCTTCGTGATCTCGATTTCGCGATAGGAATCGACGCGAATGGTGATGGCGAAATTACCTGGGGTGAAGTCCGTGCCCGGCATGCGGCGATCTCGGCGTATGCGCTCACGCGCCTGCAGCTTCGCGCGGACGGTGAGGCGTGTCTTGCCAAGCCGACGGCGCACCTCATCGACGAACACAGCGACGGCGCGTATGCGGTTCTTCGATTCACGACTTCGTGCTCCGGCCCCGTCTCGCAACTTGAAATCGACTACCGGCTGTTGTTCGACCTGGATCCGCAGCATCGCGGCCTGCTGCGCCTCGAACAGGGCAGCGGTACCCGCACGGCGATCCTGAGCCCCGAGCAGCCGACCTTCAAGCTCGACGTTACGACAGCCGGCGCTTCATCGCGTTGGGGCGAGCTGCTGCAATATGGGCGCGAGGGCATCTGGCACATCTGGATCGGTTTCGATCACGTGCTCTTTCTGATCTCGTTGCTTTTGCCGGCCGTGCTGAGCCTGCGCGCTCGTGCATGGCAACCGGTTGATGCATTCCGGCCCGCGCTCTGGGACGTGGTCAGGGTCGTCACCGCATTTACCGTCGCGCACTCGATCACCCTTACGTTGGCGACGCTTGGCGTGGTCAGCTTGCCGTCGCGACTGGTCGAGTCGGCGATCGCGATCTCGGTCGTTCTCGTCGCGGCGAACAATCTCTATCCGCTGGTCGGCGGATCGCGCTGGGTGGTGGCATTCGCATTCGGCTTGATCCACGGATTCGGGTTCGCGACCGTGCTCGCGGAGCTCGGCTTGCGTTCCTCTACCTTGCTTATCGCGCTCGTCGGATTCAACGTTGGCGTCGAGATCGGGCAGCTTGCAATCGTCGTGGTGTTTCTGCCGATTGCGTATTGGGTCCGAACGACCTGGGCCTATCGACGGCTCGTGGTCGTGGGGGGATCGGCCGCGATCATACTGATCGCGGCCATCTGGTTCTGCGAACGGGTGTTCAATCTCGACCTCTTGTCCGTCTGAGGTCGCGGCGTTTATGCAACGACGTCGAGGTCCTCAACGATACGGCGCGAGATCTCGTCCGCACTGACCGGCACGCAGAACAAGTCGCCCTGATACTGATCCCAGCCTAACTCCCGCAGGTGGCGCAGTTGCGCACCCGATCCGACACCCGCCGCGATCGCCTTGAACCCGAGGCCATGCGCGAGGACGATGATCGAGCGGCAGATCGCGGTGTCGCCAGGTTCATGCACTACGTTGGCCACCACCGAGCGATCGATTTTCAGAGATTGGATCGGCAATCGCCTCAGGTGGGCGAGCGGCGCATAACCAGTGCCCACGGCATCGACCGTCAGACGGATGCCAAGCTCGCACAGTTGCCGGACGATGCCAAAGGTCGTATCCGTGTCTTCGCGGAGAATCGACCCGGAGATCTCGAGCTCGATCGAGGTCGGGTCGAGCCTGCATTCGTGCAGGATCCGCTCGATCGACGGCAACAGCTCGGGGTGCCGCAAATAGGATTCGGAGAGACTGACGCCCACCGCGAGGCGGACACCGTTCACGGCTCGCCATTTGGCGGCTGCATGGCAAGCGGTACGAAGCGCCCAATCTTCGATCGGGACGATCAATTGCGTTTGTTTCGCGACATCGAGTATCTGGCGCTGCGACACCAAACCCTTGTCTGGATGGTTCCATCGCAGCAACGCCTCGACGCCGATGATCGCACCGGTCGCGATATCGACCTTCGGTTGATAGTGGAGCTGCAGCTCGTCGCGCTCGATAGCGTGGCGCAGCGCGCTCTCCATGGAAAGCGCCTCGCGCGCCATCGCATTCATCGAGCGGTCGTAGAATTGAAACGTGTTGCGGCCCCGCCCTTTGGCGCGATACATCGCCGCGTCCGCATTCATGAGCAAAGTCTCGTTACTGTCGCCGTCTTCAGGCGAAATCGCGATACCGATGCTGCATGACACGACGATTTCCTGGCCGCCGATCCGCATCGGTTCGATCAGCGCCTGCAAGATTCGGCGCGCAATGATCGAGGCATCCTCGGGATGTTTCAATTGCGAGAGCAGCACGACGAATTCGTCGCCGCCGAGTCGCGCGATACTCGCGCCGGAATCGTCGGCGTCCACCCGGCTTACCGCGTCGGTCAGGCGCACGGAGCTCGCGATGCGCCCCGCCACGATGCGCAACAGCTCGTCGCCCGCGTCATGCCCGAGCGTGTCGTTCACGCGCTTGAAGTCGTCGAGATCGATGAACATGACGGCGATCTTCGACGTATTGCGTGAGGCGTGTGCCAGCGCGTTGCGAACCTGATCGATGAGAAGCAACCGATTCGGCAGCCCCGTCAAGGCGTCGAAATAGGCGAGCTGGCGAATGCGCTCCTCGCTTTGCTTGCGTCGCGTGATGTCCTGCACCGTACCCACCAGCCGCAGGGCCCGGCCGCTTTCGTCAGATCTCACGCACTCCACTTGATGATGCACGTAGCGTACTTGCCCGCCCGTCATGACGATCCGGTGATCGAACCGGGACGGCTCTCCGCGGTCCACGGCTGCATCGATAGCGGCTCGCACGCGATCGATGTCGTCGCGATGAACTTCGTCGAGCATTGCTTCCAGGCTGGGCGTGGTGACCAATTTGCCGAGAATGCGATGGACCTGTTCGGAAGCATGAAAGCGCGCACGCTTCACATCCCAGTCCCAATCGCCCAGATCTGCAACGCGCTGGGCATTCGCCAGGCGTGTCTGGTTCTCCCAGGCATCGTTCAACGCGCGACTCGCCCGCATGATGTAGCGGACACGGTGCCGGAGGACACCCCAATTGACGGGCTTGGTGACGAAATCGGTCGCGCCCGCGTCGTACGCCTGGTTGATCGATTCGGGGTCGTCCAATCCGGTGATGATGATAACCGGAAGGCGTTCACCATCGGGCAGCTGGCGTAGTGCCGAGCAGGCGGCGTAGCCGTCCATGACGGGCATGGTCACGTCGAGCAACATGAGATCGGGAAAGCCCGACTGGATCGCTTCGAGGGCCTGTCTGCCGTCGGCCGCCTCGATCACTTCGAAGCCCGCGCCCTCCATTGCCACGCGTGCAAGCAGCCGGATCGTGCGGTCGTCGTCGGCAACGACTACGCGTGGCTTGTCTCGCACCGTCACGGATTCATTACTCATTTTAGGGATGACTC
>JANMUI010000457.1:0-2342 GCA_031391405.1 Betaproteobacteria bacterium
ATTCATAGTGCGCTGGGTCCGGGTCTTCTCGAAAGTGTCTACGAGGCGTGCCTTGAGTACGAAATAGCAAGAGGGGGGCTTCGCGTTGCTCGCCAGCGCGAATTGCCGGTGAGGTACGAAGGTATCGACTTGCCGTGCGGTTTCAGACTTGACCTGATCGTCGAAGACCGAATCATTGTCGAAGTGAAAGCGGTTGATGGGCTCTTGCCCATCCATACCGCACAGCTGCTGACGTATCTTAAATTGACCGGGTGTCAGCTCGGGCTAATTCTGAATTTCAATGTCGTGCATATGCGCGATGGAATAAAACGCATCATCTCCACCTAAGCCAACTGCGTCCTCTGCGTCCCCTGTGGTTCAATCTTTAGGACTCATTGTATGAAACCAGACCCCCACCTCTACGACTACCTTCCCTATAACAAGCGACCCGTCATTCGCTGGCCCAACGGCGCTCGCGTGGCCTTCTGGGTCGCGCCCAACATCGAGTTCTATGAGCTCGATCCACCCAGGAATCCCACGCGTGGCTCCTGGGCGCGCCCGCATCCTGATGTGCTCAACTACTCCTATCGCGACTATGGCAATCGCGTCGGCTTCTGGCGCATGCTCGACGTCATGAACGATTGCGGTGTGCGGGGCAGCGTCTCGCTCAATGTCGCCGTGTGCGATCACCATCCTGAAGTCATCGAGGCGTGCGTCAAGCATGGCTGGGAGCTTTACTCGCACGGCACCTACAACACGCGCTATCTATTCAATTTATCCGAAGACCAGGAGCGCGAGGTCATTCAGGATTCCATCGACACGATCAGGAAGCATTCGGGCCAGAAGCTCGACGGTTGGCTTGCGCCTGCGCTCACCTATACCGATCGCACGATGGATCTCATCACCGAGATGGGGCTCACCTATACCTGCGATCTCTTCCACGATGATCAGCCGAGCCCGGTGAAAGTGAAGAGGGGCCGGCTGGCGAGCATTCCGTATTCGCTCGAAATGAATGATGCAATCGTCTACAACGTCTACAACATGTCGCCCGAGGCGTACACGCAGGTGTTGAAGCGGCAGTTCGACCGGCTCTATGAAGAAGGCGCGCAATCGGGCACGGTCATGTGTATTCCGCTGCATCCGTACCTGATCGGACTGCCGTATCGCATCAAGCCGTTCGAGGAGGCGCTGAAGTACATCACGCGCCACGACAAGGTGTGGCTGGCGACCGGTCGCGAGATCGCCAGACACTTTCTCGATCACTATCACGACGAATTCGCGAAAGCTTCGTTGCCGGTTGGGGAGGCGCCCCTATGAGCATGCCGGCCGACTATCTGAAATATCCGCTGCGCCGCTACGGCATGGACCACGAGCGTTACGACTGGTCGATGCTGCCACGGCGAAAGCCCGTCATCTGGCCGAACGGCGCCAAGGTCGCACTGTGGGTGATCCCCGCATTGGAATGGTTTCCGCTCGATATGAAGGGCAAGCCGTTCAAGGCGCCGGGCGGCATGGTCACTGCGTATCCGGACTTGCGCCATTACACGCTGTGCGACTACGGCAATCGTGTGGGTATCTATCGCCTGCTCAAGGCATTCGAGAAGTTCGGCGTGCGTGCGTCCATGGCGGTGAATGCGGCAGTGGCGGCGCGATACCCCTCGCTAGTGAAGGATTGCGTTGCGGCCGGTTGCGAGATCATCGCCAATGGCGTGGATATGGACCATCTGCACTACGAGGGTCTCGCGCGGTCAGACGAAGAGAAGCTCGTCGCGACATCGCTCGATATTCTTGGCAGAGTGTCCGGGCAGAAGATTCGTGGATGGCTCTCGCCGGCAAAATCCGAATCGCACGCGACGCCCGACATCGTTGCCGCTGCGGGCATCGATTACCTGTGCGACTGGGTGAACGACGACATGCCGTTTGCGATGAAGACGAGCACGGGAAGCCTCTATGCCATGCCGCATCCGATCGACATCGACGACTACACAATCCTTGTGCAGAACCGGCACTCGGAAGACGAATTCTGTAGGCAGGTCTGCGATCAATTCGATGTGTTGGCGAACGAAGCGAAGACGCAGGGTGGTCGCATCATGGCGATCTCGCTGCATCCGTGGGTCACCGGGCAACCGTATCGCATCGGCGCGTTGGAACAAGCGCTTGCCCATATCGCGGGCCACGAAGGCGTGTGGTCAGCGACCGGATCCGAGATACTGGATTGTTGGAAGGGGCAACAGCGCTGAGTCCCGGCCAGCGGGATCAACGACCGGGACGCGCTGCGTCGTAGTCCTTCTGGATCGTATTCCTTCTCATTGTTCGATTTTCAGCCCGCCACCCCTGATCACCGTGATCAATCGAACGTTGCC
>JANMUI010000475.1:0-7948 GCA_031391405.1 Betaproteobacteria bacterium
TGATGTCCCCGCTGCATTCAGCGCACCATCCACCTGGACCTGTCCCCATGCGGCAATGTTGGGGATGATTGCGAGCACCACCGCGGGTGCGTGTGCCGATGGCGATGCCTGGAACGCTTGCGCGCCGATGACCAGGCCGATGTAGAGAAGGATCGGCAGGATCGCGACGAGCGGAACGACCGCGATCAGCAACGCAGTCAGCCCAAAGAAGCACACCAGCGCGATGACGACGCCGGTCGCGAGCGAATAACCGATGCGTCCGCCGACCGCCTTCCAACCCGGATGACCGATATACACCGCGGGCGGAAACGGGCTGCCGAGCAGCGCACCGACCACCGCGCCGATGCCATCGGCCAGCAGCACTTTTCGCAGGTTGAAGTTGTCGCCGGCTGCGGCGGCACTCTCGACGTTGTTCATCGCTTCGGTGAAGTTGTAGATGCCGAGCGGAATCGCGGTCACCAGCAGCGGCCACACTTCGGCAAGACCCTTGAACACCTCTGATCCCGGCACGGGCAAATGCATGCCGAATTGCGCGAAGGACGCCGACACCGCCGCCGGCTTCATATAGTCGCTCCAGCCCGCGAAGGTCGCGATCCACCCGACGATCATCCCGACCACGATGGCAACGAGCCCGCCCGGCAGACCGAACGGCAGTTTCACATTGGCGGTCCACGAGATCAGCACGATGCCAAGTGAAATGAAAGCGATCCACGCGACCTCCCAGCTCTGAAAGGCAGGGCGCATCGAAATGAACGCGATCGATATGCCGGCCAATGTGCCGAGCATTGCGGCGCGCGGGGTGTTCGCGCGGATCCAGGGACCCACGAAGGCCCCGAGCAGCACGATAACGCCGATGATGAAGCTCCACGCCAGGCCGGCCTGCCAAGCCAACGTGGCATCCTTCGTCTTCAGGTAGACGGGGAGCATCACCAGAAACACCACGATGAACATATGCGGCACGCTTGGGCCGTACGGCAGCGCGGTCACGTCGCTGCGTCCTTCGCTTTGCGAAAGCTGATACGCCATGTAGGCGTAGTACAAATTGCCGATCAGCAACGCGATGCCCAATGCGGGCAGTACGCGGCCGAACACAAGGTCGCCCGGCATCTGCACTACGCCTAGACACAGACCGGAGAGGACGATGACGTTGAGGACGACGTTGGTGAAGAGTCCGAAGAATCCATTCCAGTCGCCCGGAACCCACAGCGCTGCCCGACTTGTCGCATTCATGTCGTTCTCCCCTTTGATGCTCTTATGGTGTGCTGCCGCGCTCTGGTGTTACCGAAGCGCCTCGACGAAATCGTTGGACTGCCCGACCCATCCGAAGATGCCACCCTGCGCCTTGATCATCGCGATGCCCATCTTCTGGAACTCTGGAAAGTACGACCCGGTGCAGTCCTCGAGCACCAGACAGTCGTAGCCGCGATCGTTGGCCTCGCGCACACTCGTGTTGACGCACACTTCGGTGGTCACGCCACACACGACGAGTTGGCGGATGCGGCGATTCTTGAGCATCGCATCGAGATCGGTGGCGTGGAATGCGCCTTTGCCGGGCTTGTCGACCACCGGTTCGCCGGCAGCGGGCTTCAGCTCGTCGATGATGTCGTGACCGTATTCGCCGCGCACCAGGATGCGTCCCATCGGACCTGCATCGCCGATCCCGTTCTTCAGCTTGCCGCGCAGTTTCTTACTCGGAGGAAGATCCGCGAGATCGGGGCGATGGCCTTCGCGGGTGTGCACGACGAAGAGTCCGGTCGCGCGCGCGGCAGCCAACACCTTCTGGGTCGGGGCGATCGCACGGCGCAGAAGCGAAACGTCGTTGCCAAGCGCTTCGCCGAATCCACCGGGGTCGACGAAATCACGCTGCATGTCGATGATGACGAGCGCGCATGTCGCCGGCTCGAATTCGAACGCATAGGGTTCGGCCTGGACGGTTCGCATCGACTTCCCCTTTTTGCCGTGATCACGCGTTGTGAATCTCGCGCCGGTCTTATTCGGGCCAACGCGCGCTGCCCACGCAACCGTATCGTAATCCCGTTCACGGCGGCCGACAACGCCCTTTCACTCCGCGAGAATCAGTTCCCGCAGCATCGGTAGTGAAATGCTGAACCATGTCGCGCCGGCGTCCGATTGGATGGCGGGAATCGTAGCGCCGGTCGGGATAAACAGGTACGTCCCATTCTTCCACGTGCGTCCTGTGATATTGATGGCGCCATCGATCACGAAGCGAATCTCCGCGTCTGCATCGGCGATCGAGGCAAGCGTCGATTGTGCTGCCATGCGTGTGAGCCCGACACTCGAACGAAGCTCGGTGAACGTTCCGAGATGCTTGGTCTCGATTCCTGGACGCCGCCGGTCCGCTAACCAGCGAAACCGGTCCGGATACATCATCACCGGCTCGCGATAGCGCGGACGAACGAACTCGAGCTTGCGGCCTTGATGCGCCTCATAGATTGCGGCGTACGAATCCTTGTTCTCCGGTGTCCCATCGGGTTTGCGACCGCGATACACGCCGCCCTCGAAGACGGCACCTTCAGCGATCATCTTCGCGTAGGTGACGTTCAGATCGTCGCTCGTCAGTAATCGATCGCCACTCGCACCTTGATATTGGAGGAGGAGGCAAAGGCAGTCGCCCTTCTGCGCTTGCGGACCGTAGTGCGCGCCTTCCGGAAAGAACCCGCATTCCCCCGGCTGCATGTCGTATTTGGGATCGATATTCTGCGTGCCATCGATGATGTAGCGGATCTGATCGCAGTTGTGCCGGTGGCGCGGCACGCCGTAACCATCGGGCACGATCATGTACGACAACTCGACCGTGACGCCAGGCACGCCACTCTCAAGCGGCAACAGTTTGCGGCGAATGGAATTGGTGCGGCCGCGGCTGATCGTCTCCCACGGCATTTCGTCCGGATGAAGAATGGTGATAGCAGTTGTCATGGTGTGTTTCGCCGGTTGTCTATTTCGATTGGACCTTGACGCTCTTCAGCACCCCTGCCCATTTGGTCGCCTCCGACTTGATGTACGCACCAAGCTCCGCTGGTGTGGAGGTCACGACGTCGGTGCCTTGCTTCTCGAACGCCTCGCGGACCTCGGGCAAGGCCATGATCGTACGAATGTCAGCGTTGATGCGATCGATCACCGGTGCTGGTGTTCCACCGGTCGTCATGAGCGATATCCATGTGATCACGTCGAACCCCGGCACACCCGACTCGGCCACTGTCGGCACATTCGGCATCACTGGTGTTCGCTTGTCGGCAGTGACGGCCAGCGCCTTCAAGCGTCCGCCGTTGACAAGGGGCTGGACGGCCGGCAACGCGCCGATGCCAAGATGCACTTGGCCCGACACAATGTCAGCGACCGCCGACCCGATGCCCTTGTAGGCAACCACGATCAGGTCGAGCCCGGCCATGCTCGCAAAAAGCTCGCTCGCGATATGACCGGGGGTGCCGATCGGACCGTGTCCAATCGAAATCGTGCGCGGATTGCGCTTGGCCAGCTCGATGAGCTCGGCGACGTTGTTCGCCTGCAAGGTGGACGTTCCGACCAGCAGCATGTTGCCTTGCCCGAGCATCGTGACCGGCGCAACATCTTTGATGTAGTCGAATCCCGGATTCGGCAAAAGCGTTTGATTGACCGCATGATTGCTGCCGGTGGAAAGGAGGGTATGCCCATCGGGTGCTGACTTGGCAACGAAGTCGGTTGCGATATTGCCGCCACCGCCCGGACGGTTCTCGACGACCACGGAATGCGGTGTGGTCTTCGCAAGATGACCGGCAATGATGCGCGCGGCAACATCGACAAGGCCACCCGGTGAGGCCATGACGACAATCTTCACCGGCTTGGTCGGCCAGGGCGCGGCCGTCTGCGCATTCGCGACGGCGCAGCCGAATGCAAGAGAAAAGCCGAGCATCAACCGTAATCGCGTGTGTTGCATCACGTTCTCCATGGGTTGCCGGTCAGTGTAACTTCACTCAGAAAATTTACACGGAGGCGTCGGAGGAAACGAACGAGGAGTCGGAGTCGTTCCGAAAATAATGGGAGTGCGACCGCGTGAAAATGGTGGCATTGATCGCAGCGGCGCTCCTCACCCGATACCACGGCCCTCCGCGTACCTCATCTTTTCCTCCGACCCCTCCGCGTCAAATTTCTGAGGCATGAGGGGTGAGGGGTGAGCGTCCCGATTCATAACATATCAAGCCCCGTCTTTTGAGATGGCGGTGGAAACGCATCATCGAGCGCGCGCAGATCGTGGGCGTCAAGCTCGAGCGCGATCGCAGCGAAATTATCGCGAATGTGTGCGGGTTTCACCGCCTTCGGGATCGTGATGACATCCTCGAATCGCAGCAACCATGCGAGCGCCACCTGCGCGGCGCTCACGTTGTGCTTGTTCGCCACGCTGGCGAGCACGGGATGACGGAGCATGCGTGCCTGATCCAATGGCGAGTACGCCATCGTGGTGATCGCACGCCCCCGCTGCCAGGGCAGCAGATCGAATTCCGGGCCGCGCCGGGCAAGGTTGTAGAGCACCTGGTTCGTCACGCATCCATCGCCGCCATCGATCGAAGCAAGCTCTTGCATGTCGCCGGTATCGAGATTCGACATTCCCCAATATCGAATCTTGCCGTCGCGCCGGAGTTGATCGAACGCGCCGATCGTATCGGCGAGCGGATAGGCGCCGCGCCAGTGCAGGAGATACAGATCGATCCGATCGGTGCCCAACCGCTCGAGGCTGCGTTCACATGCCGTGATCGTGCCCTTGCGTGACGCGTTGTGTGGATAGACCTTGCTGACGATGAACAGCGCATCGCGCATGCCATGGATCGCTCGAGCGATCGCTTCCTCCGCGCCGCCCTCGCCGTACATCTCGGCCGTATCGATCAAACGCACACCAATAGAAATCGCAAGTCTGATCGCATCGACCTCGGCTTGACGGTTGCGCGCACTCTCGCCCATCCGCCATGTGCCGATACCGAACCGGGGGATGCGCTCGCCGCCTGGAAGGGTTAATGTGGGTGGGTTCATTGCGGGCATGGGAAAGGGAAAAGGGAAAAGGGAAAAGGGAAAAGGGAAAAGGGAAAAGGGAAAAGGGAAAAGGGAAACGGGTGAATACCCGATGCTGCGTTTGATCACCGCCAGTTTGGCATATCCTTGCCGCTCGACCATGCTATCGCTACGGACTGACGCCACGACGTTTCCCGTTTCCCGTTTCCCTTTTCCCGTCTTGCTTCACCCGTTTCCCTCTTCGCCTCGCACCACGAAATGCCCCGTCCTCGCATCCCTGTCGTCAAACCCCAAGCGATCGTCCCGATGGGTGACGCGGCGGTTCTGATCGACTTCGCGGATACGGTCGATGTTGCGGTGAACGCGGGCATTCAGCGTCTCGCCCGCATCGTGCACCGCAAGCGCATTCCGTGGATCCGCGATGTTGTGCCGGGCCTTGCATCGCTTGCTTTGCATTTCGACCTCACGGCATTGGGCGATCGCGATCCGGTCCAGGCGACCGAGGCATTGATCGACGAGTGCCTTGCACGTGCATTGAGTCTGATTGACGAGCCGATGCGCGCAGTCGAAGTGCCGATCTGCTATGACGAAGCATTCGGCCTCGATCTTCGCGAATTGTCGGAGGTCCTTCGCATGCCGATCGATGAGATCGCGCGCCGCCACGCCGGCAGCGAGCTCACCGTGCTGATGATGGGCTTCGCGCCCGGGCATCCGTATCTCGGCGGATTGGATTCCGCGCTCGCGGTCCCACGCCGTGCGACGCCACGGGCGCTTGTACCCGGAGGTTCGATCGGCATCGCCAATCGGCAAAGCGTGGTGTACCCCTACGCTCTGCCGGGAGGATGGAATATCGTCGGTCGCACGCCACTGCGTTTGTTCGATGCCACGCAAGAGGAGCCCAGTCTGTTCGAGCCGGGTGATGCGGTGCGATTCAGATCCATCGACCGGGTCGAGTTCGATCGGCTCGCGAAGAGCGAAGGGACGACGTGACGATCATCGTGATCAAGCCGGGTCTCCTCTCGACGGTGCAGGACATGGGCCGGTTCGGCTGGCAGCATCTTGGCATCGTGCCATCCGGTGCCATGGACATCGACGCGCATCGGGTCGCGAATCTGCTGGTTGGCAACGCCGCCACCGCGGCGACGATCGAGATCACCATTCGTGGGCCGGAGCTCGAATTCGAGCAGCCCGCATTGGTCGCGCTATGCGGTGCGACATTCGATGCGAAGTGCATCGATGCGAAGGGCAAAACGACGCCGATGCTCGCGAACCGGCCGGTGTTGCTGCCGAAGTCCGCCAGGTTGCGTATAGGCGATGTTCAACACGGCGCGCGGGCCTATATTGCCGTTGCGGGTGGAATCATGGTGCCGCCGGTTCTTGGCAGTGCTTCAACCTACCTTCCCGCGGGGTTCGGCGGACATCTTGGGCGGGCGTTGCGCGCCGGAGACCGCCTGCCGCTTGATCGTGCACACAGCACGTTGAGCGTGGCGCGATTCTCATCTCTTAAGCGGCGAGCGCGTGCCCCGATCGATATCAGGGCTCCGCAAAGCGTGTCCTGGTCGGCCCCCATCGATTCATTGCCGCATGCCGATGAAGCGCCGATCCGCTTCATCGAAGGGCGCCACTGGCGGATGTTTTCCGCGGCAGCCCATGCCGCGATGGAGAAGGAGCCGATGCGCATTGCCCCGGAATCAAACCGCATCGGCTATCGACTCAACGGTCCGTGCCTCGAGCGACGGAAGAACGCCGACGTGCTCTCCGAGCCGACGTGCCTTGGCACCATCCAGGTGCCAGGTGATGGTACGCCGATCGTTTTGATGTCCGATCATCAGACCACGGGCGGCTACGCGAAGATCGGCGAAGTCGCGAGCGCGGACATCCCGCGACTGGCCCAGCGCACGCCCGGCATGGAAGTGCGGTTCCAGCGATGTACGCTTGCCGATGCGCGGGCAGCGAGAAAGGCGCAGCAGTCGCGCTTGGCAGCGTTGGTCCAAACAATCGCGTGGGAGTACGCCGCATGAAGGTGATCGATCTCAATTGCGACATGGGCGAGGGCTTCGGCGCCTGGAAGATGGGCGATGACGCCGCCATCATGCCGCTCGTCTCGTCGGCCAACATCGCATGCGGATTCCATGGCGGTGATCCCTCCACGATTCGCACCACGGTGCGCCGCGCGATCGATGCCGGGGTCGCGATCGGCGCGCATCCGTCACTGCCCGATCGCATGGGGTTTGGCCGACGCAACATGACGATCACGGCGGAGGAGATGTACGACTACATCCTCTACCAGGCCGGCGCGGTGGAAGCCTTTGCGCGCGCCGCCGGAGCGCGTCTCCATCATGTGAAGGCGCATGGCCAGCTCTACAACATGGCGGCGGTCGATGTGGAATTGGCCGAAGCAATGGCGCGCGCCGTCAAAGACCTCGGTGATGGCGTGCAGCTCTACGCGCTATCGGGGAGCTGCATGATCACGGCTGCGGGAAAGATCGGCACACCGGTGATCGGTGAGGTCTTCGCCGATCGCAGCTATCAAGACGACGGGACGCTTACGCCACGCAGGCAGCCGGGCGCGATGATTGAAAAGGAATCGCGCGCCGTGCAACAAGCGCTCGGTATGATCGAACGACAAACGGTGACCAGCCTTTCTGGCAAGAGCGTCAAAGTCGCGCCGGGAACGCTTTGCCTGCACGGTGATCAGCCGGGTGCGGTGGCATTCGCAAGAGCGCTGCGGGGGGCGTTCGCGGAGAGGGGGATCGAGGTGCGAGCGCCTTAAACTTCAAGCGTACTTCTCGAGATTTCACCACAGAGGACGCAGGGGACACAGAGGAAAGCGAAAAAGTATTTGGTGGGCTTTCATTACGCTAGCCGTCCGTAGCTGCTGGCATCGAAACTGTCAGCGACGCACAACCACCGAAGAATTTCCTCTGTGTCCCCTGCGTCCTCTGTG
>JANMUI010000497.1:0-2433 GCA_031391405.1 Betaproteobacteria bacterium
CATGGCCGCGATCCAGAGAAGGTACGCCGGGCTCGATCCGAAAATGGTGGCCGCCCTGGCGATGCGGCATGGAGCGAATGTCGCGACGATCCTCGGGAATGTGAAGACGATGACCGACCTTGGCGAGCATTTCGGTGGCAACCTCTATGCGATCGAGGTGCGATACCTGCGCGATCACGAATGGGCGGCGAGCGCAGAGGACGTCCTGTGGCGCCGCACGAAGGAAGGTTATGCGTTCACGGCGTCTCAGATAGAGCGATTGAGCGATTGGATGTCGGATGCATTGTCACCCGCCCAGGCCCGACCATGACCATGCAGGGACTCGATCAGTTTCCCGCCGCTCTGCTCCGCGCTATTCGCGGTCTGCTCCTCGATATCGACGATACCCTTACAACGGCAGGAAAGCTGACCGCCGATGCCTATCGCGCGCTCGAACGGGCGCATCGTGCGGGCCTGCTCGTCGTACCAGTGACCGGCCGACCCGCCGGATGGTGCGACCACATCGCGCGAATGTGGCCCGTCGATGCGGTAGTGGGCGAAAACGGTGCCTTCTACTTTCGGCATGACGATAGCGAACGCAAGCTCATCAAGCGGTTCGTCGACGACGAGGAGACGCGCCGCACGAATCGTGAGCGCCTCGCGGTCATTCGCGATGAAATTCTGATTGCCGTTCCTGGCTGCGCGCTGGCCTCCGATCAGCACTATCGCGAAGCAGATCTTGCCATCGACTTTTGCGAGGACGTTCCAAGATTGTCGGGCGAAGCCATCGATCGAATCGTCACGTTGATGGTCGCCAATGGGATGACCGCCAAGGTCAGCTCGATTCACGTCAATGGCTGGTTCGGTACCTACGACAAGCTTGGCATGACGCGCACGCTTTTCGATGAGCAGTTCGGCATCGATCTCGACCAATCGAAGAACGAGCTCGTGTTCGTCGGCGACTCACCGAATGACGCGCCGATGTTCGGATTCTTCCCGCACTCGGTCGGTGTTGCCAACGTGATCGATTTTCTCGGTCGGATCGACGCTCCGCCCCGCTACGTTTCGCTGGGGCGCTCGGGCGACGGATTCGTCGAGCTCGTCGACCTGCTTCTTGCGGCGCGGGACGCCTGAAATCTCGTCACGTTGACAGGGTTTGGAGCGGAGGCCTACACTCCTCGATCGGTAGGTTAGGGGGCGACACCCCTGCCTCATAGTGAGCCTACGGTGTCTTCGTGGTGCCGCGTTCTACTCGGTCCAACATCCGGCACATGCCGTTCCACAGATGAAGTGTAGGAGGATGATCAATGCAACACCACAGCAAAAGAGGATGGCAGCGCATCGCCGGTGTGGGGACCGCCGCGACCATCGCGGCGGGTTTGGCGTTCGCGCCGGCGTACGCGCAGCAGGCTGCAACGACAACGCTCAAGATGCAGGCAACCTGGCCCGCATCGCTTACCCTGTACGAGAACTTCACCTATTGGGCCGAGCGGGTCAGCAAGCTTTCCGGCGGCACCATGAAGATCGAGACGATGCCTGCCGGGCAAGTCGTTCCGCCATTCGAGGTGCTCGACGCCACGCACAAGAAGGTGATCGACGGTGCGCATGCGTGGGCCGGCTACTGGACCGGGAAGAACAAGGTATCCATCCTGTTTACCGGTGGTCCCGGCGGCACGTTCGGCATGGACATGATCGATTACATGGGCTGGATGTATCAAGGCGGCGGCTGGGATCTCTATCAGGAGTTCTATCAGAAGGTGTTGAACCTGAATCTGGTGGTGTTCCCGATCCTTCCATCCGGCCCGCAGGCCTTCGGTTGGTTCAAGCGACCAATCAAGAACCTTGCGGATATGAAAGGGATGAAGTGCCGTCAGACCGGCATGGCCGCGGAAGTCTGGCAGCGCATGGGCATGACCACTGTCAACATGCCCGGTGGTGAAATCATCCCCTCGGCGCAGCGCGGCGTGATCGATTGCGCCGAATGGGTCGGTGGCGTCGAGGACCTGCGTCTTGGCTTCCACAACGTCTGGAAATACCACTACACACCCGGCGTCCATGAGAACACCACGGTCGGTGAGCTCATATTCAACGGCGATGTGTGGAAGTCGCTCTCCGGGCAGCAACAGGAATGGGTGAAATCAGCGGCCAATGAAGCGTTCCTGATCTGGTGGTCAAAGTGGCAAAGGCAGAACGCCGATGCAATGAAAGAAATGCGCGAGAAGCATGGCGTACAGATTCTGCGTACGCCGCCCGACATCCTGACCGCGTTCATCAAGACCTGGGACATCATCGCGGCGGAAGAAGGCGCGAAGAGCCCGTTCTTCAAGAAGGTGCATGATTCGCAGCGGGCATACGCCGAGTTGGTCGTTCCCTCCAAGCGATTCATGTTCCCGCCTTACTCGTTCGTGGCGAATCACTACTTCCCCGAGCAGGCAGCGGCGCCGGCAGCCAAGG
>JANMUI010000506.1:0-1144 GCA_031391405.1 Betaproteobacteria bacterium
ACCATCAGGCGTTCGCGCCCTCAAACCCTTCCAACCCTGCCGCGATTATTGAGTCTTTCGGAGCGCCCTCATGACCAAGCAGCTTCACCTTGGCGCGTTTATGCGCCCGGTCGGAATACACACCGCCTGGTGGCGATATCCTGGGGCCTATGCCGACGCGAACTTCAATCTCAAGCACCTGGTGAGTTTCATCCAGACGCTCGAACGCGCGCGCTTCGATGCATTCTTCATGGCCGATCATCTCGCCGTGTTGAACATGCCGATGGCGGCATTGCGCCGTAGCGCAACGTCAACCTCGTTCGAGCCGCTGACCCTGCTCTCGGCCCTTGCGATGGTGACCGAGCGTATTGGTCTGATCGCAACGGCTTCGACGACATTCGATGCGCCGTATCACATCGCCCGCCGCTTCGCTTCGCTCGACCACATCAGCGGCGGTCGCGCCGGCTGGAATATCGTCACGACGTCGAACCCGGATGCCGCGCTCAATTTCGGCCTCACCGAGCATGTCGAGCATGATGAACGCTACCGGCGTGCGCGGGAGTTCTTTGGTGTGGTCACCGGGCTGTGGGATAGCTGGGCGGACGACGCCTGGAGGCGCGATCAGGCAAGCGGCATCTTCTTCGATCCGGAGAAACTGCACGTCCTCAATCATAAGGGCGAGCATCTCTCGGTGCGCGGGCCGCTCAACATCGCGCGTCCGATCCAGGGCTGGCCGGTGATCGTGCAGGCCGGTGCGTCAGAGGCGGGCCGACAGATTGCCGCGGAAACCGCGGAGGTTATTTTCGGCAGCAGTCGCACCATGGAGGCGGGGCAAAGCTTCTACAAGGACGTGAAGGGCCGCATGCAGGCGATAGGCCGATCGCCCGATCAGCTCAAGATTCTGCCAGGTGCGCTGGTCATCGTCGGCCGCACCAGTGCGGAAGCGCAGGAGAAAAGAGCGCTGCTCGAAAGTCTCGTTCACCCCGAGAGCGGCGTGCCCAACCTGTCGATCCGGCTCGGTGTCGATGCCTCGCGCTTCGAGCTCGATGCCCCATTGCCCGAGATCCCGCCGTCCAATGCGAGTCAAAGCGGGCGCGACACGATGGTTGCGCTTGCGAAGCGGGAAAATCTAACCGTCCGGCAACTTGCGCAAATCGCGGCGGCC
>JANMUI010000538.1:0-5853 GCA_031391405.1 Betaproteobacteria bacterium
GTTTTCATAGGTAAATCCGCGCGGTGATTACCCGCATGCGCGGCGACATGTCGGCGCGAGAATCCCGGATTTCCACCCACATCGGTCGCGATCAAATGGGTGGAGTGGCGCGTCGATGTGTGCAGTTCCTGTCACTGATCATAGGGCCGTTAGAAGGCGATTGTAAAAGTGGGTGAAGATCCCACGAGGACTGATTTTTCAACGCGATTTCGATGTATTACTACGTCCTGCCTGCATCGCGCAGACGGCGTGGCTCTCTACGGATCTCTACAGATCCTTACGAGTGAGCGCCCCGGCATCCGATCAACGCGATGATAGGTAGGTGGTTGGGGTTGCATCAAAGGTCGATCATCGCGATCGTTTTTCGAGTCCGTTGGGAGTTTGCATGACCAAGCGCAGCCGCATCAGCCGAAAGTCCACTGAGCAATCGGTAGCAGTCGGCGATCTGATCAATCTGAGCCCTGAGTCTTCGCAGCTGCTCGAACAAGTCGGCATTGAAGACCGTCAAAAGCTCGCAGAGCTCGGGTCGGTCGGCGCGTATGTCGAGATCCATCGCAAGGGTCTCCGGCCGAGCTTGAATCTCCTCTACGCACTCGAGGGCGCGCTTCGCAATATGCCCTGGACGAACTTGCCGTATCACATACGCGCCTCCCTCACCCTGGAAGCCGACGCCATTCTCGGATCCGAGAGCCGCGCCTAGAAATCTGCGCGCTCGACTGCGCAGCCGCTAGGCCGTTGCGCCGATCGCAGCGCCGCCGCGACATAGACCGCAGCCACGGCACGATCGCGCTCGCGGTCGCGCTCCGAGTCTCCAAGCGGATCGACATTTCCGCACCGCACCGTGCGAACCGATTGCCGCGGGGCAAAGCGCGCCTGAACGCGGCCCATCCGGCGCCGGGAATCATCCCGGTAATAACCTAAGTAGAATCCGATCGCATCGCGCCACCCGGGTTTCCACTTGGTGGGCGGCGGTGAACCTGCGTCCGGTCGATCATTTCGGCCAGCGCTTAATTCGAATTGACTATGAACCGGTCGGCCCGCCCATGACATCCATGAACGTCGCGGAAATGCTCCGATGAAGGAGCCTGGAAACGAATGGGCGCAGGCGCTCCTCGACCGTATGCGGCGCGGGGATGAGTCTGCCTTGCGGGAGATGCAGCAAGCATACGGACGGCGCATTTACGCGTTCGCGCTGAATCGTATGCACGACGAAAGCGAGGCCGATGCCGTGGTGACCGACACGCTTTGGGAAGTCTGGAAGCAGCCCCATCGGTTTCATGGGGGATCGAAGTTCTCCACCTGGCTGCTTGGTATTGCACGTTACAAGATGCTCAACATCCTGCGTGATCGCGCGCCGCCTTCGGATGAATTGGACGAGTCGATGCCAAGCGAGGACCTCGGTCCATTCGAGGAGCGATTGGCCGTCGAGCGCCGCATCGAAGTGAAGCGCTGCATGGAAAGCTTGTCCGTGAATCATCGCGAGTGCCTGCAACTCGCGTTTTTTCAGGAGCTGTCGATCGTGGAAATCGCCGAATTGCAGGCATGCCCCGAGAACACTGTCAAGACGCGCCTCTTTCATGCGCGTCTCAACATGAAGAAATGTCTGGAGGGGCGGCTTAGCTAGGAATCCGTGCCGCGCGGCATGTGGATTCCCAAAGACTGACCCAACCTAACCAGACTCATAGGACAGCAAGCAAAATGAAGACCGACGATCCCATGCAGCCCGCACGCCGGCGATTCGACGAGCTGGTGCCCTGGTATGTGACGGGCGAGCTCACACTCGCCGATCGTGACTGGGTGGACCACTATCTGGCTGATCATCCCGAGGCGCACGATGAGATTGCCTGGCACCGCTCGCTGGCGGGCGCGGTCGATGAAGAATTGCACGCTCTCCCCGAAGGCGCAGGTTGGCAGGGACTGGCGGCGCGCCTGAAGCAGGAAGCCGCAGCAAAGGCGGGGGCCCGGCCGACGTTGTTGGATCGGCTGACCGGCTGGCTGGCCGGTCTGGTCGCGCATCCCGGCTACGCGTTGGCGGCGGCGTTGATCGCGGCCCAGGCGGTGGTGATCGGGACGCTCCTCCACGAGCGCGCCGACGCGCCCGAGTTCGGTCAGATGCGCGGCGGGGCGCAAGTCGTCGAGGTCCTGCTACAAGTCCGGTTCCAACAGCAGGCCACCGAGCGCGACCTTCGCATGCTTCTGAACGAGTCAGGGGCCCGGATCGTCGACGGCCCGGATCAGCTTGGCGACTACTTGATCGCGCCCCGCACCGGATTGCTTGACGAGTTGCGGGTGGCCTTGGCGCAAAGTACGCTCGTGGTGCGGGTCGAAGCCTACGAGCGCAAGGGCACGGCGGGCGAGCCAAAGCGGCCCTAGGAGTCGGCGCGGTCTACCGCGAAGACTGCTGGCGAGCGACACGGACACCAGCGCCGTATCCCGCAGTTCGGCGACATAGGCCAAACGGACCATTGCGCTGTCCGCGTTGATTGTTGCACTGTTGTAAGTCAAATTCTGTGATCTTCCCAATGACGTCTCGATTCGGTTCCCTGTTGATCTTTGCTTGGGCGACGATTTGGCTAGGGCTAGCCGCCCCCGCCTACGCAACGCGCGCGGCCGAGCCGGCGCCGCCTGAACGGATCGCCCTCATCATCGGGAACAGCGCCTACGCGCGGCTACCGCTCCGCAATCCGGTCAATGACGCGCGTGCCGTGTCGAGCGCATTGCGGGATCTGGGCTTTGATGTCATCCAGCGCGAAAATGCGACCTACGCAAGCATGATCGATGCGATGCGCGACTTTCTCGATCGCGCCGCAACGAGCCAAGTGCGGGTCATCTATTTCGCCGGTCATGGCGCACAGTATCGCGGCCGCAACTACCTGATTCCGGTCGATGCCCTTCTGCGCAGCGAAGACGATCTGGCCCACAAGGCAGCCAATGCCTCCGATCTGGTCGACAAGCTCGCCCATCACAAGTCGGGTGTCAATGTGGTCATTCTGGATGCCTGCCGGGACGCGGCGTACCCGCTTCTTGCGAAAACCCGGAATCCAAACATGGCGCGCACCGTGCAACCTGGTTTCGCCGATGGACCGCGACCGCCGCAAGGGACGCTGATCGCGTTCTCCACCGCGCCCGGCAGCGTCGCGCTCGATGGGCCCGGTAGCCATAGCGCCTACACGCGACATCTCCTTACGCAAATCAGCGAACCCGGTCTGCCGATCGAACATATGTTCAAGCGCATTCGCGACGGCGTGGTACGCGATACCGGGCAGAAGCAGATTCCCTGGGAATCATCGAGCCTGGTCGGCGATTTTTGTTTTCGCTTGACCGCGGAGGGGGCCTGCCCGGCCGCCACGCTTCCCTCGTCCTGGATCACGCGGGAGCCTATCTTGCCGATCGCGCATGCAGCGCGGGCGGGCGCCTCGACCCGATGAGCTAATTGACCCATCCGTTAGGCGTATTCCCCTCGTGCGCGCGATCACCTACGTTTCGCATTGAACGCAACGCGTTGCGCCCGCGATTCAGCATGGCAGGCGATGCATGCCTTGCGGTCGTCGCAATCAAGTGGAGATAACAATGAAATGCCGGCACCTCTCCCTGGTGTGCCTGTCGATGTTCATCGCATCGGCCGCACTTGCCCAGTCCGCAACCTATTTCGCCGAGAATGAGATTCCCGACCCGGACGAGGTCGCCCGGCTGTTGTCCCTCCCGGAGGAACCCCTTGCCGCGGCGCCCAGAACCCGCACGCGAGCGGTCCGCCTGCTCGACGCCGGCGCTGCCAAAGTGGTCGCGCCGACGAATCCGAATGTTGCCGGCAAGGATGCCGCGCTACCGGATCGCTTCAGGCCCTCTCCTGATCGATTGACCATGATCTCCCCGCAGCGTGCGTTGTCAGCGGGCTCGCTCGCGATCCCCATGCGCTTTGACTCCAACTCGACCGAGGTGCTGGCGAGCGCCACCGCGCAGTTGGACGCAATTGCCGCGGGGATCAAACGACTGCCGGCAGGCGCGATCGTGGGCATCGAAGGCCACACCGATGCATACGGTCCGGAGGAGTACAACCGCGAGTTGTCGCTCAAGCGCGCATTCGCGGTGCGCGGTTATCTGATCAGAACGCATCAGATTCCCAGAACGATGCTGGTTGCGATCGGCAGGGGAAAGAGTGCGCCGCTGAATCCGGCCAACCCGTATTCGCCGGAGAATCGCCGGGTCGAATTTCGCGCGGAATATGACATGCAAAGTGCATCCGCAGCGCAGGCCCTTGGCGATTCGCTCTTCAACGCCCCGGGGCGGCACCCATGAAGGCGCGACGTTCGAGGGCAGCTTGCGCGGGAATCCGCGCGGGTTCTGCACCTGCAACGCGACCCTTTGCGCCAACGAAGATCGCCATCGCGCTCTGCGCCGCAGGGTTCCTGTCGCCGCCGGTGACTGCTGGGCCAACCGGTGGCAAGGTGGTCGCGGGATCGGCAGAGATCCGTGCGCAGGGTAACCGAACCGATATCGTCCAGCACTCCGATCGCGCGGTGATCGATTGGCGCAGCTTCAGCATCAGCCCGAACGAAGCCGTTTATTTCCAGCAGCAGTCGAACCGCAGCGTGGCGCTGAACCGGGTCACCGGTGATCAGGTGTCGCACATCCAAGGCATTCTCGGTGCACAAGGTCAAGTGATCCTGCTCAACCCGAACGGGATTCTTTTCGGTGCGGGCGCGCAGGTCAACGCCAGCAGCTTCATTGCGAGCACATCATGGCTGTCGTCCGAGGATTTTATGGCCGGTCGGCTAGCGTTTACCGCGCCGGCGCGCGGCGCCGATGGATCCTGCCCGTGGAGCCGGTGCGACGGGGGCAGCATCGTCAATCGCGGAGTGATCAGCGCGCGCGACCAAGGGCTCGTCGCATTGGTGGCGCCTCACGTGCGGAACGACGGCATTATTTGGGCCAAGCTCGGCAAGGTGTCCCTAGGCTCCGGGTCAACTTTCACGCTCGACATCAATGGGGACGGACTATTGGGCCTTGCCTTGCGCCCTCAGGATGTCGCGGACCTGCGCGACGTCGAGGGCAATCGGGTGGCGGCGTTGATCGAGAACACCGGAACCATCAGCGCTCCAGGGGGACAGGTGTTCATCACGACGCCAGCAGTCGCGCGCGGGGCGATCGACAACGTCATCAACCTCGGCGGTGTCATCCGGGCCGACACGGCGGAGCAGAACGCGCGTGGAACCATCGAGTTGAGAGCCGCGTATGGACGGATCAATATTGCCGGCGAGCTCAGCGCGGCAGGCCGTGAAGCTGGCCAGGTCGGCGGATCGATCGCAGCGCTCGGGCCGTCGATTGTGGTCCAGTCGGGGGCACTGCTCGCAGCGGGCGGCAGTGCCGGGGGCGGCACGGTGCAATTGCGTGGTAATGCGCTTCCAAGCGCGAAGAGTGTCACTGTAGGTGCCGGAGCAGTGCTCGACGTCAGCGCGACCGGAACCGGCAACGGTGGCACAGTGACGATCGATGGGGAGTCGGTCGCCTTTCGTGGCACCGCGTTGGCCAAGGGCGGGGCGACTCGCGGCGATGGCGGACGGGTCGAGCTGCGTACCACGAGCGGCAACCTAGCGTTCGAGGGGGGCGCCGATGCGAGCGCATCCGCTGGCATCTCCGGCACGCTCGCGATCCTACTCGGCGCCGACCCCGATCCCTCTAAGGCCACTGAAATAGCGGGCAGCGTGGCGGACTCGATCAGCCGGACGTTGCGCACTGGAACGTCGGTTGATACGCGGAGCGACGGTCGCATCGCCGTCACCTCGACAATCGACGGCCGCGGCGGTGCGACGGGTGGTGGACTGCGCGTCGAAGGTCAGAGCATTCTTGTCAACA
>JANMUI010000562.1:0-23173 GCA_031391405.1 Betaproteobacteria bacterium
AGCGCTTATGTGCTGGTAGGGGTCTCCGCTTGGGCCTTACCCATGCTGGCTGAATGTGAGCGCTCCGCGTGGTCAGGTTGGGTGTTTGCCGGCGTTGGCGTGGGGATCAGCCTCGCCGGCCTGGTCGGACTCGTCGCCGGCCGCGGCGGTCATGCGCCCGAGGGCGCTTGGCTCATGCTAGGTGCGATGAGTACGGTGGTCGCCGCCATCGCCTGGGCGCCTTTGCGTACCGCAGATCTCATTGCGAGTTCAACTGCACAGCCGATCACCCGCTTCGATGCACGCGCTTGGCGACTCATATCCTGCTATGGAAGCTTCGGCTTTGGGTACATCATCCCCGCAACGTTCCTCCCGGCTGTCGCACGCGAGTTGATCGCCGATCCGGCTATGTTCGGCTGGATATGGCCTGCATTCGGTGTGACCGCCGCCGCCTCGACGGTGATCGCCTCGTTGTGCTTTCGACGCACGTCCGCACGAACAGTCTGGGCAATCGGTCAACTGGTGATGGCGGTCGGCGTGCTCGCCCCGGTGCTCTTCCTGAGCGTCGGAACGTTGCTGCTGGCGGCCGTGTGTGTCGGTGGCACGTTCATGGTCGCTACGATGGCTGGCATGCAGGAGGCTCGCCGAACGGCAGGGGCAGGTGCGCCGAGATTGATGGCCGCCATGACCGCAGCCTTCGCACTAGGCCAGCTCGCCGGCCCACTTGCCGTCGGTTTCTCCGGATCAATTGGGACCGACGGCATTGCCGGCCCCAGCCTATTGGCGGCCACCTTATTGTCGGCAGGTGCCTGGGCGCTGTTGAAGCGGAATCCCGTCGGTGCCGTTCCGATGCCCAGGTAGCAGTGACATTCGGATTGGGTAGGGGGCGGTCCTTGCTTACCGGCCTGAATCACCCTGCACGAACGGCGCCGCTGCCAGCCCGCGACCTCGAAAGATGCGCCCGCACCACCGCGAGCAAGTCGCGGGGCACCACCGGCTTGCGCAAGAACGCCTTCACACCGGCCGCCCGCGCCTCCTCATCGGTCAATCCGTCCGAGTAACCGGTATAGAGGATGACCGGCAGCGTTGATCGGATCGACAGCAACTCACCGGTCAACGCGAGCCCGGTCATGCGCGGCATCGTCTGATCGGTGATAACGAGATCGAAGCGGCTCGGATCACGGGCGAATGCATCAAGTGCCGCGATCCCGTTCGTAGCCGTCGTCACCACGAGTCCCCAGCCTTCGAGCAGGTCACGCATGAGCTCGATCACCATCTCTTCGTCGTCCACGACCAGCACTTGCCCCGACAAGGTGGCACGGACACCACCGGATTCCACCTGCGGCTCACTGGGCGCCTGGCTTCCCGGGGCGGTCTCGTGCTGCGGGAAGAGCACGCGGAATGTCGTCCCCTGTCCAAGCACACTATCGACGAGGACATGTCCGCCGCACTCGTGAACAATGCCGTGCACGGTCGCGAGCCCCATTCCGGAACCTTTGCCAACGTCCTTGGTCGAGAAGAACGGCTCGAAAATTCGTTCTATCACCCCCGGGTTGATCCCGGTGCCATCGTCTTGAACGGACAATTCGACGAACGAGCCGGCCACCGGTTTGCGGCATTCACTGCACACCGAAGAGTCGATCAATAGCGCACGCACACCGATCGACACCACGCCGCTCGCGTTCGTCGCATCGCGCGCGTTGATGCACAGATTCAGCAGCACCTGCTCCGCTTGCACAGGGTCGAGCAGGACAAGCGGCGCATCGGCAGCCGCGTCGGTCTTCAGCTCGAGCGTGCTTGGCAAGGTCGAACGCAGCAGCGAGACGGATTCCTCGACCAGTTGCCCAAGGCTCACTGGCCGGGGATCACCGCGTTGTCCGCGGCTAAACGTGAGCATCTGCTGGATCAAGTCACGGGCACGCTCACTGGAACGGAGCGCCCGATCGAGGTAGGTCTTGACCTTCGCGTCGGCGAGCCGGGACTGGCGTTCGGCGGCAAGCGTAATGCTGCCCATGATGCTCATCAGGATGTTGTTGAAATCGTGCGCGATGCCGCCGGTGAGGTGCCCCAACGCCTCCATTTTCTGCGCTTGGCGAAGCTGTCCCTCGAGTTGCGCACGTTGGACCTCGGCGTTCTTGCGCTGGGTGATGTCCCGGATAATGCTCAGAATGTGTGGCCGCCCTTGGTACTGGATCGCAACGGTGCGTACCTCGGCTTCGAATTGCGTGCCGTCCGCGCGAACAGCCCGACACTCCGTGTGGCACGGGCTACCCGCGAGAACCGGATCGAACACGCGCTCGATGCATTGATTGCGCTCCTCCATCGGCAGGAAGACGGCAAAGTCCGCGCCGAGGCTTTCCTCGCGCGCAAACGCGGTCATCGCAAGGAAGGATGGATTCACATCGACAACCTTGCCGGCGGTGTTGAACAGTACCAAACCATCGAGCGATGCCTTGAAGATCGCCCGATATTGTTCTTCGCTCGCTCGCAGGGCATGCTCCGCGAGTTTGCGTTCCGTCACATCGCGGGCGATCGTCAGCAGATGCGGTTTGCCCTGGTATCGGATCGGCACATCATGCAGCTCGATGTCGACCACCGACCCGTTCTTGCACCGGCGTCGCGTCTCGAAATGAACGGGCTCGCCGGCCAGGGCCCGGCGATGCAACGCGTCGGCTTCCTCGCGCATATCATCCGGGACGAAGGGCGTGCGCCCGGTGCCCAGGATATCTTCACGGTGGTAGCCGGTGATACGCTCGATAGCCGGATTGACGTCGACGACGCGCAGATGTTCGTCGCGGAGCGCCAACCCATCGACGCTCGCGTTGAAGATCGCCCGATACTGCTCCTCGCTCGCTCGAAGCGCTTCTTCCGCGGTCTTGCGCGCGTTGATGTCCCGCGAGAACGCGAGGATTCTCGGCACGCCACCAATGCGCGCCGGCTTCAGGCAGATCTCCTTCCACGCAAGCTGCCCACTCCGGTGCCGCGCGCGCCACTCGACCCGAACCGGCCCCTCCTTCGCTTGATGGAGGAGACGCGCGGCTTCGTCATCCGTAAAGGGGTGCTCACCCGCACTGATGTCGCCTACGCTCGTTCGCAACATCTCGTCACGAGAATAGCCGTCGGCCTCACAGGCCTTGGGATTTACATCAACGATCGCACCGGTGTCCCAGTCGTGCACGAAGATCGCGTCTTCACTTTCGTCGAAGATCGCTCGATAGCTCGCTTCGGACTGCCGCAATGCCTGTTCCGCGCGGTCGCGCTCGATCTCGGCCGCCGCACGGCCCGCGAAGATCTTAAGGATCGACTCGCAGAGCTCGACGTGTTGCAGCGGCTTCCTCGACATCACCGCGATCACACCGATCGGCTCGCCCGACGCATCGTTGAGCGGAAATCCCGCATAGCCTTCCAGCCCAAGCTGCGCGAGGAACGGATCATCAGGAAACTGTTTGGCAACGCCACGCGGAAAGTATCGGAACGCCTGCCGCGCGACCTGCGCGCACGGCGTTCCCGCCAATGCGTAGTCGGTGCACGCGTGCATCGCGCCGTCCACGACGAGCGCTAGCGTACGCATGGTCGACGGATCGTCCTTGGTGAACACCGCGATGAATGAGAACGACGTCTTCAGGATCGCAGCGAGCGAACGCACGAGGTGTTCGAGGATCGCACCGTTTCCCGGCGCCGACACGGCCAGTGCCGCCTGTCGCAGGGCGTCCTCGGTGCGCTTGCGGTCGGTGATGTCGGTGCCGATGCCACAGATAGCGTAGGGTTCGCCATTCGCCGCGAGCAACGGGAACTTGTTGACCAGATAGGTCCGCTCTTCCCCGTTGACCCTCGTTTGCTCTTCGACCTCGATCGCTCTGCGCTCTTCGAGCACACGCCGATCGTGCTCCTCGAAGCGTTCCACCACATCGCTCGGGTAGTGCTCGCGGATAGGACGCCCGATGAGCTGCTTGACCGGCACGCCGACCAACCGCTCGATTGTGGGATTGGCGAACAGGTAGTTCCCCTGCAGATCCTTCGCCACGACGACCGACGAAGTGTGCTCGAGGATTTGCTCGAGGCGCGTCTCGGTTTCCTTCAGTGACGCCTCGGCTCGCCATAGTTGGGAGAGATCGCGGACATAGTTGAACAATCGAACCTTCGAATCGAGGCGGATAGCCTCCATTTGCACCAGCGTTTCGACCGGCTCCCCGTCGGCGCGGCGGAACGCCCATACGAACGATTGCGGCAGCCCTGCTAATGCGGCTTCGATCCGACGCTTGCCCGCTTCGAGGGAGGGCACCCCATCGGGCTGGTGGAGCGGCGAAATATCGAGGGGTGTTTGTCCGCGCAGTTCCTCCCGGGTTCGGCCGAATAGCCGGCAGGCGCTGTCGTTGCAGTCCTCGATCCCCTCGCTCATCACGAAGACGGCCAGATCCTCGTCCCCGAACAAGCGCCGGTACGTGTCATCACCGCGTTGGAGCTGCTTCATGGCGATCCTCCGGGAATTGACGCTTCAACCAGTCTAGCGCTGGAAGCGCGGTGCCGCGACCACGATTACTCGCCGATTACCTTTCAACGAGCGGGATACAAACGCGCAACACGCCGTTCCAGGGCTGAGATAGGGCGGTTACTAGGGGACCGTACGCTTCTGTCCGTGCCAGCCCGATGCTGGCAAGAAAATTCAGGAGCTCGCAATGGATCGGCACATTTGGAAAGAACCCCTCGATGAGCGCATCGTGCACGAAGACCTGACGCTCGATCGGGGAATGCTGCTTCGCGTTCGAGATGGCAACCGATTGCTGGTGTTCGTACGCGTTGGACTCGTGTGGCTTACCCAGCAAGACGATCCGCGCGACACGCTGCTCGAGGCAGGCACTTGGTTCAGGTTGGATCGGGATGGTCTCGCGTTGATCTACGCGCTGCGCGGTGCGAGCGTGACCATTACTGCTCCGCACGACGCAAAGGCGCGGTGGAAGATCGAGCGCGAGGCGCCTTCGACAGCGCCTGCCGCGATCCCACGGCGCGCCGAGCGACGTCGTTCTCTCTTGCGATTGTTCTGGGCTTGGTGGTTGCGCCTGTATCGGTCAGGGCGGCCCGGACATGTCCATTAAGGGGGCTACGGATCGCGGGGGGATTTTCCGGATCGTCCTCGATCTTGCGACGCAAGCGGCCGATGCGGATATCGATCGACCGATCGAATGGTTCCCATTCCCGGTTACGCGTAAACGTGAGCAACTGATCCCGCGTCAGGACGCGATTCGGGTGCTCGACGAATGCTTTCAGCGGATCGAATTCCATGCTCGTCAGCTCGACCTCTTGCCCGTCAGCCTCGAACAGCCGATGGGCGTGGATATCGAGCGAACACCGCCCAACCGCTTTTCCCGTGGGACGCCACTCACTCAATGCATGGAGGTGATCATGATCCGACACCGTATCGTACTCGTACTTCAAGCGCTCTCAGCATTTTGTCTTCTGACGTTCGCTGCGATCGATATTCACGCGCAACAAACACGAACTCCGTTGCACAGTACCAAGCAGACGATGATCGAGCACTGTCACTAGCAAACACCGACCCCTGTTGGGTTACACAACAATACAAACCGATGCGCATCAGCAATCAAGCGATTACTCCACCCCCTTAATCTGCCGCCATGGTGAATGCGCGATGAGCTTCGCGCGGGAGAAAACCCATGGTGCATATCGAGCAAACCGAATCGTTCGAGCTGTTGGCGCAGATGGAAGGTGCGCAATGGCGCCGCACGCAGGAAGCGCGCCCGCATGATCCGTATGGATATCCATTCTGGTCGCGAGCATGGAATGCAAAAGTCGCGGCCGGTCTGCGCGATGTGCCGGCACCACTCTCCTCGTTCGCCGAACGCGCCACGCGTGCACCGCTGATTGTCGGCTCCGAGGGTTATCGCCGCTATCAGATTACCGCGGACGGCGAGATCGTCCTCGAGCGTGACTCCGTGCTGCCAGATGCGGCGTCCAAAGCCCAATCCCTAGGTTTCCGATTGGCGTAAGCCTGTGCCGCCCGGAAATATTCATTTGCGCAGGCAACTTTCAAGCAAGGAGTCTTACCATGAAACGCTATCTCTCCAAAACAATCGCAGCGGTCGTGCTCGCGGGATTTGCCGCAACCAGCTTCGCCAATGAAGCCCAGCCCGAGCTGCAACCAAAGCGTTTGGAGTTCGGCTGGTTCAAACAACCGGTTGACGCGACGAGCTTTCAAACGCTCACGTCGAGCAGCGGCGCCGTTCGCCAGGACTATCGGTTTCTCACCGACTACTCCCCGAATTGACATACCGGATCGTACCGTTGCGAAGGCAGCCGAGCGCCTGCCTTTCGCAGCGGTCCAATCAAATCGGCGATGGGGTGATCCACCCAAACAAGGATGACGCGTTATGACGCAACGAATCGGTGCACGAAATACCAACTGACAGCGCCATGCACCAACATCCGTTCACCCGGCTCAACGTTAAGCGGCGCCTGCTCGCCGGCGTGCGGTTTGCCTTTCGTGTGCTGCGCATAGCCCTGACTTGCTTCAACGCAGCCCTCGCGGCCGACGGAGGCTTCCCCAAGCATCTGCGTGACACCGGACTTTACGCCGCAGGTTCGTTGACCGATGTTCGCAGCGCCAATCTGGCGTTTACTCCGCAGTACCCGCTGTGGTCCGACGCCGCTGACAAGCGCCGCTGGCTTTACCTGCCGCCCGGCAAGTTCATTGACGCGTCGCGACCCGACGCCTGACAGTTCCCGGCCGGCACCAAGCTGTGGAAAGAGTTTTCACAGGGCCGGCGTGTCGAGACGCGCATGATCGAACGCCGCGCCGATGGCGGCTGGCATTACGCCACCTACGTGTGGAACGAGGACGGGAGCGACGCACTGCTGGCCCCGCCGGGCAAGATCGCAGCGCTCCATGTTGCCGCGGCTCCCGGCGCGCGCTACGACGTGCCGAGTCGTGACGACTGCCGCGCCTGCCATGAAGGTGCAGCGGTGCCGGTGCTCGGCGCGAGCGCGTTGCAGTTATCGCCGGCCCGCGACCCGAACGCGGCGCACGGCACGCGCACAGGCGTGCACGACGTAGACCTGCGCAGCCTCGTTGCACGTGGCTTGTTGCGCAATCTCCCCAAATCACTGCTGGCCAATCCGCCGCGAATCGCCGCTGCAACGCCCACGGAGCGCGCGGCGCTCGGGCTTCTGCATGGCAATTGCGGCCACTGCCACAACCACAATGGCGCGCCGGCGCCGGTGAAGCTGCGCCTTGCGCAATGCGTGGTCTCCGCTGATGACGGCCGGGCCGGTTCCGCGCGCGTGCTGCGCACGCTGATCGATGCGCCGCCGCGTATGCATTTGCCCGGCGCGAGCGCCGAGCTTGCGTTGGTCAAGCCCGGCAGCGCCGAAACCAGCTTGCTCGCGCCGCGCATGCGTTCGCGCCAGCCGCAAACCCAAATGCCGCCCCTGGGCACCCGCCTGACCGATGACGAGGGTTTGGCCCTCGTCGAACGTTGGATCAACCACGACCTTCCCAGCCAAAAGGAGAAACCGCCATGAATCGAACCCCCGCACATGTATCCGCTTGGGCCACCGCGCTGGCGTTGGTCGGTGCGCTGGCATTGACCTTCGCGCAGCCTGCGCCCGCGGCCGACAAGCCCGCCGCCGACAAGGTGGCGCGCGGCAAGTACCTGGTCAACACGTCGGGTTGTCACGACTGCCATACGCCATTCAAGATGGGCAAGAACGGCCCCGAGCCCGACATGAGCCGAATGCTCTCGGGCCATCCGCAAGACTTAGCAATGCCGCCGGTGCCGAAGCTGCCCGAAGGGCCGTGGCTGATTGTTTCAGCGGCGACGAACACCGCGCACGCCGGCCCCTGGGGCGTGAGTTTTACGGCCAACCTCACGCCCGACGCCGACACGGGCCTGGGCGACTGGAGTTTTCAGAACTTCAAGGACACGATCCGCACCGGCCGGCATCTCGGGCGCGGGCGCGAGATCCTGCCACCGATGCCGATCCCCGTATACAGCCAGATGACCGACCGCGATCTGGAGGCAATCTACAGCCTGCGCACGATCCCGCCACTAAAGAACAAAGTGCCTGAGCCCTGGGCGCCGGGCGGCACGACAGCAGCGGCGCAAAAGTGATCCACGCCATTCACCCGCCGACCGTACCGTCCAGTGAAAGAATCTTGCCATGGTCAAACCGTTGATCATGATCTTTGGCGCCACGGGTGCACGGGGGACGGCGCATTCGATCTGCAGACGCGTTACGCGCGCTTCCCGGCCGGAATGAATATATAGCCGGAACCGCGGACAGTACGGATCGCGGTCGGGTTTTCCGGGTCGTCCTCGATCTTGCGACGCAAGCGACCGATGCGGATGTCGATCGACCGGTCGAATGGCTCCCATTCGCGGTTACGCGTAAACGTGAGCAGCTGATCCCGCGAAAGGACACGGTTCGGGTGCTCGACGAATGCTTTCAGCAGATCGAATTCCATGCTGGTGAGCTCGACCTCTCGCCCGTCAGCCTCGAACAGCCGATGGGCGTGGAGATCGAGCGAACACCTCCCAACCGCTGTGCGATTGGTAGGCTGCGCGGGCGGGGCTTCCGTCGATGAGCCGCTTTGGACGCGCCGCATCACACCTTTTAGCCGGGCGCGCAGCTCGCGCAGATCAAATGGCTTTGGCAGATAGTCATCCGCGCCGACCTCGAGACCGATGATGCGATCGACCACGTCGCCCGCCCCGGTCACCATGATGATGCCGATGCCAAATTTGAATCGCTCACGCAGGTAGCGCGCCAGCGATAACCCATCTTCCCCCGGCAGGTTCAAGTCGAGCAGCACCACCTCCGGCTGTGACTGCTCGAGCGCGGCGCGCATCATGCCTGCGCCGTCCGCCTGCGACACCGTGTAGTCGTGCTCGGTGAGGTAATCGGCGAGCGTCGCACGCACATCGGGGTCATCATCGACGATCAGAACTCGTCCGCTGCTCATAAGCTTCTTGGATTCGACTGAAGTCCTCGGGATTATAAAACAGCCGCCTCCTTTAGGAGGCTGCGCGCTCTGCCGCGCAGCCTCGCCGGGATTACGCACCGATACAAACCGATACCGTAATGAAGTTTCGGGATTACCCCGCCGCGCTATCGTGCACCGTGTGAGCGCTGGAGTCTTCGACAAGTCGTGAGCGCTCCGTGAATCCACACCATAGGAGAAATCTCATGCGACTCGATCACTACGGCGACGTGTTTCTCAGCCCCGAGAGCGCGATCCAGGCGGTACTCGATGAGCGCGACGTGTACGACGATGCACTTGCGACCGATGACGTCGACGATTTCATCGATGACGACGATGCCAATGATGACGAATTGTTCGTGCAGCAATTCGCTCGCGACAGTTTCAAGGATTAACTGAGAAAGAATATGGAACGGCACTCTTGGCAGGAACCCTACGATCAGCGGGTCGTGATCGAAGGCGCAAACCTCGGCGCCCAAGCCGCAATGTCCGTGAGCGGCGGACGCGGTGTGCTGCTCTTCGTGGAAGGCGGGTCCGTTTGGCTCACGCAGGAGGGTGACGCTCGCGACTTGGTCGTGGCGGCCGGCGAATCGTTTCGCCTCGATCGCGACGGTCTCACCATCATCGAGGGTCTACCCACTGCGATCGTCACCTTGACCACGGGCATGGATCAATCGGTCCCGGAAGTGAGCCTTGCGGGCAGCTATACCATGGCAACCAGCCTGCTCCGCCGCGAACCGGCTGCCGGCGTGGAACGTGTGCGGATCGCATCGGCCGCTTACGGCGTCTAGGCACATGCGCTCGGGAAACCTCCAGTGAGTGCCACCCTCACGCTTGCCGGGAACAGCAGCATGCTCGCGCTCGCACGCACACTTGGCTTCAGGATTTCAATGGTTGCAGGCGACGGCACCGTGCGGCAAGTGAGTCGTACGCTCGGGCCCCAAGGATCATCCGTCTAGAGGTCTATGCGCACGCGAATCGATTCCATCGCCGACGACATCTATCGGATCTCGACATTCATCGACTTGGCCAATCTGGTGTTCAACCAGTTCCTGATCGATGCCGACGTGCCCCTGCTTTTTCATTGCGGGACCCGTTCACTGATCTCGCATGTGCTGGATGCGGTGCTCGACCTCGGCGGGAAGCGCGTGCGGTATCTCGCGACGCCACACGTGCCGCACGGTTGGGACGCGGGCCTGTTGTTCGAAGAGACGACCCGCACGTTGCTCTGCGGGGACCTGTTCACCCGGCTCGGCAATGGACCGGCAATCTGCGCGACCGACCCGGTGAGGCCCGCTCTGGAAGCCGAGGACCTGTTTCATTTCAGTGCGATCCGGTCCGATACTGCACCGACAATTCAGCGACTAGCCATGCTTGCGCCCCTCACTCTTGCCTCGATGCACGGACCGGCGTTCAAGTGCGATTGCACGGCTGCGCTCCGCGCGCTCGCAGATGGCTATGCAGCGCAGTTGGGGGAGATTTGCATCCGCGATGTTCCGCGAGTTACACACGAATACGAAATGATCGGAATCCGAAATCGGGTCGATACCGCACCTCCGTAATCTTGCACACGGTGCCAGGGAACGCTGGCGAGTGTGTGTGGAGAATGCAATGGGTCCCCGAACATTGAAACTAACTGCAGATGGCGATGGCGCGATTCCGCTCGGTGCCCATCTGGTCAGTCCGCGCAAGCGCTACCGCCATCACGGGATCTATGTCGGCAATGGACGCGTTATCCACTACGCCGTACGGAACAACTGTGAGCATTTCTCCGAGTGGTGCATCTTTGGTGCGTCTCGCAGTGCCCAGGTGGAAAAATGGCTTGTGACGCCCCGCAAAGCGGTTCGCGGTGCCCTTGCTTACACTCGAAACGCCATGCATCGCATGGGTGGGTCCTTTGAAGCGGTTCCCGCCGATTCGACATTCGCAATGCCTTGGTAGTCATCCTGCCTGGGCAGACCGATTAGCACCGTTGGTGGTTGAACGTGTATTCGCCTATCGTCCGGTCGCCGCTTTGGTCCACGGCGACCAGCCGCACGCGTCGCTGGTGGGCGGGCATGGCGCGCAACCGCTTGACCTTGGCCGCGAAGATCACTTCGCCGCTCGCGGCATCGAACGGGATGTCCTGGAACACCCGTTCCCCCTCGTCAACCGTATTTTCCTCGACGACGTCGAGCCGCGTCACGCCGGACAGCGATCCCTGCAGACGCCCGACCACGACCTCGTCCCCGGGCGCGACGAAGCAATTGACGCTGCCATTGCGCGGCACGTGGTATTCGCGCACCTGCATGCCGCGATCGACCAGACTGGAACCAATCTCCACGAAATCGCCCCCGACTTCTACCGCATCAACACCCCCGTGACCCTGCCGGGCGGGACGGAAAAGTTCAATTTCAACCAGTACCTGCTGGTGGACGACGAGCCGCTGCTATTTCACACCGGCCCGTGCAGAATGTTCGATCTGGTCCGCGAGGCCATTGCTCGCGTGATGCCCGTGGAGCGCCTGCGCTACGTGGGCCTCTCCCACTTCGAGGCCGACGAATGCGGGGCGATGAACGAGTTTCTCGCCGCGGCGCCGCGGGCCGAACCGCTGTGCGGCCAGATCGCCGCCATGGTGTCGGTGAACGACGTGGCCGACCGCCCCGCGCGGGCGCTCGCCGATGGCGCGACGCTTCGGCTCGGGACCCACACCCTCCGCTGGTTCGACACACCCCACGTGCCGCATGGCTGGGAGTGCGGCCTGATGATGGACACGACAACGCGCACCTTCTTCTGCGGTGATCTTTTCACCCAGGGCGGGACCGGTGCAACACCGGTGACGGAAGGCGACATCCTCGGCCCGAGCGAAGCATTCCGCGCCCAGATTGACTACTACGCCCATGCGCCCGATACATTCCGCACCTTGAACCGTCTCGCGCAGGCGCAGCCGACGACCCTCGCCTGCATGCACGGCAGCGCCTGGCGCGGCGATGGCGCGGCGCTGCTAGGTGCCCTGGCGAAGGCTGTCTGCGCGAAGGCCCTGATAGCCGCATGATTGCAGAACTAGACTGAAGGCTCGGCAGCTTCGGGAGCGATGACCGCCCCCGCAGTTGCCGGGGCAAATGCACTCCGGCAGGATGGGCTAGGCGCCTAGGCTCACCGGCTCGATCAGGTTCACCGGCATGCGGGCCGCGCTCGCGCAGCGAATGTGGCGCTCGGTCAGGTAACGGGTCACCGCGGAGACGTCCAGACGCGTCCCGGCGAGGCCGACATGTCCGTCGGGTCGCAGCAGATAGAAAGCGGGTCCGGCGATATGCACGCGCGCGAGCTCGCGCTGGTTGACCGGATCATCGCGAATGACGTGCGTGCGCACCAGGTTGCCCGGTCCGAGCGTTCCCTTGAACGGTTGTCCAATAACGAGCAAATTGAAACGCGTGTCGTCAAGCCGCTCGAACATGTCCTCGACCGGACCGTTCGGGCTCATCTCAATGTTGCATTCGAATCACGCGCGCCAACGTCTGGACGCCGGCGCGAATGCGGGCCGGTGAGATGGAAGAGAATCCCAGTACAACGCCCGCATCCCGCGCGGTCAGGTAAGTGAAAGACAGGGCGCGGAGCAGTAGTCCATCGCGGGTCGCCGCCGCCACGATGTCGGACTCGGACAATCCCTTCGCAAGGCGACAGGTGAGATCGAGCCCCGTTGCATTGCCCATGATCTTCAGTTGTTCACCGAGCTCCGCCTCGAGCGCGTTCACCAGCGCCAACCGGCGCTCCGCGTAGATCTCGCGCATGCGCCGCAAATGGCGCGCATAGTGTCCTGCCTCGATGAAATCGGCGAGTACGAGCTGATCGGCCACCGGCGGAAATCGAATCAGCACCGATCGCGCGGACGTGAACGCGTCCACCAAAGCCGGCGGCAAAACGAGGTAGGCGATGCGCAACGCCGGAAACAAGGTCTTGGTGAAGCAGCCCGCATAGATGACACGCCCACGCTCGTCCAACGACTGCATCGCAGCGAGCGGCTTGCCGGCGTAGCGATACTCGCTATCGTAGTCGTCTTCGAATATCCAGCCGTTCGCGTGATGGGCCCAATCGAGGAGCGTGAGGCGGCGGCCCAGATCGAGCGCCACGCCCAACGGTGCCTGGTGTGCTGGCGTGAGATAGACGAGTCGTGCCGGACGTGCGCGGGCCAGGGCGTGCGCGACGTCGAATCCATCGTTGTCGACTGGAATCGGGACTAGATGGACGCCGGCGGCCCGCAACACCGCAACCGCACCGCGATAACCGGGATCCTCGATCCATGCGATGTCGCCTTGTTCGAGCAGCAGCTCTGCGGCGAGGTACAGACCGAATTGAACACTCGGTAGTACCAGCACCTGCTCGGGCGCACAGGCGACGCCGCGCATGGCGCCAAGATAGTCGGCAATCGCGCGACGCAACGGCGCGTATCCGGCCAGATCAAAACCGCCGAGCTCCGAGCTCGACAACCCCGCGCTCGTTTGCCTGCGAGTCGACTCCACACTTCCTTTGGGAACGCGTGCAGATCGGGACGCTGAAAGGCAAATGGGATGCCTGCTTGGTCGGGACGCAGGTTGAACGGTGAAGCGCGCAGTGCCGCCGAGCGCGCCGAAAACGAAACGCTATTGGCTTCTCGATGCAATTTCACACTGCGACGACTCGCCGAAGCCCTTGGTGCGCGAAAGTGCGCATCGGGCAGCACGTCGCGCACGAAGGTCCCCGCGCCGTGGCGTCCTTCCAGGTAGCCCTCGGCGATCAGTTGATCGTAGGCGGCCACCGCTGTACCGCGCGCAACACCGTACTGATGGGCGAGATCGCGCGTCGAGGGCACCTGCGTACCGCGCGCCAATCGTCCTTCGAGGATCGCTTCACGCATTGCGCGGTAGAGGCTTCCTTCGCCTGGCCGCCCGCGCAGGCATGGCAGGGCCAGCAGGTACGCCGATTCCTTGCGGCCCGCCATCGTTCACGGCTCCCGAAAGTGGTCCAGCGAGAAAAACGAATCTGGATCTTCTGCACCGACCGCACGAATCCTAGCATGCGGCCTTGTGTGCCTGATCGAGTGATGTCTCGACGGCGCGTATGGTTCCCTCTCCCTTCAACATGCGAAAAGGCTTCACGATGAAATCATTTGACAGCAACGAAAACGCCGTAACCGGCGCATCCACCAAGTCCCTCGCTTCGTTCTCGACGGCGATTCGCCAGTTCCAGTGCTACATCGGTGATCCGGTTGCGACCGTGGACGAGGCGCTCGCAGAGAGGCCCGAGCTTGTCATGGGCTATGCGCTCAAGGCGTATCTGAACCTGCTCGGCACTGAACCGCTCGCCATTGCTACGGCGCAAGACGCGCATCAGAAGGCAATTGTGCTGCCGATGAATGAGCGCGAGCGGCGCCATTGCACTGCGATCGAGCATCTGTTCGAAGGCCGCTGGAAACAGGCGGGGCGCACGCTCGAGGACCTTGCCATCGACTTTCCGACCGACGCGCTCGCCCTGCAGGCCGGTCACTTGATCGATTTCTTCATTGGTGATTCCCGCATGCTGCGTGATCGCATTGCGCGAGCGCTCCCGGCGTGGCACCAAGGCATGCCGGGCCGGCACGCGATACTCGGCATGTATGCATTCGGCCTGGAAGAGATGGGGCATTACGCCGAGGCGGAAAGGGTCGGACGGCATGCCGTGGAGCTCGAACCCCGGGACGGCTGGGCGCAGCATGCGGTCGCGCACGTGATGGAGATGCAGGGGCGGCAGCGCGACGGAATCGCGTGGATGCGCGCCAATCCGGATCGGTGGTCGAACGAGAGTTTTTTCGCCGTGCACAACTGGTGGCACCTCGCCCTCTACCATCTCGATCTCGACGAAACGGACGAAGTGCTTGCGCTGTTCGACGGACCGATATTCGGCAAGCGGTCGAAGATCGTGCTCGAAATGATCGATGCCTCCGCACTCTTGTGGCGGCTCACACTGCGCGGGGTCGATATCGGTAATCGTTGGGAGGCCTTGGCCGAGAACTGGGCACCCTTAGTGGCTGCCGGAAACTACGCGTTCAACGACATGCACGCGATGATGGCGTTCGTCGGAGCTGGTCGATCCAAGCTTGCGCAACGTGTGCTGGAAGCGCAGGAGGCCGCACTGGGCGGCGCCGGAGACAACGTCGGATTCACCGCCGAGGTCGGTCATTCCGCGACCTTGGCGATGAGGGCGTTCGGCGAGGGAAATTACATGGAGGCGATCGATTTGCTCCGGCCGATCCGCAATATCTCCGGACGCTTCGGTGGAAGTCACGCACAGCGCGATCTTCTCGATCTCACGCTGATCGAAGCAGCATTTCGCGCGGGGCACCAGAACCTCGCACGCGCTTTGGCCGCGGAATCCAGGCGATAACGCGGCAGCCCGCGAATTTCTCGACACCGGCGTGTCGGCATTGATCGATCCGATCGATCCGGCCTTCGTTTTGGATTTCCAGAAGAGCACGCTCCACCGGCCGGTGCCGCCCGCGTTCTTCGAGACCATCGTGCGGGAAAGTATGAAGGTTCCGGCGCGCATCTGGCGCAGCGCCCTCGAGCAACTGATGGCGGCCGATTTCACGGCCGATCGCGAGCGCATCGAGGTGCCGACGCTGATCCTGTGGGGCGATCGCGATGGATTCGGGACGCGATCGGAGCAGATTGCGCTGAACGCCGCGATCCGAGGATCTCGACTCATTACGTATGCGGAGACGGGCCATACCCCGCACTGGGAACAGCCGAGTAGGGTAGCCGACGATGTTGTCGAGTTCGTCGATATGGTCATCGGAGAGCAGGTTGAGTGACCAGGCTTGCGTCGATGCCGGATGCTGGCCCGAGGAAACAATGATGCCAAGCCGCGTGCAAGCCTCGATGTCGATGTGCGGATAGACGCTCGAAGCGTGTCGTGATAGTCGTCGAGAATAGAGATTCTCATAGCTGGCGCTCGCAAGGGCCTGGTGGACTAGCGCACCACATCGACGGCGGCGGCGAAGACATACCCTACGCCGCGTTCCGTCTTGATGAACTGCGGGTGCGTGGGATCCGCCTCGATCTTGCGTCGTAGGCGAAGAATCTGCAGGTCGATGGCTCGATCGTAGACCTCGGCATTGTGCAGGCGGGAGAATTCGAGCAATTGATCGCGCGCGAGGATGCGCTGTGGCGCTGAGAGGAACGTTGCGAGAAGACTGAACTCCCCTTTGGTGAGCTCCACCGCTTTTCCGGCCGGGCTGCTGAGCTTGCGCAGCCCGATATTCAACTCCCAACCGCCGAAGCGCTGTCACGCGAATATTATTGCGGCTGAGATAGTCGGTGACGACGTCGCGAACGGCCGGATCGTCGTCCAACGCGAGATCGTGGGGTAGTGACAACGAATCGGTCATCATTGGGCTCCCGCATAACGCGATGTCTTATCGTATCGCGGACTATTTCCCCTCCCAGTGTACCGGCGAGACTGCGCGCAATGTCACGTGCGACCAGCGGTTTCGCGAGTACATCGACGACGCCAACCTTCCGTGCGTGCGCGGACAGCGCGGGGTTCACGAAGCCACTCATCAGCATAATCGGGATGTCGGGGTGGATCATCCGCAGCGACTGCGCGAGCTCCGAACCCGTCATGTCGGGCATCGATTCGTCCGACAGCACGGCATGGAAGCGCTCCGGCGTTGTGCGGAACCCCTCGAACGCAGCGACGCTCGACGTAAAACCCACCGGCTCGTAGCCGAGCTTGGCGATGGACTCCTCACCCAGCCGCCGTGGAGCTCAACGTTGGCCAGCAGTCGGTGCCATGTAGATAAGCTCCCAGATATGTCCATCGAGGTCCTGAAAGCCATATTGATACATGAACCCAAGGTCCTGGAGTGGCGCATGGATCGTTCCACCGCCCGCCACCGCATTGCGGATCATCTCATCTACCTCCTTTCGACTCTCGCGAGACAGGCAGACCAGCACCTCCGTGCTTTTGCCGGCTGCGAACGGATTGACGAAGTCAAGCTTGAACGCCACTTTGTGCGGAGCGACGGGCGCGACGATTTCCATGCCGCCCTGGCCTACGTCCTCGTTCCCTTCCCAGGTGTAGGTCGCGCCTTTGCCCGCCGTGGTGGTGCTGAAACTTCGCTTCATGGCGCGGTCTTTTTTCTCCCATCGTCGTAGGCTATTTGCTGCCGGAGACCTGGGTACGCAAGCGCTCTTCTTGCTCCCGCAGCTCGGGCGTGAGTGCAGGACCGAAGTCTTCCGCCTCGAACACCTGGCGGATCTCGATCTCGGAATCCTCCGGCATCGGGTTGGGGCAGCGTTTGACCCATTCGATCGCCTCCTCCTTCGACTTCACCTTCCAGATCCAGAAGCCCGCGACGAGCTCCTTGATCTCGGCAAAGGGGCCGTCGACCACGCTTCGCTTCGGTCCGGAAAACCGCACGCGCGCGCCCTTCGATGTGGGGTGGAGCCCTTCCCCGGCGAGCATGATTCCAGCCTTCACTAAGTCTTCGTTGAATTGGCCCATTTCGGTCAACAGTTGCTGACTGGGCATGACGCCTGCTTCGGAATCGTTGGTGGCTTTGACGATGATCATGAATCTCATGATTTCAGCTCCTTGTAATTGAATTGGAAAGTTATCGCGATTGACGGACCCATCCGTTAACTAATCCCAATAGTCGAGCGGTCGGCCGCCAGATCGACATGTGGCGCCCATTTTTTTCGGGTTCTTACCTGGCACGGGGCTGGGCTGCTTTGACCTTGCCATTGCCGTTCTTCCACTGCCCCTCCGGTGGAATCGCGTCAACGGTATCCCAGCGTTAGGCAATCTTGCAAGCCTTGGTGCGGCGTCACGCCGACCACTTTCGCGAACAGACCTCACAGGTGTCGCGTCGGCCATCGCATCACGCGGTGGCGATTCTCATTGAGGGGTTGATCACGGCGGGCCGCTTGCGCAGAATGAGTGCCGGTCTCCATTTCCCCCGCCCATGCCCGAATCCTTTCTCCAATGGAGTGAGCTGCTCAGCTACCTCGTGACCGTCGTCGGCCTTCCGCTGGCGATCTATGTGTTTCTGCTCGAGCAGAGGAAGGAGCGCCAGAACGAGGAGGAGGAGAGAATGGACAAGCAACGCCGGCGCTTGTGGCAGTCGTGGGAGGATTACATGCGGGAATGGTGTAAGCGCAGGGATTTTCGCGAAGCGCTTCCGGAATTGCTGATGGGCGAGGACCCGGACTTTGCCCGGGATATCTTGCTACTTGCTGGACTGGATGGAACCGGCGGTCCGCGTGATGTCAGATGACATCCGCGGCCGACCGATTGTCAGACTCTGGTCATGCTCACGTCATTTAATCGAAGGACGATAAACGACAGATGGCCGTGCAAGGGAATTTGAACATGAAAGAAGCGCCTGACACGAAAGAGATCGAACTGGAATATCAGCATGCCGATCCCTATATCGTCAAACTCCTTAACACGACTCGCGATTACCTTGAGCTCGACAAGAAGGCTTCGATCGACGCCGATTCAAATAGGCCGAACCGATCGCCGAGCGTCGTTGTAGCCGCAAACGTCACCGCGACGTCCTGAGGTCCGAGGAAGTGCTTGCCGGCATCGACGATTGAAATCAGGGCCACGACGACGACCAGCACCACGCCGAGCACACATAACCAGATGATCCAACCGCGGGTTGGGAAGCGACCGGTACCGGACGGCGCGTCGTGGGTTTTAGAAGAGCCGATGAATGAAATTCGGATGTGCGCCATGAGGCTGCGTCCTACAAGCGTCGGTGTACTCGAGAGCATCTCTCGCAAAGCGAACGCCAGGATGTCGAATGGGGCGTAATCCGTGTCAATTGCCATCTAGTACACGGGCTCCGCCGGCAAGGCGAACACATACCCGACACCGCGCTCGGTCTTGACGGGCGAGGCGCTGTCCGGTCCGTCCATGAGCTTCCTGCGTAGGCGGCCGACCTGCACGTCGATCGCCCGGTCGTACACCTCGAGTACCGCGTCAAGCTCCTTGCCGCTCGCGACAGCGGTGACGCGCAGCGCATTGTCCGAAAGATAGTCGGCGATCATCTGGCGCATCGACGGATCGTCGTCCACCGCCACAACATGACCGGTCATCCCCGCGGCAGCGTCCATGATCCGTCCTTTGTTCGACTCTTGCTACCGTAGCTCCATCGTTCCGAGCGCCGGAACCACTCGCGGGGCGGCAATGAATTCGCGAATGAATCGACCTTCGGTGTTGAAGTAGCGGGCCGACATCACCTGAATGGAAAATTTCGGATCGGTGTTGCGGATGCTGACGAGCGCTGCCGGTTACGGCCAACGAAGTTCCACCATAAGATGATTTCTTTCTCAAACGGGACACCGCCCAGAAGCATGACGCGCGCCGAAGCGGATGTTCTCACCGTCACCGCCCGGCGACCGTGACCGAGATACAGAAACGTTCCAACGGCCAGGGGTTCTTCGTCAATCTTCGCACTACCGGTTAGCGCAATCGCGCCGTACTCGAATGATCATGCCTTCGCCGAGGACTTTCTCCGACGTCTCGATGCGTTGAATCACCGCATCCGCGATCATCTCAGAACCGCTTTGCATTGAAATCCTCGATCGCCTGCCGGATCTCCGCTTGGGTGTTCATCACGAACGGCCCATAGCGCACGACCGGCTCGTTCAGCGGCCGACCTGCCACGACGATGATGCGTGCAGGCGCGGAGGCCGTTGCCGCAGTGACGCTCTGGCCCTTGCCGAGGATTGCCAGGTCACCTCGCACGAGCTCTTTCTCATCATCGCCCACGCGGACGAGGCCTTCGTAGGCGTAGACGAAGGCATTGTGTCCTTCCGGCAGCGCTGATTCGAATCGGGACCCGGCCGCAAGATGCACGTCCAGATAGACCGGCGCGGTGGCGATCCCTTGCACTGGTCCAACCGTTTCACGATAGCGCCCGGCGATGACACGCACCGTTGCGCCGTCGCCGGCATTCACCTCTGGAATGCGGTCCGGTGCGATGTCTTGATATCTGGGAGCGGTCATCTTGTCCGCGGCCGGCAAATTGACCCAAAGCTGAAATCCCTTCATCAGTCCGTTGTCCTGCTCGGGCATCTCCGAATGCACGATGCCGCGGCCGGCCGTCATCCATTGCACGCTGCCTGCAGTCAGAAGACCGGAATTGCCTTGATTGTCACGATGGCGCATGCGACCGGCGAGCATGTAGGTGACCGTCTCGAAGCCACGATGCGGATGATTCGGAAACCCAGCCAGATAATCGCCGGCTTTGTCCGAGCCAAATTCATCCAGCAACAGAAATGGATCGAGGTCCGGGAGGGTGTCCCCGCCAATGACGCGCGTCAGGCGGACCCCCGCACCATCGCTAGTGGCTTTGCCGCGGACGATGCGTACTACCTGCCGTGCTTGCATTGATGTGTTCGTTGCGAGTTGCATGGTTGACTCCATCATGGGACGGAAATGTACCGATAGCTTCACCGCATTATTGTGGCGCCATCGCCGCAATACAACCATACGCACGCGACGGTGATTCAGGCTTGATCAAGCGGCGCGCATCGCAGGCAGCACCATTCACCGTCCCGCCGAGCGCTTTCGAAGCCTGTTGCCGCTGCCATATGGGTGGTTGAGAATTTCGAGCAAATAATTTCAGATAACAAACTTCGTACCGCGAATGCAAAGCGTGGCCGAGATGGAATGGGTCGCCGTCACCACGCGCCGCCCGATGGCGAGGATCTGTCCTTCTGGAGACCAAACCACTTCACTGGGGGGACGGCGACGCAAGCGGCAAGCGATTGACCGGCCGAATACCAAGTGGTGGAGCGCCTGTCCCCTGCTTCGAGCAGCCGATTGCGGCCGCGGTCGGAGGCACGGAAATCTCGAACTCCGGATTCACCAGAACGTCGCACACGATGTCAGTCATTTGCAGGGCGAATGTTGGAATCGGATGGGCGCTTGTGCGCCCTCCTGCGGACGCTGGTTCGGTAGCGGCGGACGCAATGGTCGCAAGGGCAAAGAGTGGTGCTATAGCCCATCGAGTCAGTAATGTTTTCATGCTGATTCCGCTCCTATGTTGACACGCTGATCTTGCAGAGCGAAATGCAATCGGCGATGTCATAGTCGGATGCACGGATGTCAATTGCGATTAGAGCTCAGTTTCCAACGGAACCTTGACCACGCGTCAAGTCGATTGCCTCAGCGCACGATATTGATGTGGACGACGATTGCGCTCGCGATGAGCGGTCTCACCGTCTGGATTCTCGCGGCGCCGTGTTGGCTATCATGTCATACGGCCGAATCCACGCATCGAGCTCGGCCGCTGAGCACTTGCTTGCGCCATTCGCCAGCACCTCATTCACGTTCATGTAGGTCTGAGTGCCGGATCCGTTCCGCCGCATCGCCAACGGAAGTTCATCGGGTTGCGCTTCGGCGAGAACCTCGTTCGCGGCGGTCACGATCGATCGCGCACGATCCGACTCCCGTTCGCCGAGCTCGGCGTTCACGATGGCGGCGGCCCGCTTGATCTGCACCAATGCGCGCATCAAATCTAATAGACGGGTTCTGCTGGGAGAGTGAACACGTACCCGACACCGCGCTCCGTCTTGACGGGCGAAGCGTTGTCCGGTCCGTCCATGAGCTTCCTGCGTAGGCGGCCGACCTGCACGTCGATCGCCCGGTCGTACACCTCGTCGTTGTGCAGGCGTGAGAGGTCCAGCAGTTGGCTGCGTGTGAGGACCCGTTGCGGCGCGGCAAGGAAAGCGACCAGCAGATTGAACTCGGCGTTGGTCAGCGCGACGATCTGGCCATCGGGTTTGGTGAGTCGGCGCAATCGCACGTTGAGCTCCCAGCCCCCGAAGCGATAGGCACGCAGCTTGGAAAGCCCGTCCGCGACAGTCTGGCTTGCGCGGGATCGGCGGAGCAGCGCGCGGACGCGAGCGAGGAGCTCGCGCGGCGAGAACGGCTTGGTCAGGTAATCATCGGCGCCGAGCTCGAGCCCCATTACGCGGTCCGCCTCGTCCCTGCGCCCGGTGAGCATGATGATCGGCAGGTCCGACTGCTCCCTCAGTTTGCGCGCGATTTGCATGCCATCTTCGCCCGGCAGCCGCAGATCCAGAATCAGGAGGTCGATCGGTTCGCGTTCGAGTACCGCGTCAAGCTCCTTGCCGCTCGCGACAGCGGTGACGCGCAGCTCATTGTCCGAAAGATAGTCGGCGATCATCTGGCGCATCGACGGATCGTCGTCCACCGCCACAACATGACCGGTCATCCCCGCGGCAGCGTCCATGATCCGTCCTTTGTTCGACTCTTGCTACCGTAGCATGTGCGATCGTTGTATCGCAATGGTGTTCGGTTGTATCGCAATCGAGCTCGATAGGCAGAGCAATTGTGTCAATTGTCATCCAACACCGCAGGGCCGTCATACCCGTGCAGCAGCCGTTTCATTCAATTGCAGTCGAGCATTCAAGAGAGCCGGGTCGCTTCCCCGCGTGGCCACATGAGCGTATCGTGAAGACGGATCGGAAGATTCTCGTTGTCGAAGTCGATGATCTCATCAGGGATTTGGTCGTCGATTGGCTTGCCGAGGCAGGGTACCGCGTGCTGCGAGCTTCCGGATCGGTCGCGGATTCCAATGAGAGGCCCAGCCTGATCGTCGCGGACCTCTCGACACGGAAAGAGGACGGCTGCGCGCTGATCAAGGCACTGCGATCGATGCATCCGGCAGTTCCGATCCTCTTGATCTCGGGATGGTTTCGCGCCGGTCTGCACGGAAGGTGCGAGGCCGCGCGCGAACTGGGTGTCGGTGGGGTCCTTTCGATTCCTTTCTCGCGTGAGGAATTGCTCGCCGCAGTCGGTGAAGCGCTGGGAATCTGCGCGGCAGACCGCCCGGATTCCTGATCGCGGACGACGCTAAGTGTTAAGTGTCGTCATTGAATTGAATGCAGCAACGGCAAGATCGAACAACCTGCCTACCCAATGCATAGATCAGCCGACCACGCCCGCGCGACCATTGCCTCGCACCGTCGCATGGTCTGGTTGGCGTCCTCGCTGGTCCTTGCGCTCTCGGCGACGACGGCATTGGACCTCACGTGGAGCCATCGCACTGCGCTCGAGTCGATCGACTACGACATGACGAGTGTGGCGCGCGGCGTGACCGAATACACTCGCGCCACCACTGAAGGGATCGATCGCCTGCTTCGTCACGTCGCCGATCGAGCATCG
>JANMUI010000563.1:0-2523 GCA_031391405.1 Betaproteobacteria bacterium
CCTCGACGAGCTCAGGGCGAACGGAGGCTTGCGCACAAACGGCTTAAGCAAGTGCCATTTGGGGGCAGGCCCGAATGGCACTTACTTAAGCGAACTAGGGGATTTACCGTTCGCCCTGAGCCTGTCGAAGGGTGAATACCGGAGAATCCTTAGGCGGACCACCGCGCGCCGTAGATACGCCTGCGTTACCCTTCGACAGGCTCAGCGCGAACGGAGGCTTGAGCACAGTCAGACCAAGTAGGCGCTATTGGGGGCGGGCCCCCTTGTTCAGTTGATGCCTGGCATTGCGAGCTTGCGCGAAGGCCTCCCCGCTTGACAACCCCACAGGCTCCGCCTACAACCGCACTCGATAACGCCCCCCCCCCCGAAGGAGATTCCCCATGGCTTGGTACGCACTCGCCACTTACCGTCAAGGCGCCGGCACCGCAACGGCGTTCGTGTTCGATGACAAGCTCTACGATTTCGCGACGGCGTGCAAGGCCGCCTCCGACACACCGCCCCCGTGGGCGACGGCCGAATTGGGCGGGTTGATTGCACGGTGGCCCGAAGTCCAGGTTGGGATCGAATCGATCGCGCAAGCAGCATCGAAGCTCGCCGGCGCGGGCAAGCTGAAGCCGCTGCCTACTGGAACGGCGCTTGCCGCACCGCTTCGCCCCGGACGCATCTACTGCGCGGCGGCCAACTACATCGAGCACGCGAAGGAGATGAGCACCACGCTCGCCGCCAAAGCGAACGGCCGCCCGTATTTCTTTCAAAAGCCGTCGACGACCGTCATCGGCCCCGAGGAAATCGTGCGCAAGCCCGAGGAAACCTCGAAGCTCGATTGGGAAGTGGAGCTTGCGGTGGTGATCGGCAAGCGGGCGAAGGACGTTCCGCTCGCCCAGGCTCTCGACTACATCGCTGGTTACACCGTGGCGAACGACATATCGGCGCGCGATCTCAACAAACGCACCGACTATCCATTCGCCTTCGATTGGTTCCAGGGCAAATGCTGGGACACGTTCTGCCCGCTCGGCCCCTGGATCGTTCCGGCCGCATTCATTCGCGACCCGCAAGACCTGAAACTCAAGCTGACCGTGAGCGGCACCTTGCAGCAAGACGACACGAGCAAGACGATGATCTGGACTGTGCGCGAGCAGATCTCGTATCTCTCGACCATTCTCACCTTGGAGCCGGGTGATGTGATCGCAACGGGTACGCCATCGGGCGTGGGCGCGGGCAAAGGCATCTTTCTCAAGCCGGGCGACGTGATGGAAGCCTGGGTCGAGGGCATCGGCACGTTGCGCAATCCGGTTGCGAATGGCAACCGGGCGGCATGGGCGGCGATGAAGTAGCGCAATTCAATCATCGGGAGAATGGGGGCGCGGATTCCCAGCGTTTATCATCTGCTCGCGCGCATCGCGATGCGTGTACCCGAGCGCGATCTCTTCGTCGTTCCACGACGTCTTGTCGAAGCGTGGGGGCTTTCCCAATCGCGCTTCAGCTATCGCGACACGGTTGCCGAAGTCGATCGGCTTGCTGAACAATATCGACGTGCCGGGTACGGGCGCGGTCATCGCATCGCGGTCCTTGCCGAGAACCGTCCGGTTTTCTTTTTCCATTACCTCGCGCTGAATTCGGTTGGGGCGAGCGTCGTCCCCGTCAATCCGGATTACACCAGCGATGAATTGCGCTATCTACTCGCCCATAGCGAATGCTCGCTCGTGGTCGCGATCGAATCGCGCATGGAGGGCATCGGGGCACTCGCGCGCGAGCTTGGAATACCCGTCGCGTCGACCGATGCAACCTCGTTTCCATCGCCGATTCGTCCACCGTCCCTCGAACCGGTCGATGAAAATACGGAAAGCGCTTTGATCTATACGTCCGGGACCACGAATCGACCGAGGGGTTGCATCATCACGAACGGCTACATGCTCGGGTGGTCGGAATGGTATGAGGCGCAGCGGGGACTCATCGACTTGCGCTTTGGTGCAGAACGATTGCTGCAACCGCTCCCGACGTTCCACATCAATGGCATCGGCAACTCATTCATGGGCATGCTCGCGACCGGTGGCGCGCAGGTGCTGCTCGATCGCTTCCATCCGAAAAGCTGGTGGCAAGAAGCAATCGAGACGCGCGCGACATGCTTTCACTACCTGGGTGTGATGCCGGCGATGCTGCTCAATCTGCCGGAATCCGCATTCGATCGCGCGCACACGCTGCGCTATGGCATGGGCGGGGGCGTACATCCGACCCATCACGAGCCGTTCGAGACACGCTTCGGTGTACCGTTGCTCGAAGGCTGGGCAATGACGGAAACCGGCGGCGGCGGCATTCTCTGTGCGATGGAAGAGCCTCGCCATCGTGGCATGCGATGCATCGGTCGTGCGGATCGCGCTGGACCGCCCGTCGAGATCCGCGTCGTCGACGATACGGGTCTCGATGTCGCACCCGACACACCAGGAGAACTGCTCGTTCGCGCGCGCGGCACCGATCCACGCCGGCGATTTTTCTCCGGCTACCTGAAGGATGCCGACGCCACGG
>JANMUI010000577.1:0-3907 GCA_031391405.1 Betaproteobacteria bacterium
GGTATGCTGGTCGACTTGCTCGCGCAGATCGCGCCGTCAGAGGCCGAGCGGCTAGCGCTCCTGGTCGACAATCCCGCGCGGTTCTATCAATTTCCGCGGAAGCCTCGTCGATGAGCAAACGGCTGCAAGACAAGGTCGCGATCATCGCGGGCGCCGGGTCGGTCGGACCGGGCTGGGGCAATGGGCGTGCGACGGCGGTGCGATTTGCCGAGGAAGGCGCGCGCGTGTTCGCGGTGGATCGCAATGCCGAGTCGCTCGTTGAAACCGTGGAGCGCGTCAAGGCGGTCGGTGGCACGATCGTCACGCATCATTGCGATGTCACGCAAAGCGCATCGATCGCCGCGATGGTGCAAGCGTGCATGAGCGCATTCGGTCGCATCGATGTGCTCGTCAACAACGTCGGCGGGTCGGCCTCGGGTGGGCCGGTCGAGATGTCAGAAGACGTGTGGGACGCGCAGGTCGATCACAACCTGAAAAGCGTGTTCCTTGGCTGTAAGCACGTGCTGCCGATCATGGAGAAGCAAGGGGCTGGCGTGATCATCAATCTCGCCTCGACTTCAGGTCTGCGCTGGACGGGCTCCGCGCAAGTCGCTTACGCCGCGACTAAGGCGGGCGTCATTCAACTCTCCCGTGTCGTGGCGGCGCAATATGCCTCGCGCGGAATCCGTGTGAACACCGTCGTGCCAGGACAACTGCATACGCCGATGGTGGAAACGCGGCTCGCCAAGCAACGCACCGGTGGTGATATCGAAGCGCTGCTCAAGCAGCGTCAGGCGCGCATCCCGATCGGCTTCATGGGGGATGGGCGCGACACTGCAAACGCGATCCTCTTTCTCGCCTCCGACGAAGCGCGATTCATCACCGGGACAGAGATCGTCGTCGATGGCGGCATGACGATCCGGTGTGATTGATGCATGGACCCGGTGCACCTAGCTTGCGGTTGGAACCTCTGCGATGAGTTGACCAATGGCAGCGCCAAGCTGCAGATCATCGACTTGCCCGACGTGACTCAGCCGTACACGCCCTTGTCTGTCAAACAACACCAAGCTCGGTGTCCCGCGCAGCCCGTAGGCTGCCATGGTCAGTGGAACGGGTCCGCTGACTCCGGCTTTGTCGATGCCCACCGGAAACGGCACGCGATATTCATGCATGAACACTTTGAGTGCTTCGGCGTGCATGACTTCATGGTGCTCAAATACGGTGTGCAGGCCAATCACCGCAACTTCCTCCTTCGGAAACAGTTGGTGAATGCGAATGGCTTGTGGAATGCCATGCGAGACGCAGCCCGGACACAACATCTGAAACGTATGCAGCACCACTACGCGCCCGCGCAGCCCTAGAAGGGTGACGGGCTCGGGCGTGTTGAGCCACGCACTCACTTCCCAAAGAGGGGCGGCGTTCGACTGTGTGCTCATCGCGAGCTCCCGTTTTTTCAGCCTGGTCTTATTGTCGATGAATCAAGATGGACGGATTTACTTCTTCGCAGCCGGCCGAAATTTCGTTTCGGGTTTCACGCCCTTCACGCGTTGCCGCTCGCTGATGAGCCCGTTATCGAGATAACGGCCGAGGACCGCCCGCTTGGCCGCTTCATCCCATTCAGGCAACCAGTCGCCGACCGACTGGCCATGCCACGGCGGTTGCGGGCGCAGTGCGGGAAGGCCGAGCTCCGCCCACAATTCGCGCGCGCGTTCCATGTATTCCTGCTTGGGTAGCGCAAGTGGTGGCATCGGTGCCTTCATCGTCGCATCGATGAGAAGAGTCGAATCTTCTTTCTTGCCGTGCTCGCGAGTCGGACCGTGGCCAAGGCCGCGATGGCCGAGAATCTGGATATCCTCGATCGGATTGGCGCGATACGCAATCGCCCAGAGCAATGCATCGGCATTGTCCGGATCGATATCCTCATTCACGGCAACGCAGATTTTGCCGGTGTCGCTCTTGAAGTTGGCCGCGCCGTAGAGGCCGCGCCAGATCTCGGTGCGCTGCGCGTCGCGCTCGTAGGTGACCAGCACCACCCGGCGCAGCGCGGTCAGTGGTTCATGCAGCGAGACCCGCTTGACCCCTTTGATGCCAAGCCCATCACGCAAGTGTGCGAGGAAGAGCGGCTCATAGGCGACCCGCTTCATCACGCTCGACTCCGATGGCGTGACCTGGCTGATATAGGACAGCACGATCGGATTGCGGCGATGAGTGATGGCGGTCACCTGCATCGGCATGTTGAATTCTTCGAGCGCGACATGCCCATGCGATTCGCCGAATGGCGCTTCGGGCTCGCAGTACTCGGTATCGATGAAGCCCTCGATGACGATCTCGGCCTCCGCCGGGACGAACAAATCGACGGTCCGCGCCTTCACCACATTGATCGGCACACCGGCGAGGCCACCCGCGACGGTGAATTCATCGACGCCGACCGGCAGTTTTTGCGGCCCGACGAACGCGACGCAAGGTGGGCATCCAAGCACGATGGCGTAAGGCATCAACTTCTTGCCGAGCTTCTGGTGTTTCACATAGTGAATGTAGCCGCCCGCACCGCCGATGCGCGTTGCCATGCGCACGACGAGACGGTCGGAAGCCTTCAAGGCAGCGCGATAGGTTCCCATGTTCTGCACGCCGGTCTCGGGATCGCAAGTGATCACATTGGTTGCAGTGAGGGTCGGTGCAGAATCGAAGCCCGGGGTCGAAATCGGGATCGGAAACCGATCAAGGCCATTGCCTTCGCCATGCAGCATGGCGCCTTCAAGCACGACTTCTTGACACGCTGCATGCTCGACGATCCTCGGGGCGATCGGATGCGCGAGCGCGTTATCCCATCGCGCCGGAATCTGGTCGACCGGCACGCCCATGCCGGCGGCATAGATGTCGCGGTTGGCTGCAATCGCGCCCACCAGAACCGGTATCGAATACGTGCGGCCGCGACCGTCGATGACGTTGGTGAACAGGAACGCCTTGCGCTCGGCCTCGGCCATGCCGCCCACGAACTGCCAGCGCACGAGCGGGTGCAGTTCGGAATCCTTGTCGATCGGCCGGTCGATCGTATGCAGCAACCCTTTCGTGCGGAGCGCCTCGAGGTGCTCGTGCAGATCAGGGTAGCCGCGCTTGTGGTCAGTCATGATTGGCGAGGCGCCTTCGCATCGAGAAATTCCCGCAGCTTAATCGCGCATTCCCGCGCATGGGAAAACGGCATGCCGTGCTTCGCGTGACCAATCACATTGAACCATGCGCCCGGCACGCGCTGATGCAGATCGACGATGGTGTCGACCGGAATGAATGGGCTGCCATCCGGATGCAGGATCAGCAGGGGACAAGCAAGCTTCGACACTTCGGGCCGAAGGTCCGTTCCTACCAGCACACCAAGTGCGCTCAACACCGGATCTGGTGTCCAGGCTTCCTGCGTCCGCGCGAACCACGCCCATCGAGCGGGATCAAGCGCGCCGTCGTGAAAGCGATCGCGCATGAAAATATCCGACCAACCTTTGACGCCTTGTTCGTCGAACGTTTTCTTCCACGCATGTACACGCTGAAGCGACGTGCCGACATGCGCCGCATTGCTCATCGTGAGCGTGGCGATGCGCTTGGGATTTTGCAGCGCATAGTTGAGGGCAATCGTGCCGCCGATCGATTCGCCCAACACGTGCGGGCGCTCGATCTCGATGGCATTGGTAATTGCCAGAATGTCGCGCGACAGCCCATCCAGCGACCACTTGAAACCAGCGTCCGGGCGATGCGAGCGGCCGTAGCCGCGCATATCGAATCGCACGATGCGGTAGCAATCGATGAGATGCGGCAGCCAATCCGCCCACATCCCCGCGCTGCCACCGATGCCGTGATGGAAGATGATCGTCTCGGAGCGCTCCACCCATGGCGCGGCGCAATCGATCACATCGTAGTGGAGGGTTCCTTCTTCCGTCTC
>JANMUI010000583.1:0-3582 GCA_031391405.1 Betaproteobacteria bacterium
TCCCGAATCCACGAATCTCGTGCTGGGGCCGATCAACAAACCGCGCTGGATCTACGCATGTGCCAAGCAGCTCATGGATCGCGTGATCTGGGGCTACGGCATGGAGCACAATCTCGACTTCACGCTCTTTCGGCCATTCAACTGGATCGGTGCAGGCCTCGATTCGATCAACACGCAGAAGGAAGGCAGCTCGCGCGTGATCACGCAGTTCCTCGGCCACATCGTGCGCGGCGAGAACATCAAACTGGTCGACGGCGGCAAGCAGCGGCGAACCTTCACCTATGTGGACGACGGCATCGATGCCCTCGTTCGCATGATCGAGAACAAAGGAAAGATCGCCACCGGCAAGATCTACAACATCGGCAATCCGCGCAACAACTACTCGGTACGCGAGCTTGCCGAGATGCTGCTCACGATGGCCAAAACATATCCGGAATACGCGCCGACCGCGCGCAAGGTGAAACTCATCAGAGTCGCGGCCGTCGATTACTACGGGCACGGTTACCAGGACATGCAGCATCGGGTGCCGAAGATCACCAGTACCACGCGCGATCTGGGATGGCGTCCGCGCGTGGGGATGAAGGATGCGGTGAAGCGAATCCTGGATGCGTACCGGGGGCAGGTGGGGGAGGCGCGACGGCTGATGGATTAGGTCACGCAAAACATGAACCACAAGGGTCGCAGAAAAAGCCGGGAAACGAGAAACGAGAAACGAGAAACGGGAATAGGAAACGCCAACCCCTTCACCCTTCACCCTTCACCCTTCTCCCTTCACCCTTCACCCTTCACCTTCTTCCTCTGTGTCCTCTGTGTCCCCTGTGGTTCAAGACCTACTTCCTAGATTACAAGAATGCCCAACCTAGCCCTCAAAATCGACGTCGACACCTATCGCGGTACGCGCGAAGGGGTGCCGCGTCTCATCGAGATCCTGCAGCGCCACGGCGCGCGCGCCACGTTTCTATTCAGCCTCGGCCCCGATCACACCGGCCGCGCGATCAAGCGTGCGCTGCGACCCGGGTTCATGAGCAAAGTGTCGCGCACCTCGGTCGTGTCGCACTACGGCGTGCGAACCTTGCTTTATGGCACGGTGTTGCCCGGCCCTGATATCGGCTTGAAATGCGGCGATATCCTGCGCGGTGTGCGGGATGCCGGCCATGAGGTGGGCATCCACACCTGGGACCATGTGAAATGGCAAGACGGTGTCGAGCGGGCAGACAATCTCTGGGTCGAGGCCCTGCTCGAACGCGCATCGTCCCGGTTTGCGGAGGTGTTCGGTGTCAACGCGCGCGTGCATGGTGCCGCCGGCTGGCAGATGAATCGCCATGCGTTTCGCATGACGCAGCGGCTCGGCTTTGCCTACTGCTCCGACACGCGCGGTACGCATCCCTTCATGCCGGTCGTGGACGGCGAGCTCATCGACTGTCCGCAGCTTCCGACGACATTGCCGACCTTGGATGAATTGATCGGCGTGGATGGCCTCACCGCCGACAACGTCGCGGCGCATGTGTTGGACATCACGGCGCAGGCGCCGCGAACCCCACACGTCTATACGCTGCACGCGGAGCTGGAAGGCATGCAGCTTGGCAGCGTATTCGATGCGCTTTTGTCCGGCTGGCGGGAACAGGGCTATACACTGCAACCGATGGAGGACGTCATGAACGCGTTGAATCGGGAGGCGTTGCCTCGCCATCGCCTCGATCGCGGTTCAGTCGGAGGCCGGGCGGGAACATTGATGACACAGGGTGCGTCATTCCCTTGAACGCAGCCGGTGAGAAGCGCTGCCCGGCGCGTCCTGCGCCATGAGACCCGAGCGTCCTCATCCAAAGGAGCCTCGCGATGACGAATGAAGCGATCGACGATTTCTCGCTGCCCAGCACGGGCGATAAGACCTTCACGCTATCGGCGCTCGACGCCAAGCGTGCGGTTCTCTATTTCTATCCCAAGGACAATACCCCCGGCTGCACAAGCGAAGGCGAGCAGTTCCGGGATCTCTACGCGCGCTTCAAGAAGCTCGACTGCGAAATCCTGGGTGTCTCACGGGACACCATCAAGTCCCATGAGAATTTCAAGACCAAGATGCATTTCCCGTTTGAGCTGCTGTCGGATGCCGACGAGAAGCTCTGTGCGATGCTTGGCGTAATCAAGATGAAGAACATGTATGGCAAGCAGGTCCGCGGCATCGAACGGAGCACGTTCATTGTCGATCGTGACGGCAAGATCCTGCACGCGTGGCGGGGCGTGAAGGTACCGGGCCATGCGCAGGCGGTGCTCGACCATGTAGAGACTCTTTAAGGCCAATCAGGAATGACTGAGGTAAAGAAATCGCGTGCCAAAGCGAAGATCAGCACCAAGCTCTTCGTTCTCGACACCAACGTGTTGATGCACGATCCGACCAGCCTGTTCCGATTCGAGGAGCACGACGTCTTCCTGCCGATGGAAACGCTCGAAGAGCTCGATGCGCACAAGAAAGGCATGTCTGAAATCGCGCGGAACGTCCGCCAGGCCAGCCGATTCCTGGAAGATCTGATCACGCACGGGCAGATTGCCGCCGGGGTCGCGCTCAAGCGTTTTCCCACCGATACCGCGACCGGAAAACTGTTTCTCCAGACCGAGGCGATCACCGGTCACGTCCCGCCGAATCTGCCGGGTGCACGTGCCGACAACCAGATCATCGGAGTCGTGCGCTATCTGCAGAAGCAGACACCCGGCCGGCATGTGATCCTGGTGACCAAGGACATCAACCTTCGCATCAAGGCGCGCGCCGTCGGGATCGAAGCAGAGGATTACTTCAACGACAAGGTGCTCGAGGATTCGGATGTTCTCTACACCGGTGCGCGTGAGCTGCCCCCTGATTTCTGGGACAGCCACGGCAAAGGCATGGAAAGCTGGAAAAAAGATGGACGGGCGTTCTACAAGGTAACCGGGCCATTGGTGGAGAGTTTCTTCCTGAACGAACTGGTCTATCAGGGCGGCGCACAGCCGCTCGACACGATTGTGCGGGCAATCGAAGGCAGAACTGCCACGCTTGAACAGGTGCGCGAGTACACGCATGCGCGCAATTCGGTGTGGGGCATCAACGCACGCAACCGCGAGCAGAATTTTGCCTTGAACCTGTTGATGGATCCGGAGAACGACATCGTCACGTTGCTCGGGCAAGCCGGGACGGGCAAGACCCTCCTCACCCTGGCCGCCGGACTCAGCCAGATACTGGACGAGAAGCGCTACTCGGAGATCATCGTGACGCGGGTCACGGTACCGGTGGCCGATGACATCGGGTTTCTGCCGGGGACGGAAGAAGAAAAAATGAATCCCTGGATGGGCGCGCTCGAAGACAACCTCGAGGTCCTGAGCGGGACCGATGGCGGGGCGGGCGAATGGGGCAAAGCGGCGACCCAGGATATCGTTCGCGCGAAGATCAAGGTGAAGTCGATCAACTTCATGCGCGGTCGCACCTTCATCAAGAAGTTCCTGATCATCGACGAAGCCCAGAACCTCACCCCAAAGCAGATGAAAACGCTGGTGACACGCGCCGGCCCCGGCACGAAGGTGTTGTGCCTCGGCAACCTCTCGCAGATCGATACG
>JANMUI010000595.1:0-19919 GCA_031391405.1 Betaproteobacteria bacterium
CGACTGGCGCAAGGTCGGCGAGCTCACCGATCGGATCATCGGCGAAGTGATTCGCGATATTCGCCCAGGCGTCACCGAGAAGGAAGTAGGCAAGAACATCGTCGACAAAGTGATGGCGGCCGGCTGCGATGGTCTCAAGTATCAGGTCGGCTCGGGCGCTCGCTCAGGGATCGTGAATTGTTCGCCCACCGACAAACGCATCGAGCAGGGCGACATCGTGCGGGTGGAGATCCTGGGTGACCTGAATTTCTATCGCTCGAACGTGACCCGCACCGCCGTCGTCGGCGTGCCCACGACCGAACAGGAGAATATTTGGAAAGTGTTGATCGGTGCGCGCGAGCATTGCAAGACGTTCCTCAAACCGGGCACGCGAGTCGCCGATCTGTATCTCAGTTACGTCAAGTACTGTCGTGATCGCGATGTCGAGCCCACACTCAAGTTTCTTGGCCACGGCATCGGCCAGACGATCCATGAAGAGCCGTACATCACCGATACGCGCACCATCGTGTTCGAGCCGAACATCACGTTCACCATGGAGCCGCTCTACATGCTGCCCGGACGGATGGGCTTTCACACCGAGGACATGTACGTCATCACGCAGAACGGGTTCGCGCCGATTACCGGTGCCATCACCCCGAACGACGAGCTGATCCGGATTCCCGCATGAAGATCCAGGGCATCGATGTCTTTCGCGTCGGGCTACCGATGCGGCGCCATCACACCTGGGCCGGCAACTATGCTGGTGTCGGGCGCGACTACGTCATCATCAAGCTCCACGTCGAGGGTGGGGTCGTCGGCCTCGGGGAAACGCAAGTCTTGAAGGACTGGGGCGGCGAGTACCAGACGCGCTCGGGTGAAGCGCCCGAGACGACAGTGGTCGTGATCAAACAACTGCTCGAGCCCATTATCGTCGGTGAAGATGTGCGGCGGATCGATCACGTTCTCACGAAAATGGATCGCTTCGTGAAGGGCTACCCCTACGCGAAGGCGGCGATCGACGTCGCGATGCACGACGCGGTCGGCAAGATTCTCGGTGTGCCGGTGTATCAACTGCTCGGCGGGCTCGTGCGGCGCGAGATTCCGCTCGCCCACAGTATCGGCTTGATGGAGATCGAAGAAGCGCTGAGCGAGGCGGTGCTGGTCGTCGAAGAAGGGATTACAACGCTCAAGGTGAAAGTCGGCATCGACCCGGAGCGGGATGTCGAGCTGATACGGCGCCTGCGTCAAGTATTAGGCCCCAAGCCCCGGCTGCGCGTCGATGCGAACCAGGGTTATCGCGAGTGGAAGACCGCCGTGCAAGTCATTCGCCGGATGCAGGAATACGACATCTGGTACATGGAACAGCCGGTCGAAGGCCTGGAGCAGATGGCGCGCGTTGCGCAGGCGGTCGACATTCCGATCATGGCCGACGAGAGTGCCTGGAGCGCGCGCGACGTGCTGCGGCTGATCGAATGGAAGGCGGCCGAGATGATATCGGTCTACTACACCAAGCCGGGTGGGCTTGCGAAAGCGAAGAAACTGCTTGCGGTGGCCGAGACGGGCGGGCTGCGCTGCGATATCAACGGCTCGGCCGAGATGGGCATCGGCAACGCCGCGAATCTGCATCTGGCGGCGTCCTCGAACGCGATCGACCTGCCGGGAACCATTCCGGTTACTTCGACCGCGGAGATCGTGCGCACCAAGGTCGCCGGCCACAAGTACCTCGATGACTTGATCAAGATGCCGTTCGAGTATCGCGATGGACATCTCATCGTGCCCGATGGCCCTGGCCTCGGCGTCGAGCTCGACGAGGCGAAGCTCGCGAAATATCGGGTCGGATGAGCGGGCTCGAATGAGCGCGATTCGCACCGTCGCGATCCTTGGCGCCGGTGCGGGCGGTTGCGCGGTGGCGGCTGATCTTACGCAGCGCGGTTGCGAGGTGCGCATGTTCAGTCGTCGCGAATCATCGATCGCACCAATCGCGACGCGTGGCGGTGTCGAATACGAAGGCGCGCTGGGCGAAGGCTTTGCACCGGTAGCAATTGCTTCGACCGACATCGGCCGCGTCATGCAAGGTGCCGAGCTGGTAATGCTCGTCGTACCCACGCACGCGCACGAGTCGATGGCCGCGCTCCTCGCACCACAACTTGCACCCGAGCAGATCCTCTTTCTCGCACCGGGCCATACGCTCACCTTGGTGCCGAACGTGCTGCGACGATCCGGGATCGCAGAACCGCGTCATTGCGAGTCGGGCACCTTGCCCTACATCTGCCGCAAGAGCTCGCCCGTTCGGGTGCGAATCACTAAAGCCTCCGAGCACATCGTGTTCGGGGTGTTCCCATCGACGGATACCGAAGCCGTTGCGGACCGCATTCGTCCGCTTCTTCCAGCGATCAAACCCGCGGCGAACATTCTGGAAACGGTGTTTCCGTACACCAACGCGATCCATCATCCACCGGCCGCGCTTTGCAACGTCGGGCGTATCGAGGCGACGCAGGGTGACTACACCCACTACTACGAGGGCATTTCACCGTCGGTTGGGCGGCTGATCGATGCGCTCGATCGCGAGCGCTTGGCGATCGCCGCGGCGCTTGGCGCGCGCGCGGAGCGCTTCGTCGATTACTTCTTTCGGGCGGGCTACACGACCGAGGCTGCGCGCGCGAGCGGATTGGCGTACGAAGCGTTTCATCAGAGCGAGCCCGATCGTTGGATTCGCGCGCCTGCCTCGCTCGATCACCGCTTTTTCCATGAAGATGTCCCGTACGGCCTGGTCTTGCTCACCGAGCTCGGGCGCGCCGCAGGCGTTCCAACGCCCACGGCAGCGCATATCGTTCATCTGGCGGGCATCGCCACCGGTCATGACTATCGTGCCGAAGGCCTCACACTCGAGCGGCTTGGGCTCGCCTGTGTTGGGCGCGACGCGCTGATCAAGCTGCTAGACTTTGGATTCAAAGAATAATTGGGGACCAATAATTGGGGACAGACCACGTTTTCTGCCGAAAACGTGGTCTGTCCAGAATGGCACTTACATTAGGGTACCTCTAAAAATTCAAATTTTCCGTCATACCCGCGAAGGCGGGAATCCAGAGGCTATTGACTCATCGGGCATTCCAAAAAGCCTAGATTCCCGCCTTCGCGGGAATGACGAATTTTTAGAGGCGCCGTGAAGCAAATTAGGGGACTTACCGTTCGCCCTGAGCCTGTCGAAGGGTGAATGGCGGAGCGTCCGTGAGCGGACGATCGCCCGCCTTCGACAAGCCTGCGTTACCCTTCGACGGGCTCAGGGCGAACGGAGCCTCGAGCACCGCACTTTAAGTAAGTCACATTCTGGCCTGTCCCCTATTAACGAGGAGTTTTACCGAAATGAAGATCGGCGTCAGTTTCGACGGCTTCTCCACCTTCACGGAATCGGTCGAGGTCGCGAAGGAAGCGGAGGCCGCTGGCGCTGCGAGCCTGTGGATGGCCGAGCATCTTGGCTATCGCGATCCGCTCACCACCTGCATGGCATTCGCGCTGGCAACCAAGCGTGCAACGGTGGTACCGTCCGCGATCAGCCCGTATCTGCGCAACCCCGTCCCGCTCGCGATGTCGATGGCCACGTTGAGCGAGGCGGCCCCCGGGCGCGTCGCGATAGCGATCGGTGTCGGCAATCCGCTGTTCCTCGGCGAAGCAGGCGTGCAGCTCGATAAGCCGTTACGCGCCAACCGCGAGTATCTCGAATCGCTGCGTGCGCTGTGGTCGGGCGAGCCGGTCCATCAGCCGGAGGGGATGTTGCATCGTCCGGCCGGCGCGCGGATGGCCTTCAAGCCTTCGCAACCGATTCCGATCTACCTCGCGCCGATGAAAGAGCAGATGTTGAAGCTCGCCGGACGCGCCGCGGATGGCGTCGTCCTCTCGGGCGGACTGTCGCCCGAATATTCGCGGGTGTCGCTCGACATCGTCGCGGCCGGTGCGCGCGAGGCCGGCCGCGACCCGGCAACGGTGCGTACCGCCTCGTACATTTTCTTCTTCGCGTCGGAGCGCGTGCGCGAAGCGATGGAGAAAACGCGTCGCAAGCTCGCCTTCGTGATGCGCAACCGGTTTCTCGACGACGCGATTGCGCATTCCGGCATTCCGATCGACCAGCAGGCGATCATCGCGGCGATCAGCAAACGCGACTTGGACGGCGCCGCTCGCCTGGTGCCCGATGAGGCCGTTGAAGCTTTCGCGGTGTGGGGCACGAAGAAACAATGCGCGGATCGGTTGCAACGATACGGCGATGCGGGTATCAACGAACCGGTGCTCCTACTGGTGGGCGAAGCGGCCGATCGGCAGGATTCGCTGGCAGTGATCAAGGAATTCAAGTCGGCGTGAACACTTTGCACTCATCGAGGAGAGCACCATGCGAGCGTTTTATGGATGTCTAGCCGGTCTCGTGGCTGCGGTTTGCGCGAATGCCGCTTTCGCCCAGGCCTTCCCATCGCAACCCATCAGCCTCATTGTGCCCTGGCCCCCAGGCGGTGGCAGCGATATCGCGATGCGCCTGGTGGCCGATACTGCGAGCAAAAAGATCGGCGTGCCGGTGGTGGTGGTGAACAAGCCCGGCGCCGGCGGGACCATCGGTCTGAAGGAAGTCGCGACCTCGAAGCCCGACGGCTACACGATCGGCATGATCGCGACGGGCGCGATCTTTGCGCAGTACAACAATCCGAACGCCAACGCGATGAGCGACTTCGACGCGTTCGCGTTCTTCGGCGATGACCCGGCGCTGCTTTCTGCATCGTCCAAGACCGGCTTCAAGAACGTCGCGGATTTCATCAATGCCGCCAAGGCGAGCCCGGGCAAGATCAAGAACGGCAACGATCAGCCCGGCGGGTCCTCGCACATCACGATCTCGCTGATGGAGAAGAAACTCGGCGTGCGCGTGACCAAAGTGCCGTACGCGGGCTTCGCGCCCACGGTACAAGGCATGCTCTCGGGCGAAGTGGATACGGTGACGGTGCCCGCTCCCGATATCGTGCAGCATCACAAGTCCGGTGCCGCACGCATTCTCGGCGTGGCCGCGACGCAACGCCACTTTCTTGCGCCCGACGTGCCGACTTTCCGCGAGCAGGGCATCGATTTCATCGCCGGCGCCTGGCGTGCGTTCGCCGGCCCGAAAGGCCTGCCCGCCGATCGGATCGCGGTGTTGGAGGCGAAATTCCTCGAGGCACTGCGCGATACGGATTTCCAGGCGAAGGCGAAGAACGCCGGCTTCCTCGTGAGCCCGTTGAATCGGGCCGACACGATCAAGCGCCTGACCGACGAAGACGACGGGATGTACCCGATATTTCTCGAGGCAGGATTAGTCAAGACACGCCAGAAGTAGCGTGCGGCGATTCGCGAAGACAGATGTTCTTGCCGGCCTGATCTTCGCGACGATCGGGCTCGCGGGCCTGTGGGTCGGGCGCTCGCTCAATGTCGGCACCGCCAGCGAGATGGGCGAAGGGTACTTCCCTTTGCTCATGTGCTGGTTCCTCGTGGGCCTGGGCGCGATCATCGCGATCGGCGGATGGATGCGCGCGGGTGAGCCGGTTGCAGCCATCGCGTGGAAATCGGTCTGCACCATCACCCTAGCCGTAATTGGCTTCGCACTCGTCCTCGAATCATTGGGCGTCGTCGCCGCCGTGATCGCAGCGGTGGTGCTGGCCAATTTCGCGGGGGAGCCGATGCGGGCCCGGGGTGTAACGGTGCTCGCCCTGGTGCTCGCAATCGCCGTTCTCGCAATCTTCGTGTGGGGACTCGGACTGCCGCTACGCGCGTTACCGCGGAGTCCTTGGTAACGTGGAAGCGGTCCTCGCCAACATCGCGCAAGGTCTCCTCGTTGCGCTGACACCAGCGAATCTGCTGCTCTGCTTGATCGGTTGTCTGCTCGGCACGTTGATCGGTGTGCTGCCCGGCATCGGTCCTACAGCAACGGTCGCGATGCTGATGCCGATTACGTTCTGGTTGCCGCCGACCGGTGCGCTGATCATGCTGGCCGGCGTCTTCTACGGCTCGCAGTATGGCGGTTCGACCACCGCGATCCTCGTCAACCTGCCCGGCGAATCATCCTCCGTCGTCACATGCATCGATGGCTACGCGATGGCACAACAGGGACGCGCCGGCGCCGCGCTCGCGATCGCCGCATTGGCTTCCTTGTTCGCCGGCACCGTCACCACGTTCGTTATCGCCTTCGCCGGTCCGGCGATTGCCGGCATCGCGCTCCTCTTCCAGTCGACCGACTATGTGAGCGTGATGATCCTCGGGCTCGTTGCCGCGGTCGTGCTTGCACAAGGGCCGCTGCTGAATGCAATCGCGATGATTATCCTCGGCGTGTTTCTCGGCTTGGTCGGCACTGACGTCACCACGAGCGAACAGCGCTTCACTCTCGGCATCCAGGATCTCTATGACGGCATCGGCTTCGTGCCGGTGGCGATGGGCATGTTCGGCATCGCGGAGATCATGCTCAACCTGGAAGCGCGGGCTGGCGGCGCGATCGTGGCCAAACTGCGAGATCGGCTCTGGCCAAGCAAAGACGACTTCCGCAAAGCAACCCCGGCGGCCGCGCGCGGCACCTTGCTTGGAATTTTTCTTGGCATGCTGCCGGGAGGCGGCTCGACCATTCCCTCGTTCGCCGCCTACAGTCTCGAGAAGAAGATCGCAAAGGATCCGTCGCGCTTTGGAAAAGGCGCGGTCGAAGGCGTGGCGGCGCCAGAAGCCGCGAACAATGCTGGTGCGCAAGCCGGCTTCATCCCGATGCTCTCGCTTGGCATTCCGCCCAATGCGATCATGGCGCTCATGATCGGCGCGATGATGGTCCACGGCATTCAGCCCGGCCCGCAGGTGATCGAGAAGCAGCCGGAGCTCTTCTGGGGTCTGGTCGCGAGCATGTGGATCGGCAATGCGATGCTGGTGATTCTGAACCTGCCGCTCATCTGGATATGGGTGCGGCTCTTGCAGATCCCGTATCGGTATCTCTATCCGGCGATCATCATCTTCTGCTGCATCGGCGTCTACAGCTTGAAGAACAGCATGATGGAAGTCGTCTTCATGGCCGTGTTCGGCGTGGTGGGTTACGTCCTTCGAAAGCTGAAATGCGAGCCGGCGCCGTTGCTGCTCGGCTTCATTCTTGGACCGATGCTCGAGGAGAATTTCCGGCGCTCGATGACGATCTCGGACGGTGATTTATCGGTGTTCGTGACACGTCCGATCAGCGCTGGATTCCTGTTTGCATCCGCGCTGCTTCTAATCGCAGTGCTGGTGCCGGCGGTGCGCAAGCGTCGCGAAGTGGGCTTTCCGGGGGCATGATGCACCGACCGCCGGAGATAGAGCACCGCTATTCCGCCTTGATTCCCGCCTCCGCAACCACCCTCTTCCAGCGCGCCAGTTCCTTTTTCATCAGGGCGCCTAATTCCTCAGGCGTGCCCGGCATCGGCAGGATGCCCTGCTTGAGATTGAAATCCTTGACGATCGGCGAGTCCATCGTGGCCATAAGCTCCTGACTGACGCGGCGAATGATCTCGCGCGGCGTCTTCGCCGGTGCGAACACCGCCATCCATTGATCGATGTCCATGTCGTCGATGTTTTCCTCGCGGAAGGTCGGGACATCGGGCGCCAAATCGATGCGCTTCTCGGCGAGGATCGCGAGAATCTTCAGCTTGCCGCCTTTCGCGGGTGCCATCGCGCCGACCAAAGGGAAGAACGCCGCGCCGATCTCGCCACCCAACAACCCGGTGACCATCCCGGCGGTGCCTTTGTACGGCACATGCACGATGTCGACTTTCTCCTGTCGCTTGAGGAGCTCGAGGATCAGGTGGTGCGGCGTACCGATTCCCGGTGTACCGAAATTCGACTGCCCTGGACGGCTTCTTGCGAGCGCGACGTACTCCCTGGCTGATGTTGCCGGGTTGGACGGGTGGGCAACGAGCGCAAGCGTCGCCTTTGCCAGTGTCCCGATTGGTGCGAAATCGGCATCCGGATCGAATGGAAGGTCCTTGTTGAATGCGGGTGTCATCGAGAACAGCAGCGCAGTCATCATGAGCGTGTGTCCGTCGGGCGCCGCTTTGGCGACCTGTGCTGCACCGATGTTGCCGCTCGCACCGGGCCGGTTATCGACGACGACCGGCTGGCCGAGGCGCTGCGAGAGCAACGGCGAAATGTGTCTTGCCAGCACATCGGGGGTGGTCCCCGCGGAGGTCGTGACAACCAACGTGATGGGCCGCGTCGGGTAGGTCTGCGCCACTGCGATTCCGGCAGCAAACAGCATGGATATAGCGAACACGGCGCGACTTTTTTCCACTGAAGCCTCCTCGACTACCTGGCCTGGTGCCATTGCGTCCCCGGATCGTAGCCATAAATCCATCTGTATATTCCGGGCGTCGTCGAGCCGAACCGGCTGAGATAGACCCACTCACGATACAGCTTGTCCCATAGCGACGACTGCTTCTTGAATTGGACTTCGAGGCGGGACATGGCCTGTATCCGCGTGGCGCGCGGTTTGCGAATGGCTTCATAGCGTTGGAGCCCTGTTGCGAGGTCGTCCCGAAAGTGCGCCAACCAGCGAGCGAGGATGTAGCTGTCCTCGAAGGCCATGCAGGCGCCCTGCCCCCACGTCGCCAGCATGGCGTGGGCGGAATCGCCCAATAAGGTGACCCGGCCGCGTGTCCATTCGGCCGCGGGCTCGCCGGTGAACTGGCCCCACTTGAAAACTTCCTTTGCGCTCGCGAGCAACCTCGCGAGGTTGGAGCCGACGTCGCCGAACGACGCCAACATCTCTTCACGCGTGCTCGGTTCAGACCACGACTCGGAGGTCCATTCCGGCTGCCGCATGACCGCCAGTATGTTGATGTACTTCCCCTGGCGGACGAAGTAGCTGATGACAAAGCGGTCATAGCCGGTGCCGGTCCAATGATTCACGCAGCGATCGTGGATATCGGCGGGTAAAGACTCAACCGAAATGAGCGAGCGCCAGCACATCGTCCCGGCGTACCGGGCGCCCGCGCCGCCGAACACATGCTTGCGAACCGCCGAGTGGATACCATCGGCACCGATCACGACGTCGGCCTCGACGCTTGCGCCGTCTGAGAATGAGACCGCAGCGGACCGCTCGCGCACCTCGACCCCAACGCAACGCTTGTTCAAATGGATGTTGGAAGCAGGCACGGCTTCGCACAGCAAGCGATGAAGATCGCCGCGATGCATGATGTAGTAGTTGGAACCGTAGCGGCTGATCGATTGATCGAGCGGCAGGATGCGCGACGCCAGGCCGCTCGTCCAGTTGCGCCACGCATGCCCTTCGGGCTCGAAGCTCACTTCATGCAGGCGACCCTTCAATCCAAGCGCATCGAAAATCTTGACCGCGTTGGCGCTCAGGTTGATGCCTGCGCCGAACGCGCCGAGCGCCGAAGCCTGCTCGTAGACATTCACCACGAAGTTCTGCTGCCTGAGTGCTACCGCAGCAGCCAAGCCGCCGAGCCCGGCGCCGACGATGGCGATGCGTTTCGCTGCAGTCATACGAAGTTCGGCTATGGATCGCTTGGAGCGAGCGATTGTATAGCGGGCAACGGCGTGGGGTCCGCGGATTGCAGAGTCGGCGGGAATGCAAGCAGTATGTCGTAATCCCTTCGTGATCAGGGCTCGTGTTCAGATCGCCCCGAATTCCTTCCATGCTTGCGCGGAGGGCGGGAAGCTTTGCTTCGACAAGCTCCCAGATTCTCTCTATGTCGAGGCCGAGGTATCCGTGCGCCAGGACGTTCCGAAATCCGGACAGCCCGCGCCGATCCACCTCCGGATACTGACCCTTGATCTCGTCGGACAATCGCTACGTCGACTCAGCAAGCACTTGGAGATTGCGCACGACTGCGTCCTGCACAAGCCTCGATCCGATGAATACAGACTTGCGGCCCTGTGCGTATTCATCAATCCGTCCGATGCAGTCGAGCACATGCTCCACGTACAGCAACTCATCCTTCATAAAGGAACCGCCTCGCGAAGGACCGTATCCCTGATTCTTGGATGCAGGGCGGACTCTGTTACGACATCCACCCTTCTCCCAAGCAGATCCTGCAAGTCCATCAAGAACCCCCCGATGTCGAGCAGTGTTCGACCTGGCTCCAGATCGACCAGAATGTCCACATCGCTGTCCAGATCCGCATCGTCGCGCGCCATCGAACCGAAGATCCGTACGCGGTTTGCCCCGTGCAGCTTGGCGAGCCGCAGGATCGCGTCGCGCTGTGTCTCGACCAGAGCATCCATCGGCTGTTTCGTGCTAGTGCGAGTGATGACGAACCCGAGTCTATCCTCATGGCGCCCGCAGAGAAAGCGGACCGTCGCCTTTCGGTGCGTTCACCCCGGCGCTTCGGCCATCCGGGTTCGCGCGCGCGTGCTCAACGAGGTCCGCGACGGTTGTTGCCGGAACCTGCGGGTGCGCGAATAGGCACAGCGTGAAGCGGCCGATGAGCGATACGGGCGTAAAGCTCGTGGACGGGTCGTAAGGCGGGTGCTTGTGCAAGAGAGGCGCCCCGACCACCACCCCTGACGTGCCCCAGAGGAGCGTATAGCCGTCGGGCAGCGCATGGCGCACGGCGTCGGCGGCGATCGCGCCTTCGGCACCAGGTTTGTTCTCGACGACAAAGGGCTGCCCGAGCAGCTTGGCGAGCGGCTCGGCCACGGCTCGGGCCGTAATGTCGGCTGGGCCGCCGGCCGCGAAGTTCACGATCAGTCGAATCGGTTTCGCAGGATATTGCGCTAACGCCGGATGCAAAGCGGCGACTATTCATCGAGTGCGCACACACGGTCGTGAAGCCGCTCGGCGATCGAACCGCGCCGCCCGCGTATCCGACATCGTGATGTGCGGCTCATGGCTCACGTCGAGCTCGTGGTGGCGCCAACAAGGTTCGCTCCACGCTACGGACCGGACGGTTCCCCAAAGCGAATTGAACTGAATCGGGAAACGGACGAGTCCTCATTCATCCGCGTGTCGGTTCACCTTACCGGCAATCTCCCCGAACAACTCCGCCAACGTATCCGGCATCGTAATGTGCGGATTGTGGCTTGCATCGAGCTCGTGGTATTGCCATCCAGGTTCGCCCTTCGCGCGATCGGCGAATTGCCTGAATACGTCGCCGGGACCGTTCTTTCTGCAGTAGATATAGATATGCGGCAATTGGTCGACGGCGCCAGTGAGGCGGACCGGCTGGGTAAATGTCTTGAGCGGCTGCATGATTCGCCGCGGCATCGCCCAAGCGAGATCTTCCGGTGATGTATCGGGCGGCATCGGATTGGCAGGAACGCGCCAGCCGTCGCCCGACTCGCGGACGCCCATCAGCATGCGCATTCGCAATTCTTCCGCCTGCAGGTCGAAGAGTGATTGTCCATTGCGCGGTACGAACGCATCCAGATACACGAGCTTCGCGATGCTCGGTGCACAGCGGTCCGCAACACCGGTGGCCACCATCCCGCCATAGCTGTGGCCAACCAGAATCACATCGCGCAGACCCTCGAAATCGAGCACGCGCACGATGTCTTCGATATGCGTCTCGAGATCGATGACCGCGCTTGCCAGATGTGAACGTTCACCGATGCCGGTGTAGGTGGGCGTGAAGAGCTCGTGTCCCCGCTCGCGCAAGCGTGAGCGCATCTTTTTCCAGGCCCAGCCGGCCGACCAGGCGCCGTGTGCGATGACAAATATAGCCATAGGGATGTCCTTTTGATGCAGTCGTTGCGAAGTTTCGTGCGCTTTCATATCACGAGTGCACGACCGATGCTTTGGCTTTGCTGGGGTAGAGTGAGCGTCGTTCCGTTTCTCATTTCACGACGTGTCCACTGCCGCCCTCCTCCCCGCCTCCGGCACGCGCATCAAACTCGCTGCGCTGCCGCCGCTTGCGCTCTACATTCATCTACCGTGGTGCGTGCGCAAGTGCCCGTATTGCGATTTCAATTCGCATGAGCTGAAGCCTACCCCTTCCATCGCCCCTCTCCCTAACCCTCTCCCGCGGAGGGAGAGGGAATTGTCAGCGGACACCGAGCAAGCCTATGTCAATGCGTTGATCGCCGATCTCGAACAGGCGTTGCCACTCGTATGGGGCCGGCGGGTGCAGACGATCTTTTTTGGCGGCGGCACGCCCAGCCTCTTCTCCGCGGGCGGCATCGATGCGATTCTTGCAGCGGTGCGGGCGCGCCTGCCGGTGAATGCGGATGCCGAGATCACGCTTGAGGCGAATCCCGGTACGTTCGAGTCGAATAAGTTTCGCGCGTTTCGCGACTCCGGGATCAACCGCCTTTCGATCGGTATTCAAAGCTTCAACCCGCGCCATCTGCAGGCGCTCGGACGCATCCACGACGCAGCGGAGGCCGAACGTGCCATCGACATCGCGCATGAACATTTCGACAATTTCAATATCGATCTGATGTACGCGCTGCCGGCGCAATCGCTCGATGAGGCTGAAGCAGACATCGCTCGCGCGCTCGCCGCGCAGGCACCGCATATGTCCTTCTATCACCTCACGATCGAGCCCAATACGGTGTTCGCGAAGTTTCCGCCGCAGGTACCCGACGAAGATGCCGCAGCCGAGATTCACGAACACGTCGAAGCGCGACTCGTTGCAGCGGGCTACGTCCATTACGAGACGTCCGCCTATGCCCGGCCTGGACGTGAATCACGCCACAACATCAACTACTGGCGCTTCGGCGACTATCTGGGCATCGGTGCGGGCGCGCATTCCAAGATTTCGTTTTCCGATCGCATCACCCGGGAGGCCCGCACCCGCAGCCCAGCCGAATACATGCAGCGCGTGGCCGCGGGCACGCACGTTATCGATCGCAAAGACGTCCCCGTCGCCGAATTACCGTTCGAATTCGCGATGAACGCACTGCGCCTGTCGGAAGGCTTCGAAATCGCCACGTTCTCCGAGCGCACCGGCTTGCAGATTTCCGCGGCGACGAAGGCGCTGCGCGAAGCCGAAGCGAAGGGCCTCATCACGCGTGATCATCTGCGCGTCCAGCCGACCGAGCGCGGACGGCACTTTCTGAACGATCTACTGCAACTATTCTTGAGGGATTAGCCGATGAAACGCCGCTTGAAGCCGGTGAAGGCGTTGACCTTCGATGTTTTTGGAACTGTCGTCGATTGGCGCGGATCGATCATCCGTGAAGCCACCACGCTCGCCGCGAAAAAGAAATTGACGCTCGATGCCAGCGCATTCGCCGATGCATGGCGCGCGGGCTATCAACCGGCGATGCATCGCGTGCGAACCGGCGAGCTGCCTTGGACCCGCATCGATACTTTGCACCGCATGATTCTCGATGCGCTTATTCCGCAGTTCGGATTGGATGGGCTCTCCGAAGCCGAGCGTGTGCACCTGAATCTTGTCTGGCATCGCTTGAAGCCCTGGCCCGATGCGGTGCGTGGACTGCGCCGGCTGAAGAAGCGCTTGATCATCTGCACGCTTTCGAACGGCAATGTCGCGCTCCTCACCAACATGGCCAAGGCAGGTGGCCTGCCCTGGGACTGCGTGCTCTCGGCGGAAATTTTCGCGCACTACAAACCGGATCCCGAAACGTATCTTGGCGCCGCGAATATTCTCGGACTCGAACCGCACGAGGTGATGATGGTGGCCGCGCACAAGAACGATCTGGATGCCGCCGCCAAGTGCGGTCTTGCGACCGGTTTCGTGACCCGGCCCCGCGAGTTCGGACCAGCGACGCAACCGGACCTCAAGTTCGAGCGGCGGTTCAGTGCCAACGCGACTGACTTTCTCGATCTGGCGGATCAGTTGGGGCTATGACGCTACGCATGCCATCCCCCATCGCCTTCTACTTCGACTTCATCTCGCCATACGCTTACTTCGGGTCAACGCAGATCGAGTCGCTCGCCGCGCGCTACGGTCGTTCGGTCGACTGGCGCCCGGTGCTGCTTGGCATCACAGTCATCAAGATCATGGGCATGAAGCCCTTGCCGGAGACGCCGCTGAAGGGTCCCTACCTGCACGAGGATGCGCCGCGCATGGCTCGGCTCTTCGGCGTGCCCTTCAGGCATCACGGTCTGAAAGGGATCAACGCCGTCGTAGCGATGCGCGCGTTTCTGTGGCTCAAGGCGCAGGATCCGGCGCTGGCGAAGCGCTTTGCGAAACGCGTCTTTGAACGCTTATGGGTGCAAGGCGAGGACATCACATCAGTAGAAGCCTGCGCCGAGGAGGCCATCGCGCTTGGCGTCGATGCGAATACCCTGACAGCGGCGATCAAGACGGATGCCGTCAAGGAAACCCTCAAGATGGCGGTGGACGAAGCCGTCGCGGAGGGCGTATTCGGTGTGCCTTTCTTTATTGTCGATGGCCAGAAGATCTGGGGTGGCGATCGAATGTGGATGCTGGAACACTGGCTGCGTCACCAAACCTGGGATCGAGCCGCGAGGGCACCATCGTCTTCCAGCCCGCCTTGACACAACCCGCCCCCTTCACTACATTGGCCCACGCCCTGCTAGGCGGGGAAACAAATGGCCGCGTCGCGACCGCAATCGCGCGAAGCATTCGCGCAAGAGAGGGAAACACTATGTCCTACACACTTTCGCGCATCGGCTCGCTCGTTGGCAAAGCGTCCGTCGCGGTAGCACTAACTTCGGGCGCCGCGTTCGCGCAGGTCGAGATCAAGTTCGCCGATGCGCTACCCAAATCGTTCAGCTATTACCCGGCGATGCATGAATTCAAGAAGGTCGCCGACGAAGCCGCCAAGGGCAAGCTGACCGTGCGCCTCTTTACGGAAGGCGTGCTGGGTGACCAGAAAGCGCTGATGGAAGCCACCAAGGTCGGCTCGCTCGACATCGCGGTCGTGGCCTCGCAGGTGAGTCAGCAGCTCGTGCCGGAACACGGCGTTTTTGGTCTGCCGTTCGTATGGATCAAGCACGACGACTATCTTCGATTTTTGCAGGGGCCAATCGTCGCCGAGCTTGGCAAGAAGATGGAACCGCACGGCCTCAAGGTGCTGACATTCGCCGATGGTGGCGTGCTCGCCATCATGAACAGCAAGCGGCCGGTGCGCACGCTCGAAGACATGAAAGGATTGAAGCTTCGCGTCATGCAGGATCCGATGCAGGTCGACATGATCAAAGCGATGGGGGCAATTCCCGTCCCGATGGGCACGGCGGAGATCTATACCGCGATTCAACAAGGGCAGATCGACGGCAATGCCACGAGCCCCCAGCTTCTGCTCTCGCTCAAGAACCACGAGGTCGCCAAGCACCTCACGTTCACACGTCATGGTCGTGCAGCTGCGGTGGTGGTCATGAATCTGAAAAAATGGAACGCGATGTCGGCTGACCAAAAGACCGCGCTCGATGAAGGTGCGAAGGCGTTCTTCAAACTGGACGCCGCGTTTTATGCGTCGAACCCCGGCACGAGCAACGACGACACCGTGACGACCTTGCGAGCTGCCGGTGCAATCGTCACCGAGCCCGACATCGAAGCGTTCCGGAGGGCGACGCTGCCGGTCGTGCAGGCATTCAAAGCCCGCGTGAAGTCGCCGCTCGTTGATCAGGCGCTGAAAGACGCCGGCTACCAATAGGTTCCACCAGGTCCCGGCGAATCCAACCAGGGGTTGAGGATGAATGCTGGCGCGGAACCCTCTGCCCCCGCAAGCGGCGCGCTCGGGCGCACGTTGGGCGCGGTGGAGGCAACGCTGCGCGTGGTGGTCGGCATACTCGTGGTGATGATCGTCGTGCTGGTGGGGGCACAGGTCGTATTCCGCTACGTCTTCCAGGAACCGATCGTCTGGTCCGAAGAATTCACGACCCTTTGCTATCAGTGGGTGTCGTACCTCGGCGCTGCGTTGGCGGTGCGCTACCGCGCGCACTTCGGCGTCGATTTCGTTGCGCGGCACCTCGAGCGCTGGTCGTCCACCTTGACCTGGATCGGTCATTTCGTCGTGTGGCTGGTCGCCCTCTTCATGATCGTGTATGGCTTGCGCATCGTCGAATCATCGTGGGCGCAGATGTATCCGACACTCGGATTCAGTGTCGGAACGGGTTACGCGATCCTGCCGATTGCCGGTGTGTTGTTTATCCTGATGGATATTGCCGTCATGTGCGAGCGGCGGGCGAGCGCCGGTAGATGATCATTCTCATCATTCTTTTCGTCGCAACCCTGGCGCTCGGCGTCCCGGTCGCGTTCAGCATGGCGGTAGCGACGATCGGCGGATTCATCGCGCTCGATATTCCGCTCGAAACCATCGCGCAAAAAATGCTCGCCGGCATCGAGCCGTTCCCATTCGTTGCCATTCCGCTATTTATTCTCGCCGGCGGCCTCATGGAAACCGGCGGCATTTCCCGTCGTCTGGTCGCCTTCGCGACCGCGCTGGTCGGCCATATTCGCGGCGGATTGGGAATCGTCGTCGTCGTCTCGGAGCTGTTGTTCTCCGGGATCTCCGGCTCGTCGGTGGCTGATGCATCGGCGATCGGCTCGATCCTGATCCCCTCCCTCGTGCGGGCCGGTTATCCGCCCGAACGCGCTGCCGCCATTGTCGCCGCCGCGTCGGGAATGGGCATTCTCATTCCGCCATGTCTGGTGATGGTCATTCTCGGTGCGATGTCGGGGCTCTCGATCGCAGCGCTCTTCATGGCCGGGTTCCTGCCCGGCATCCTGATGGCGCTCACCCTCATCGTCGTCATCCACATCCAGGCTCGGCGGGGAACATTGCCCGGCACCCATGGCAAGTTCGTTTGGAGCCGCCTGCGTACATCGATCAAGGAAGCGGTCCTGCCGCTTGGCATGCCCGTCGTGCTGTTCGGTGGAATTCTCGGCGGCGTCACCACGGCGACCGAGGCGGCGGTGCTCGCCATTCTTTACGCACTGGTACTCGATCTGTTCGTGTATCGCGAGATGAATCGCAAGGACCTCCAACGCATCATTATCCAGACCGGCATCACGACCGGCGCGGTGTCGATGCTCGCAGGAATCGCGACGGCCATGTCGTGGGTGTTCGCAACCTTGGCCGTTCCGCAGGTGATCGCAGGGTTCTTCACGCAGATCACCAGCTCGCCGTTCCTTCTGCTCGCGATGGTGGCGATCGCATTGATCATCTTCTCCAGCATTCTCGATGGTCTGCCCGCACTCATCATCTTCTTTCCGATCTTCTCGGCAACCGTTGCGAAAGTGGGCGTGGATCCGCTTCACTTCGGGTTGTTGAGTGTCGCCGCCGTGGGCATCGGGCTCGTCCTGCCACCGGTGGGACTCTTGCTCGTAGTGGTCTGCCAGATCGGTGGCGTGACCTTGAGCGCTGCGACGCGGCCGATGATTCCGTATATCGCCATCCTGGTCGCCACCTTGCTCGCGATCGCGTATGTGCCGTGGGTGGTGCTGATATTGCCTCGACTGTTGCTTTGATCCGTAATCCTTACCCCGCAAAGGAGCCCCCGTGCCATCCACCGATACTTCCAAGCTGATCATGTCGGGGCACGCGTCGGCACTCAAACCCACGCCGCTCTCCGAATTTCCGGAAAGATTGCAAGGCGTCGTCGGTGGTGCGATGGCGCGCGCGAAGGCGGCGCTGGCGGACAAATTCAAGGGCACCACAACCGATGGCGTGCTCGCTCCCGGCTTGTTTCCGCTCTCGAAAACGGGCGTTTCGGTCCAGCCCGTCATCGATGCCGCGACTGCATTCGCCGCCGCCCTTTCCGACGACCAAAGGAAAGACGTTTTCTTCGAGGTCGAGAGCGATGCCTGGCGCTCGTGGCACAACATGCACATCTTCCTCTTTCGCCACGGCGTGTGCCTGATCGACATGAGCGAGACCCAAAAGCAAGCGGCGCTCGCCCTGGTGCGAGCAAGCTTGAGCGCGGCCGGGTTCGAGGGCGCGCGCAACGTAATGAAATTGAACGAGCATGTGAGCGAGCTCACCGGCCGCTCGGAGGAATATGGCGAGTGGTACTACTGGATGAGCGTATTCGGCACACCGTCAGAGGCCGAGCCCTGGGGCTGGCAGATCGACGGTCACCACCTCTCGATCAACTGCTTCGTGCTCGGGGACCAGATCGTTCTCACGCCGGATTTCCAAGGCTCGGAGCCGGTGCATGCACATTCAGGAAAGTACGCGGGCACACGCGTCTTTCAGGAAGAGGAGGCGAAGGGCTATCGCTTAATGCAGTCGCTCACGCCTGCACAACGTGAGCAGGCGACGGTCGGCACAACGATCCCGCGAGAAGTCATCACCATCGCGCAGGTCGACAATGCCGTGCTGCCTTACGTTGGCATTCCCTATCGCACATTAACGGCACCGCAGCAGGCACTCATGCTCGATGTGATTGCAAAGTATACGAATCGGATCCGCCCGGGCCACGCCGAGATTCGTCTCGACGAGGTGAAGCAGCATCTCGATGAAACCTATTTCGGCTGGATCGGCGCGTGCGAGGAATCGAGTCCGTTCTACTATCGGATCCAAAGTCCGGTGATCCTCATCGAGTTCGATCACCTGCCCGGCATCGTGTGGGACAACAAGGAACCGACGCGCCGGCATGTGCACACCGTGGTCCGCACGCCAAACGGCAACGACTACGGGCGCGACCTGCTACGCCAGCATTACGAGGAGCATGATCACTCGCATCCGCATACGCCGCATCGGCGCGGACATGAGTAACACAGGCGTGAGGCTGATCCGCAAATCGCGGTAGGTCCACACGCGCTCAAGTGCCCCTCGCCCCACTGCGGGAGAGAGGGGTTGGGGAGAGGGGCCATGACATCCCACCTGCGCAACAACAAAGATTTTCTCGCCGGCCTGCTGTTCGTCTTGATCGGCTGCATTACCGTAGCGATCGCCCGTGATTATCCGTTCGGTACGACCATGCGCATGGGTTCGGGATACTTCCCGACCGTGCTCGGCGCGATCCTCATCGTGCTCGGTGCCTGGGTGGCCGCGCGCGGACTTCGCACCGCTACGCAGGTGGAGGGCGCGTGGGGCTGGAAGCCGCTATTGCTCGTCACTTTGGCGATCGTGCTGTTCGGATTTCTCATGCCCCGCGTTGGTCTGGTGCCGGCGCTCGTAGTACTCGTCTTCGTCACCGCGCTGGCCGGGCGTGAATTCCGATTCATGGAGGTACTGGTCCTTGCGATCGTGGTCAGTGCACTGGCTGTCGTGTTGCTCCTTTACGTCCTCAAGATGCCCTATCCGCTGATCGGGGAGCTGCGATGGATATCCTGAGCAACCTCGCGTTCGGCTTCGGTGTCGCGCTTTCGCTGCAGAACATCGCCTACTGCTTCGGCGGCGTCCTGCTCGGTACTCTGATCGGTGTGTTGCCCGGGATCGGGCCGCTCGTCGCGATCGGCATGCTGTTCCCGATCACCTTCACGCTCCCGCCGGTCTCGGCACTGATCATGCTGGCCGGCATCTACTACGGCGCGCAATATGGAGGATCCACCACTTCAATCCTGATCAATCTGCCGGGAGAAACCGCTTCCGCCGTGACGTGCATCGACGGCTATCAAATGGCTCGACGGGGACGCGCCGGGCCTGCGCTGGCTATCGCGGCGCTCGCCTCGTTCTTTGCCGGGTGCGTGGGCGTATTGCTGATCGCGCTGGTCGGTCCGCCGCTGGGCGAATGGGCCCTTCGTTTCGGCTCGGCCGAATACTTCTCGCTCATGGTGCTCGCGCTCGTCGGGTCGGCGGTGCTGACCGAAGGCGATGTGGTGAAGGGCTTTTGCATGGTGGTGCTAGGGCTGCTCTTGGGTCTGGTCGGCACCGATGTGAATTCGGGCATGGCTCGCTACACGTTCGGCGTGATGGAGCTCTATGACGGCATCGGCTTCACGGTGATCGTCGTCGGCTTGTTCGCGGTGGCCGAGGTCGTGAGCAATCTCGCGTCGAAAGAGCCGCGCGAAGTGTTCACCAGCCGCATCACGAACCTTATGCCGACGCGCCAGGACATCAAGGATTCCTCATGGCCGACAGTGCGCGGGACG
>JANMUI010000648.1:0-2928 GCA_031391405.1 Betaproteobacteria bacterium
GCTCAACGGCCCGTTATTGCCGCTGGCGATTCCGGCCACACTCAAGGATTCACTCACGGCGCGGTTGGATCGACTGGGGTCGATCAAGGAAGTCGCGCAGATGGGCGCCTGCATCGGGCGCGAATTCGGCTACGCGCTGATGGTGGCTGTCTCGGGATGGTCGGAGCAAGCGCTGCGCGAAGCGCTCGATCAGCTGATGCACGTGCAACTCGAATTCAAGCAGGGGCGAGGCCCGCATGAGAGTTATGTGTTCAAGCACGCTCTCGTTCAAGATGCCGCATACCAATCGCTCATCACCGCGAATCGGCAACGCCATCACCAGCGCATCGCGGAGGCGCTGGTGCGGCATTTTCCCGAGGAGGTCGCGGCGCGTCCCGAGATCGTCGCGTATCACTTCAGTCGCGCTGACATTGGCCCGCAGGCGCTCGACTATTGGGAGCGCGCGGGCGAACTGGCGATATCGCGTTCTGCCTATGTCGAGGCTATCAACCACTTCAACGCTGCATTGCAGTTGCTGGAAGCCAAACCACAGGATCTGGAACGGGATCGACACGAGCTGGCGATACGCGTGAAATTGGGCCCAGCGTACCAGGCCATCAAAGGGATGGGATCGCAAGAGGCCGGTGGCAATTACGAGCGCGCTTGCGAGATCGGCGCCCGTGTCGGTCACTCCCCCGAGACTTTCCAAGGGTTATGGGGGCACTGGCTGTACTGCAACCTCACCGGCCGCGGCCAGGCGGCGCGAGAGCGTGCCGATCAGCTGGTTTCGCTCGGCAGTAAATTGGGCGACGATGAGTTTCTGCTGCAAGCGCACCATGCGCGTTGGACGACGTTTCAAAACCTCGGTGAGCTGGCAATCACGCGGTTCGATATCGAACAGGGTTTGTGCTTGTACGATCGCAAACGCCACGGCCACCACGCGCATATCTATGGGGGTCACGATCCCGGCGTGTGCTGCCGAACGCAAGGCGCGATGTGCTTATGGGTATCCGGCTATCCGGATCGCGCGAACACCTTGGTCGATGAAGGGATCGCGTTGGCGCGCGACCTTGATCACCCGTTTAGTTTGGCTGTGGGTCTTTGGTTTGGGGGCGCAGTCAAGCTGTTCCGCAGAGATGCCGCCCAGTGCCAAGCCTTTGCCGCCGAATTGCTGGAACTGTCGCAAAGGCGGGGATTCAGGAGCACCGAGCCCCATGCCATGTTCCAATTCGGTTGGGCGCAAACCGCCAGTGGAGATGTCGAATCCGGATTGCGCCTCATGGAGCAAGGCGAAGATCGCCTGCGCGGGCTCGGGCAACACGGCTGGCGCCACATTTGCCTATCGACCATTGCCGAAGCGCGCGCGCAGCTGGGGCAGACGGCGCGCGCGCTCGCGCTCGTCAATCAAGCAATCGATCTGGCGGAGCGCACCAACATCGCAAGCTGGCGCCCCGAGTTTCTGCGGCAGCGAGCGCAGTGGATGCTGGAGCTTGGCCAAATCGACCGGCAAGGCGCCAAGCAACAGCTGTTGACCGCGCTCGATCTAGCTCGTAAGCAAACGGCGCGCATGCTCGAGCTGCGGGTGGCGACGAGCCTCGCGCGCATTTTCGGTGGCGGCAACGATCGCATCTGGTGTGCTGGCATGCTTGATGACTGCCTGGCGCGATTTACCGAAGGCGCCGGCACGCCCGACCTCCAGAACGCCAGGAATGTCCTGACCGAGCTGCGTTTGACCTGAGGCACTCGGGCGCCCCGCCCGCGCGGTCAGTTCCATCAGCCGCATGCGTCACCTGTGATCCAAATCACAGGTTTCTTGTGAGCCGGCGCAATGAAATGTGCTGTATCGCGGCCGATCATGTGAACCATCGACATGACCCGCAAACATCCCATCGATCTCATTGCAACACCCTGCTGTCGACCCTCAAACAGGAGCCCATCATGAAACTCACCAATCGCAATGAAACACGCTACCAGCTTGGCGCCAATCAGATGTTCAAAATTCCGCGCTCACCACGCGTAAGCATTACTTGCACGGGAGGAGAACTTTGGATTACCGAGGCCGGTCTGACAGAGGACGTGGTTCTCAAGTCTGGGGCGACTTATGCGAGCCATGGCAAGGGGAATGTCGTCGCTTACGCATCCCAACCCAGCGGCTTCGATGCTTTGCGCGCCCCTAGCCTGATCGCTCGATGCGTGGAGTTCGCGCGGACACTCCGCATGCGCATCGACACGCCGAACGCTTTTGCGCGCTGAGCGCTTCTCAGCACTCTTGATGCATCGATGTCGTCAACGAGAAGGAGTATCAATCATGTTCACGAAAATTCTACAGATCAACTTCAAGTTCAGCGTGTCACGAACAGCCTATGAGCAGACGGTCGCACCAATGGCCAGCGACTTCGCCGCCGTGCCGGGATGCCGTTGGAAGATCTGGCTGATGAATGAAGCGGAAAGTGAAGCAGGCGGGATCTACCTGTTCGATGGTGACACGTCATTGAACGCCTATCTCAACAGCCCGCTGGTTGCCGCGGTGACGAGTCATCCCGCGCTGAGTGACTTCAGCGTGAAGCGGTTCGACACGCTGGACGCAGTCACAAAGGTTACGCGCGGACCGATCGAGATGACGACGCCTGTTCGGCATGCGGCTTGACGATCGAGGTGCCAGTCGAGGTGGGCCAGGGCGAAAGAGAAACGCGCCTTGGCTCAAAAGATGCCTCTACTTCGACTGGCACGTACTTTAGCAAGCCAGACGAGTTGCCAGTCGCCCTCGCTCAGCAGATTGACCGTTCGCCCTGAGCCCGTCGAAGGGTGAATGCCGGAGAATCCGTGCGCGGATCGTCGCGCGCCGACGACACGCCTGCGTTACCCTTCGACAGGCTCAGGGCGAACGGTCAATCTGCTGAGCGAGGGCGACTGGCAACTCGTCTGGCTTGCTAAAGTACGTGCCAGTCG
>JANMUI010000659.1:0-4111 GCA_031391405.1 Betaproteobacteria bacterium
GTCGGAACGTTCGGCAAGATCGCCCAGCGCTGCGCACCGGTGGTTGCGATCGCCACGAGTCGCCCGGCATCAATATGGGGCTTTACAACGCCGCTTGCGATCATCAGATCGACCTGCCCACCAAGGATGCTCGCGATCGCCTGTTGTCCGAATTGCTTGGTGAGTTGCCCGCCGACCGCACGCGCAAGCACATCGGGCGCGCCACCCGGCGCGCCCGGCACGATGATCGTAAATGGCTTGGACGGAAACGACTGCGCCGCGGTGGTCGAAGTGAGGGCGCAGCCGATCGCCAGTGCCAACGCTGCAACTGCATGCAAAGGGCCGATCGAGCCTATGCAGCGCGGCCACGACATCACGCGCAAGTCCGCGCTTGGCATCCGGAATTCGGCATTGGATGCGTCATCGCCGGGCTTGCTTTTCATGCGGACCGAGGACACGCGAGACGGCTCCACGATAGGCGAATCGGAAGGCAAGTGGACTACCTCCGTGGATCCAGCTCGATGGCGTGCCGCGGCATGATCGTTGCGGTATCCGCCTGCAAAGGTGGCGCCTGAATAATTGGCGCCGCTGCGTCCAGGATTTCGCGGCGATCACGCGAGCGCGGCGGGTAGATCCGTTCTCGATTGATCGTCTGCTTTGTCCTCTTCGCGTCCTCGCCCGCCATGGTGACCCTGCGGTCCCGCCCTTCGGTGTAGAGCGCGCCCCACGGTCCGAGGTCGAGGCAGGTCACATAGCGCTCGATCCTGAGCGGCAGCATGTCAAGGCCGAGCAAGTCGCCCACCGCGTTGTGGCCGGCGTAGCGCCCCATGGGTCGCCCATGTTGGCATGACATGACCGACGTGTGCACACCATCGAGGAGCGCAGCGGCGACGTCGCCTGCCGCAAGCACTTTCGCAATGCCCTCGACCTGCATGCAAGGGTTCACGCGCAATCGGCCAAGAGCATCGAGTTTGATCGGGAGCATTGCTGCAAGCGGACTCGCTCGAACGCCGGCCGACCATACGAGCGTTTCGGTCGCGATGCGCTTGCCGCCGGCAAGTGTTATGCCTTGGCCATCGACCGCTTCGACCTGAATGCCGGTCAGCATTTCGATTCCGAGCTCGCGAAGCGCGCGGTCGATGATCGGGCGGGCTTCGTCGCCCATGTCCGACCCGATGTGCGGCTGCGCGTCGGCCAGAATGACGCGGCCATTGCGGATGCCTGCGGCGGTGAGTTTTCCCGGCATCTCGCAAGCCGCTTCGATGCCGGTCAGGCCAGCGCCGATCACAAGGACCGTATCGCGGCCCGCGGACGCCGGTCGGGTGCCGAGCGCGGCGATGTGGCGGTTGAGCGCGTCCCCGCCATCGAACGTATCGACATGAAACGCGTGGCGGTGGAGGCCCTTTATGCCTGGCATGCGAAGCGCACTGCCGCTAGCAAGGACGAGTCGGTCGTAACCGAGGGTGGCGCCCGATGCAAGGCTGATTGCCTGCCTGCCCGTGTCGATGGCCACAACTTCGCCGAGCGCGAGCTCGACGCCGATCGGATCGAGAATATCGGCGAGAGGAATACGCGTGTCGCGCAGATCCGCCTCGTAGTTGCGGACGCGGATCGAATGCCACGGATCGCGGTTGATCAACATGATGTGAACCGCAGCGGGTGGTGTCTTCAGCGCATCGAGTCTGCGTGCGGCAGCAGCGGCGGCCCAGAACCCGGCAAAACCGCCGCCTATGATGATGATGCGTTGCGTCTTGCCTGCCGCTGTTGTGATCGATGTCATGTTGCGCGAACCTCTGTAGATCGAATTTCGCTCGCACGAATCAGGCTACGAGCGGGCGCCAAAGCGTATGGTATTCGTCCCACCGGAAGCCTATGCGCGCTGCTGATTCAAGTAGTAATCGGCAATCTCACCGCCTGTCGTGCGCCACACATCCGCATGCCCGCAGATGTACTCGAGCGCCTTGTCGAGCGCGCCAATGCGATAGGGCATGCCGATGATGTAGGGATGCAAAGCGATCGCCATCACTCTTCCCGACTGCGCGCCTTCCTTGTAGAGCACATCGAACTGGCGGCAGATCATCTCGGTGAAATCGGCCGGCATGTGATGTTTGTTCTCGAACACCGGCTTGTCGTTGATGTCGTAGCTGTACGGCACCGATAGCAAGCGCCTGCCGGCATCGAGCTCCATGAGATAGGGCTGGTCGTCGTTGGTCCAGTCGCAGACGTACCGGCATCCTTCTTGTGCAAGGATGTCCACCGACTCCCAGGTTTCCTGCAGCCCGGCGCTCAGCCAGCCGCGCGGCCGTGTCCCCGACGCACGCTCGATCGTGGCGAACGCGTTGCGGATGATCTTTCGTTCTTCCTCGGGCGGTACCTCGTTCAGCCGGCGGGTGTTGGTCTCGTTGTGCCCCATCAGTTCCCAGTTGCGCGCCATGCACGCCTCGATGATGAAGGGATGCTGAACGCACACCTCGCTATTGAGGGCGACGGTGCCGCGGATCGAATAACGGTCCATCACCTCCATCAACCGGAACAGGCCGATCCGGTTGCCATAGTCGCGCACTGCCCACGCGGGTACGTCTGGCGGCTTGATGCCCGAGCCGCCCGACCCGGCCGGGATCTTTTCTTCGAGGGAAAAGAACTCGATATTCGGGATCAGCCAGAGCGCGACCCGTGCGCCGTTCGGCCATTCGAGACGCGGACGCGTGACGATCGGCGAGTACGGGAACGGGCCGTAGGGTGCGGGTTTCATTTCGCCTCCTTGGCTGCGCCCGATTTCCGCAGATGTGCTTCGACATGGTCGATACCGATTACATCCGCGTATTTATGATGCATATCGAACAGGTTGATCTTATGCGACAGAAGGCTGCGATCAAAGCAGCACTCCTCGACCAGCACCACATGAAAACCGTAGGAAAAGCCTTCAACCACGGAGGCGCGCACGCAGCCCGAAGTGCTTTCACCGCAGACAATCAGGCTTTGCACGCCGAGCTGGGTGAGATGTGCGATCAGCGGCGTACCGAAGAACGCGCTTGCCCGCATCTTGGTGATCACGACGTCGCCCGACTGCGGCTGGAACTCGGGACGGATCGCGTACACCGCGGGATCCACCGGGATGCCACGTCGCTTGGTAGCAACGACTGCGGATGGACTGGAGAGCGGTCTGGTATCGGAGGTTGTGTAGAACACCGGAATTCCCGCTGCGCGCGCCGCGGCGAACAAACGCTGCGTCGGCGGAATCGCATTCCACGCGTACTCCCCGCAGGCGCTCGGATAGGTTTTGGAGACCTCCGCGACAGGATTGCAACCGCCCTGGTAGGCAAGCTCATAGAGATCGATCGCGAGCAGAGCAGGCCGGGGGCCGACGAACACGTCGCGCGCGTAATGCGAGTACAAGGTCAAGATGTCGGCGGGCACGACATCGCGCCAGCAGTGGTCTTCGAAGTGCTCGTTCATTTCATCTCCTGTGCCGAGCAAGGTCCCTAGTGCATCAGGCTGGGCAGCCATGTGGCCAGGGCTGGAAACGCCATGATGAGGCCAAGCGCCGCGATGTTGACCGCAATGAAAGGCAAGACGCCGCGGAAAATATCGGTGAGCGAGATATCGCTTGGACACACGCCCTTCAGCACGAAGAGAACAAGGCCGAAGGGCGGGGAGATCACACCGATCTCCATGTTGACCATGCTCACAATCGCAAACCACGTTTGATCGAACCCGAGTGCTTTCACCACCGGAAAGAAGATCGGGATGGTAATCAGCATGATCGAGATCTCGTCGATGAAGAGCCCCATGATCAGCATGACGGCCTGCATGCTGACGAGGATGATCCAAGGCGAGACCGGCAGGTTCGTCGCGAATTCGGCAAGGCCCGATGCCGCGCCGGTGAGCGAGAGAACCTGGCTGAAGGCGGTCGCGCTCGTGACGATGAGAAGCGCAAGTCCTGTTACTTCGACCGCGCTCATCAGCGATTTACGAATCACTATCTTGTCGAGCTTGCCATAACTCGCGGCGACGATGAATGCGCCGATCGCACCGATTGCCGCGGACTCCGTTGGCGTCGTCACCCCGAAGGTCCGTTCGTCGGTGCATGTGCTCCCTCTGTTTATTCTGATAGCACTGGTGCTGGGCACCA
>JANMUI010000665.1:0-17177 GCA_031391405.1 Betaproteobacteria bacterium
TCATCACCTACGCCAATGTGCTGCGAACCGCCTACGAGCGCCGCCTGCAACGGATGGGAGAGATCAAAGACGCTCGCGATCCCGGTTGCACGACCCATTTCAACGTCATCGACCGGCACGGTAACATGGTGGCGGTGACGCAGACCCTCCTGTCGATATTTGGCAGCAAGCTAGTCCTGCCATCCACCGGCATCCTGATGAACAACGGCATCATGTGGTTCGATCCGACTCCCGGCAAACCCAACTCGCTCGGACCGGACAAACGGCCGCTGACCAACATGTGCCCGGTTATCGTGCGCCGCGACGGCAGGCCATCATTTGCCATCGGCGCATCCGGAGGACGCAAGATTTTTCCGGCGGTCATGCAAATCACATCGCTACTCATCGACCACGGCATGACTCTGGACGCAGCATTCCATCAGCCGCGTATCGATGCGAGCGGTGGCGAGGTGGTGGGTGTCGACCCCCGTCTGCCACAGGCGACACTCGATCAACTGGCTGCGCACTTTCCGATCCAACCTGCGGAGCATCTTGTCTACCCGACGAATTTCGCCTGCCCAAGCGCCGTCCTGGATGATCCCGCTACCGGTGAGCGATATGGAATCGGCGATGTCATGTCGCCGTGGTCGGGCGCGGTCGCCGAGGCGGATTGATTCGGCGCCGACTTCCTAACCGGCGTTCACCCGCGCGGCGGATTGTCGATCCAACAATGCAAGGGGCGCCTGCGCGCGCATCCCCAATGCATCAGCGACGGCTTGGTGTGTGACCTGCCCCGCCATCACGTTAAGGCCGTTGAGCAGATGTGGATCGCGGCGCAGCGCGTCATGAACGCCATAGTCAGCCAATGCCAACACGAACGGCAAGGTGGCGTTATTGAGCGCGAATGTGGAGGTGCGCGGCACCGCGCCCGGCATATTCGCGACGCAATAGTGGACGACGCCTTCGGTCACATAGGTTGGATCCGCGTGGGTCGTTGCCCGCGCCGTCTCGACGCAGCCACCTTGATCGATCGCGACATCGACGATGACCGCACCCCGCTGCATTCTGGATACCATCGCTCGCGTAACCAGTCGGGGCGCCGATGCACCCGCCACCAGTACCGCGCCGATCACGAGGTCCGCAGCCAGCACATGCTGCTCGATGGTATCGACGTTACCGAGAACCGTGGTGACGCGCGCGCCAAACCGTTCGTTAAGGCGGCGCAGCACGTCAACCGAGCGATCGATCACGATCACGTCCGCGCCCATGCCGGCGGCCACATACGCGGCGTTCGCACCGACGACACCGCCGCCCAGGATGACGACTTTCCCGGGTGGGACGCCCGGAACGCCGGGTAGGAGCACACCACGTCCGCCGGATTCCTTCTCGAGCGCCTTTGCGCCCGCTTGTATCGACATGCGCCCGGCAACTTCGGACATCGGTTGCAGCAGCGGCAGTCCACCTCCCGTGGCAGTGACTGTTTCGTAGGCGATGCAGGTCGCGCCACTCGCCAGCAAATCCTGGGTCTGGGCGGGGTCGGGCGCAAGATGAAGATAAGTGAAGAGCGTCTGGCCCGAACGCAAGCGCTTACGCTCGATCGCCTGCGGTTCCTTCACTTTCACGATGAGCTCGGCACGCGCGAAGACTTCATCAGCCGTCTCGGCGATGGTTGCACCGACCGCGCGATAGGTCGCGTCGTCCACACCGATGCCAAGTCCCGCACCCTGCTCGACCATGACCGCATGGCCGCGGCGCGTGAGCTCCCGAACTGAGGCGGGTGTTAGTCCGACCCGGTATTCATGGACCTTGATTTCTTTTGGAACGCCGACATGCATGGTTGGACCCTCCACGGTAACCAGGGACGGTAGGGACATGGGGTTACGGTCAGCAAGGAACAAGTCCCCCGCACCCCCTACCAACATCATCGTGCGGAGGGCACAGGCGATAAGCTGCCCGCTAGTTCAACGGGTTGATGGATTGGTCGCGCGCTCAATCGCTTTGATGACCTCTACGATCCGCTACGACACATCTACGATCCGTACTTTTGCTTTTCGTTCCTCGTCGCCGCGCCGAATGGTCAGCTCGACTTCGTTGCCGATGCCGGCTCGATCGAGTGCACTCACGAAAGCAGTGACATTGCCCACCATTTGGCCATTGACCGCCACCACGATGTCCCCAACTTCGCCGGTGCGAAGGTCGAACGCCATGATTCCGCCCTGTGCCGCGGGGGAATTGGGCACTACGCCCAGGATCACTACGCCGACGATTCCCGCGCGGGCCGTCATGGACTGGTCGGCCGCCATGATGCCGATGCCCGGCCGCGGCGCTTTGCCGCGTTTGATGAGCTCGGGAACGATCCGGTTCACAAGATCGACCGGAATCGCGAAACCCACGCCTGACGACGAGCCGGATTCCGAGGCAATGGCGGTATTCACACCGATCAGGCGTCCCGCGGAATCCAGTAACGGACCGCCCGAGTTGCCCGGGTTGATCGCCGCGTCGGTCTGGATGACGCCGGAGATCTCGCGAACTTCCGATGTCGGCAAGTGGCGGTCGAGCGCACTCACGATGCCGGTGGTGAGTGTGCGAGACAACCCGAACGGGTTGCCGATCGCGAACACCGATTGGCCGATCTTCAGCTCGGTGGACGACCCGACCGGAATCGGTCGCAATTCCGGCGGCAGGTCGGTGATGCGAACAACAGCGAGGTCATACTCGGGTGCCGCGCCCACCAATGTCGCGCGAATCGGCTTGCCGACGTCAAGCTGAACATTGATGCGATTGGCGCCCTCCACGACATGAAAGTTGGTGACGACATGCCCGGCCTTGTCCCACACGAAACCGGATCCGGCACCTTGCGCCACATTGACGCCCGACATGCCTTTGCGCTGCAGCGTCTCGGTGAAGATATACGCCACCGACGGCGCCGCATTCTCAAACAGCTCGATGACGCTTTTTTCCTGATCGGCCAGCATCCCGCGCGGGGTCACGACCCGTGGCTCGGTCGCCGTCAGGAAGACACGGGTGTAGAGCTTGTCGACGACCCAGTAGCCACCAAGGGCGATGAGGACTATCCAGATGAGACGTGAAAAGCGCATAGTGGATTCGTTGGTAGACGCGTTCGAGAATTCGTCGGCGCACAAGAGCCCGCCGGCATGGAGTGATACTGCCTGAATGTGGAATCGGATGCACGAGGCAATGCGCAAACGACATCGAGCGCACTCCCTCACGACAATCGCTCGCTGACAAGCGGCCTGCACCGACTATCATGGTGCAGTAACCTTGCAAAGTTATTCCGGGAGGAAGCACCAATGAAAATGATGCGCGATGGCGCACGGATTCGCTCCGCAATAGAGATCGCACAGATGGTTCGCGATGGACAAGTCAGGCCGTCCGACATCGCCGCCGAGTGTCTGGCGCGCATCGATGCCTCGCAGGCGAGCCTGAATGCGTTCGTTACGATCGCTCACGCAGACGCGTCGCGCAACGCAAGCGCGCTCGACACCGGCAGCGCATCGCTGCCGCTCCGGGGCGTGCCGTTCTCGGTAAAGGACAATATCGAAACGCTGGGCACGCGAACCACTTTCGGATCGAAAACGCTCGCCACCAACATGACGCAGACGGAAGGCGTCGCTGTGCGACGACTCCGGGCGGCGGGCGCAGTGATGGTGGGCAAAACCACCCTCCCCGAGTTCGCCTCCAGCCTATTGGGTGAATCGCCGCTGACCGGAACGACGCGCAATCCATGGAACCTCGATCTCAGCCCGGGGGGATCGAGCAGCGGCGCCGCGGTGGCGGTGGCCGCGGGACTTGGCCCGATTGCGCTCACCACCGACGCGGGCGCCTCGACCCGGGTCCCGGCCGCGTTGTGTGGCGTGCTCGGAATAAAACCTTCGATGGGACTCATTCCGTACGAGCTCTTCCCCGACGGGTTCGGCAATTTCATCCACATGGGCCTCATCACCCGCACTGTTGCCGACATGGCAGCCGCGCTCGACGTCGTATCCGGCGAAGATCCCGGCGATCCATTGTCAATCGGCATCACGCCTACCTGCGCATCGGCAAAGCTGGGTGAACCGCTTGCACTCGATCGCCGTCGCATCGCCTGGCGCCCATTTCTTGGCAATGCGGCGCTCGACGATGAAGTGCGGATGTTGTGCGAACGAACCTTGGAAAAATTGACAGGACGTGGCGCAAGGATTGAAACAGTCATCGAACCGTTCGAAGGCGCGGGTCCGACCTGGCGCGTCTTGCAGCAGGTGAATTGGGCCGGTCGATTCGCGCTGCCGGATGAAGCCACTGCGAAGATGATGGACCCGGGGTTCGTCGCCGGCCTGCGTGCGGGCGCCGCGATTTCCGGAAAGGAGTTGAACGCGGCCATCTACAAGCGCACCGCCTATTTCAAGCTGGTGCAATCCTGGTTTCAGTCGTTCGACTGGATCGCCACGCCGGTCACGACCGTCGCGAGCATCCCCGGTAATGCCAAAGGCGATTCGCCCATTTCGATCAACGGCAAAGTTGCCGGGGAATTGCGCGCAGTGTTGGCGCCCTATTTGAATGTCTTCAACCTCACCGGACATCCCGCCATGAGCGTCCCTGCCGGATTCACGCAAGCAGGCATACCAGTCGGCATTCAACTGGTCGGACGATTGTTCTCCGATGTCGACCTGCTCCGGCTGGCGAAAGTCATCGAGGACGATCAACCGTGGGCCGACCGGATCCCGGCGGGCGCCCCGTCTTGACTTTCTTTGAGACCCTGCATGTCAAAACTAAAACTCACACTCGCCGTCTGCGACTACGATCGAACCAAAGCAATTTTCCAGGGCAGGACACCGATCGAAGGCGTCGACCTCGTTCCGCTCGCGGTCGGCGCGGAAGAATGCTTCCACCGTGCGTTCAAATTCCAGGAGTTCGACATCTGCGAGTTGTCGCTGTCGAGTCATGCAGCGACGACATCACGGGGCGAGAACCACTACATCGGCATTCCCGCGTTCGTATCGCGCGTGTTCAGGCACAGCGGCATCTATGTGCGTACCGATCGCGGCATCAAGACGCCGCAGGATCTTCGCGGCAAGATCGTCGGCCTGCCTGAATACCAGATTACCGCCAACGTCTGGATCCGCGGCACCTTGAAGGATGACTACGGTGTGACGCCGGATGCGATCCGTTGGCGGCGCGGCGGAATCGAAGAACCCGGTCGTGGCGAGCGATCTCCGATTCAGCTTCCCCCTGGTGTCGAGCTGCTGCAAGTCCCCGACAATAAGACGCTCTCCGGCATGCTCGAAGCGGGCGAGATCGACGCGATGATCACGGCGCGCGCGCCGTCCTGCTTCGATCGCAAGGTACCGAATGTCGATCGGCTGTTTCCCGATTTCAAGGCCGTCGAGCAAGCGTACTTTCAACGCACCGGCCTCTTTCCGATCATGCACCTCATCGGCATCCGGAAGTCTCTCGTCGAACAGTATCCCTGGCTCGCGGTCAATATCTACAACGCGTTTCTCGCCGCGAAGAAGGTTGCGATCAAGGAGCTGTACGAGCTTACCCAGTTGATGATCAATCTGCCCTGGGCGGTGGACCACTATCAGGAAACGGTTCGCGTCATGGGGGAGGATTTCTGGCCGTATGGCTTCAACGAGAATCGCAAGAATCTCGATACATTTCTTGGTTATCACCATGATCAGGGTCTTTCGAAGCGACGGTTTGAAGCGGCAGAGCTGTTCGCCCCATCGACATTCGATTTAGCTAAGATCTGATATCGACGAATGCGCGCAGGCGCGTAGATTCCCGGCAACATTGGAGCATCGACATGTTCAGCACCGATACCGTGATTCATCCATTGGGCTCGACCCAAAAAGAGCGCGAGCCGGCATCGTACGTATGGCCCGCCGAAGGGTTGGCGGCCGTCCCGGATTGGCTCTATACGAGCGAGTGGATCTACGATCGCGAAATGGAGCGTATCTTCCACGGGCGCAGTTGGAGCTTCGTTGCACTGGAGGCGGAAATCCCGAAGGCCGGTGACTTCAAACGTTCCTATGTCGGCCCGACACCGGTCGTCGTCGCGCGTGACGAAACGGGCGATGTGCATGTGTTCGAGAATCGCTGCGCGCACCGGGGCGTCGAATTCTGTCGCCACTCGCGCGGCAATACGAGCGAGTTCGTCTGTCCCTATCACCAGTGGACCTACGATTTGCGCGGCGATTTGCAGGGCGTTCCGTTCAGGCGCGGCATCAAAGGCGAAGCGGATAGCGGAATGCCCGCCGATTTTCGCAACGACCAGCACAACCTTCGCAAGCTCAAGGTTCAATGCCTGCATGGGGTTATATTCGCGACCTTCGCCGCCGACATGGAGCCCGTCGAGCAGTACCTGGGCGAGGAAGTATTGAAGGACTTCGCGGTGGTGTTCAAGAATCGCAAGCTTAAGATTCTTGGCTACTACCGCAATGAACTGCCGGGTAACTGGAAGCTCTATCACGAGAACCTCAAGGATCCGTATCACGCGACCCTGCTTCATTCGTTCCTGGTGACCTTCGGGCTGCTGGTCGCGGGCAGCAAGACCGAGATGATTGCCGATCCGAGTGGACGCCATGGCACCATGGCGTCGCGCCGGCCTGATGACGTCAGCAAGATTGTCGATGCCAGCAGTGCGAAAGAGATGCGTGCCTATCGCACCGATCTGCAGCTCGCCGACCCGCGTCTCCTTGAATTCATTCCGGAGTTCGATTCGCCGTGGACGGTGACGATGCAAACCATCTGGCCGAACCTGATCGTCCAGCGCGAGCTGAATACCCTGGGCGTGCGGCAGATCGTGCCGAATGGCCCGAACAGCCAGATCATGATATGGACCATGTTCGGCTACGAATCGGACACGGCGGAGATGACGCGTCACCGCCTGCGTCAGGGCAATCTGATGGGGCCCTCCGGCTTCCTCGGCCTCGAAGACAACGAGGCCATCAAGTTTCTCCAGGAGGGCGTTCGACGCTCCCCGAGCGATCGGGGTGTTCTCAAGCTGGGCGGCAAGACCGAAGGCACCGGTGGGATCATCAGTGAATCGGCGATCCGCTCGATGTACCGGCACTACCGCGAGGTGATGGCGCTGTGAAGGTATCCGGCTACGAGCAGCAATTGGTCGATATTCGCCTTGCACGGGAGGCGCGGTGGGACGTCGAGGAATTCCACACCGCCTATTGTCAGCTCCTTGATCTTGGCAATATCGAGCAGTGGCCCGAATTCTTCACGGACGACTGCCTCTACATCATCACTGCCCGGGAAAACGCGGAAGCGAACCTCCCGGTTGGGCTGGTCTACGCCGAAGGCCGCGACATGATTCGCGATCGCGCATTCGCGGTGCGCCATACGCAGATGTTCGCGCCGCGCTATCTGCAGCATTTCGTGACCAACGTGCTGATCCTCGCGGTGACGCGGGACGAGATCCGTGCGCAGTCGAACTATCAGTTGCTGCAGACCCTGGTCGAAGGACCAACGACGCTCCTGCAAGCCGGCCGCTATTACGATACGTTCAGGCGGGACGGCGCTCGGCTGCTGATCAGCGAGCGCCGCTGCATTTACGACACGACGTTGATCGCGAACGATCTCGTCCTGCCGGTCTAGATCGGTGGACAAAATTTCAAACCTTGTCCGGATCACCACCCCTTGAATCGACTTCCATGACAACACCCCACGGCAAACCCGGCCAAGGCATTGGCGCCCGCGTTCCCCGCAAGGAAGATTTTCGGCATCTCCATGGGCGCGGCAATTTCGTCTCGGACATCGTGCTGCCCGGCCAACGCGAAGTCGCATTCCTGCGGAGCCCGATCGCCCATGGCATGCTGCGCCGCATAACGAAGCCCGCCGGATTCGAATCGAGTGTGTACACCCGCGCCGACATCGAAGGTATCGCGGACATCGTGGCGCCTTCGACATTGCCGACGTACAAGCTTTCAGGACAGTCGCCGCTTGCCAGTGGCAAGGTCCGGTTTGTCGGCGAGCCTATCGCGATGGTCGTAGCGAAAACGCGCGCAGACGCCGAAGACATCGTCGAGAAAATCGAGATCGAGATCGATGAGCTGCCCGCGCTGGTCGATGCGCATCGCGCCCGTCTCGATCGGAGCGTGCGGGTCCATGATGACTGGAGTGACAACCTGTTCCTCACGCTCGACTTCGATAACAACTTCGACGTCGAATCAAAAAAGGCCACGGTGGTCGTCACCCGCGAAATCAATCTTGCGCGACAGGCGATGGTGCCGATGGAAGGCCGCGCGATCGTCGCGCATTGGGATGATCGCGCGGGTCAGCTCATGGTCTATACCTCGACGCAAGCCCCACATGTGATTCGCGTCGGGCTCGCGCAGTTTCTCGGCATCGACGAAGGCATGATCCGCGTGATCTCGCCCGATGTCGGTGGCGGCTTCGGATTGAAGTGCGTGCTGTGGCCTGAGGAGCTCTGTGTGGCATGGCTCGCCCTCACCCAGCGCAAACCGTTCCGCTATGTCGAAGACCGCCGCGAGCACCTCACTGCGGGGGCGAACTGTCGGCAGCATCATTACCAGGTCACCGCGTATGCCGATCAGCGCGGGCGCCTGCTTGCACTCGATGCGCAGATCACGATTGACGGCGGCGCGTACTCGAACTGGCCCTTCACGATCGGCCTCGAACCCGGGCAGGCGATGGGTAACCTGCCAGGACCCTACGAGTTCAAAGGCTACCGGTGCAAGACCTACTGTGTGGCGACCAACAAGCCGGGCTTTCTCCCGTATCGCGGCGTGGCGCGGACCGGCGTGTGTTTTGCAATGGAGCTGGTGATGGATGCGATCGCTCGCGCGGTGGATCGCGATCCGTACGATATTCGCCATGAGAATCTCGTGCCACCGCAACTGATGCCGTACAACAACGTGAGCCGCAAGCACTACGACAGCGGCGATTATCCGCGCGCGCTCGCCATGGTTCGCGACAAGCTCGGCTACGACGCGTGGGTGGAACGCAAGAAGCAAGGTGAGCCCGACGGCCGTCTGATCGGCATCGGCTTTGCGAGCTACTGCGAACAATCGGCGCACGGCACGAGCGTCTTTGCTTCATGGGGCCTGCCGCTGATCCCAGGGTTTGATCAGGCTACCGTACGCACGACACCGGATGGCGGACTCGAGGTGCGGGTCGGCGTGCACTCGCACGGACAAGGGATGGAAACGACCCTTGCGCAGGTGGCGCATGAAGTGGTCGGCGTCCCGATTGATCGTATTCGGGTCGTGCACGGCGATACCGCGCTCACACCGTTTTCAACCGGTACCTACGCCTCGCGCAGTATCGTGATGGCGGGCGGCGCGGTAGGCAGGGCATGCCAGACGCTTGTTCCGCGTTACATCCATATCGGCGCGCATCTGCTCCAGTGCAAGCCGGAAGAAGCGCGCTTCGAGAAAAGCGAAGTGATCGGCCCGCATGGCCGCGTCTCGTTGAAGGACATCGCCACCGCCTGGTATCTGCGTCCGGAGCGTTTGCCGGTAGATGTCGATCGCGACGGGCTGGAAGCGACGGTCGGCTACAAACCAACGGTCGATACCGGCGCGTTCACCTATGCCTCGCACGGGGCGGTGATCGCGGTTGATCCGGAGCTGGGTGCGATTGAGATCCTCGATTATGTGATCGTCGAGGACTGCGGAACGCTCGTGAATCCGATGGTGGTGGAGGGCCAAACGTTAGGCGGCGTCGCACAGGGGATCGGCACGGCGATGTATGAAGAGTCGCCCTATGACGCCAATGGCCAGCCCCTTGCTTCCACCTTCATGGACTACACGCTTCCCGGTGCGACCGAGGTTCCGGCCATTCGCATTTTCCACACGGAGTCGCCATCACCCTATACGTTGTTCGGGATCAAGGGCATGGGCGAAGGCGGAGCGATCGCGCCGCCCGCGGTGATCTTCAACGGCGTGAACGATGCGCTGAAGGATCTCGGTGTCGAGGTCAACGAAACACCGCTCACCGCGCGCAAGATGCTGGAAGCCATCGAGCGCGCAAGACAGGCAACACCGCAGCGCAAAGTGGCATGAGCAAACGTGATGAGCAATGATCCTCCGCTGCGCTTCGAATCATGGCCAATCACCCAAAGATTTCGTACGAACAAGGGGAGAAAGACCCCCTTGTATATCCTCCGAAGGAACAAGGGAGCCAAGCCCCCTTGTAAATCCCCGCCGAAGCACAGTTTCGTTGCTAATCTCGATAGACAATGAAAGCAGCCATGTTCGATTACACGCGCCCGGTCGACGTGGGCGCCGCGATCCGGGCGCTCGCCGACGCCAAGGGCGAAGGCAAGCTGCTGGCGGGCGGGCAATCGCTCGGGCCGATGCTGAATCTGCGTCTGGCGCGGCCGCGGCTGCTCGTGGACGTATCGCGCATCGCATCCCTTCGCGCGATCGATGCGGCGAATGGGTCGATTCGGATCGGTGCTGCCGTCACGCATGCCGAGATCGAAGACGCAGGTGCCGTGCTGGCGCGCAACCGCATGCTGAGCGCCGTGGCGAGTGACATCGCCTATCGCACCATCCGCAACCGCGGCACGATCGGTGGAAGCATGGCGCACGCCGATCCGGCGGCCGATTGGCCCCTTGCGCTGGCCGCTCTCGATGCAGTGGTGATCGTCAGCGGGCCGGGCGGACAGCGCTCGATTCCCGCGAGCCGATTCATGATTGCAGCATTTACCACCGAGCTTGCCGACGATGAAATGATCGATGCGATCGTCGTGCCCGAGCTCTCGGCCAACGCGCGTTGGGGCAGCTACAAGTTCTGTAAGCGGACCGGTGAATTTCCTGAAGCGGCCGCAATGGCCGTATTCGATCCGGATCGACGCTCGGCCCGCATTTTCGTCGGCGCCCTAAGCGGCGCACCGAAACCACTCGATGGGCTCGCACGAGGCATCGCCCAGCAAGGCGCCGCTGCATTGAGCACCAGCGCCATCGATCGGGCGATCGCCGCAGCAGTCCCCGAGCTCGACGCGGTCGCCCGCAAGATGCACGTCACCGCGACGATGCGCGCGGTTCAGCAGGCTTTTTCATCATGAACCAGGTCGCGTTCATGTTGAACGGCGAGCGTACCGAAGCGCTGGTGGAGCCGCGCCTGCATCTGGCCGACTATCTTCGGGATACCTCGCGCCTGACCGGTACACATCTTGGCTGCGAACATGGCGTGTGCGGCGCCTGCACGGTACTGATCGACGGGCAACCGGCCAGATCCTGCATTGCCTTTACCGTGGCGTGCGAGGGCCGTGACGTGCGCACGATCGAGGGCTTCGAAGACGACGCGATCATGAAGGATCTGCGTGCCGCGTTCACCCGCGAGCATGCGCTGCAATGCGGTTTCTGCACGCCAGGCATGCTGATCGCCGCCCGCGATGTGGTGATGCGATGTCCGGACGCCGACGACCGTAAGATTCGCGTCGAGCTGTCCGGCAACCTTTGCCGCTGCACGGGCTATCTCGGCATCGTGAATGCGGTGAACAGCGTGATCCAAGCGCGGCGAACTGGGAGCGATGCAGCGATCAAGCGCGCCGCAATCGCGGCAAACGCACCCATTGCCCAACCGATCGCCCCGCCCTGGCGAGCGTTCACGCCTGCGGATCCGCCGGCGACTGCCGCTGCAATCGGCGTGCCGGTCCAGACTGAGCGGGAAGACACCGGACCCCGCGCGGGCTGGCAACGTATCGAGGAGGCGTTCATCGCCAATCATCCCATCCGCAGGGTGTGGGAGATCTTCGCCGACACCGCGGGGGTCGCCGCTTGCCTGCCGGGCGCGCACATCGACGAGGCGACCGCCGAAAGCGCAAAGGGGCGGATCGACGTCCGTTTTGGTCCGATGAAGGCGGCGTTCAATGGCGCGACCGCGCTCGAGCGCGACGAAGCAAATATGCTCGGGCGAATTCGCGGCGGCGGCAGCGACTCGCTCACCGGCTCGCGTGCCAAGGCTGACATCACCTATCGACTCTCACCCGAGAGCGACGATCGGCGCACGCGGGTTTCGATCGTCATGGATTACAACCTCCAGGGTCCGCTCGCGCAGTTCTCGAGATCGGGTATCGTCAAGGCATTCGCGGGACGCATGGTGGCCCAGTTCGGGGAGAATCTGAATGCCCGACTGGCCGCTGGGACAGGCTCGCACGCGGGTCCTGTTTCCATTGCGAGAGCCCAACCTGCCGAGCTGAATGTGAGCGGCATGCTCTGGCATTGGCTGGCGGACCGGATCAAACGGTTATTTGGCGCGAAGTAGACACGATAGGAGATCGGCAATGGCACTCATTCCACTGGCAACGCAGGGAAATTTTTTCCACATCTACGACTTTCGGGTGAAGGCCGGAATGATCGACGAGTTCGTCCGGCTCTTCAACGAGTTCGACTACTCGGACAGCAACCCGATGCACAAGTCCGCCGCGCAGGTGAAAGACGGCGTGCTGGTGCAAGACACACAGGATCCGCAGCGCTTCTGGTTGATCGCAGAATGGTCGGACATCGAAGAGCATGCGCGCATCCGCAAAATGCTGGTGGAAATGAAGCCCGCATTCGTGAGCTGCATCGAAGGCGGAAAATTCATTCCCGACTACGGGAAGATCGTGTCGAGCACACCGGAACACATTTTGAACAAGGCGGCTTGAAGACTTTTCACCACAGAGGACGCAGGGGACACAGAGGAAGGGCTTCTTGGCCGTGTGCGGCCTCGGTTTGAGCGTAGTCGCTCGCGGGCGTACCGATGGTCGTGGGTTCCAATCGTGTCGATTGATCAATTGTGCCTCGAGTCCTCAAGCGCAACGAAGGTATCAATCAACCTGTTTTCCCCTGCGTCCCCTGTGTCCTCTGTGGTTCCCATGAATTGGAGTCGACGATCCATGCAGCTCTACACCTTCTTCCGATCTTCCACGTCATTTCGTCTGCGCATCGCGCTCGCCTACAAGCACATGCCCTACGAGGCGCGCTACACGAGCCTGCCGAAGATGGAGCACGCCAGGGCCGATTACCTGTCGGTGAATCCGCAGGGACTCGTTCCCGCCCTGATCGATGACGCCGGCAAGGTGTTCACCCAATCGATGGCGATGATCGAGTACCTCGATGAGCTCAAGCCCGCGCCCGCGCTCATGCCCGAGGGTATTGAAGAGAAGTGGTACGTACGCGCTGTCTCGCAGATCATCGGCTGTGAAATGCACCCCCTCAACAACGTACGGGTGCTCAAGTATCTGAAGAGCGCCTTCGCGTTGGATGACGACAAGATCAACAAGGAGTGGTATCCGCATTGGGTCGACGAAGGGATGCGCGGGCTCGAGGCATTCATCGTTTCGCAGCAACGATCAGGCCAGTTCTGCCTGGGCGACCAGTTCACGATGGCCGACGTTTGTCTTGTGCCGCAGATCTATAACGCGAAGCGTTTCAACTGCAACCTTGCGCCCTATCCCGTTTCGATGAGGATTTTCGAATCCTGCGCGAAGCTCGACTGCGTGAAGACCACCGAGCCCTCTACGCAAAGTGATGCAGTCTGAGTGAGCCGCGCATAATGCGGCGCCGACCATGAGAATCCTGTCGTAGCTTGTCACTGCGGCGTTCACATCCCACTTCGACTTGGAGTCCCTTATGAAGCTGACGCTCTACTATGCACCCGTCGCCTGTTCACTCGTTCCGTTGATCTCGCTTCACGAAGCCGGCGCGCAATTCGACGTCCATCCGGTGTCGCTAAAGAATGGTGAACAGAAAAAGCCTGAATACCTCAAGGTCAATCCAAAAGGAAAGGTGCCCGCGCTCAGTGTCGACGGCGATATCCTGACCGAGAATGTAGCGATTTTGAGTTTTTTGGCGCGATCTTTTCCGGATGCCAAGCTGCTCCCCACCGATCCGAAGAATTCAATCAAGGCGCTTACCCTGATGGGATTCTGCGGGGCCGGCATGCATCCGCCGCTTACGCGAATCAATGGCCCGCAGCGATTCTGCGACGTACCGGGCACCGAAGAGAGCGTGCGCAAACTCGCAGTCGAAGAAGTGATCAAGAACTTCAAAGTCGCCGATGAAATCCTGGCCGGGCGCGAGTGGCTCTTCGACCACTGGACCGCGGTGGATGCCTATTTCTTCTGGGTGTGGCGCCGGTTTGGTCTGTTCAATATTCCGATCCCGGCGTTTCCCAACTATGCCGCGCATGGCGAGCGGATGATGAAACGCGCGAGCGTACAAAAGGCCTTCGCGCTCGAGAAGGACGTGCAGGCCAAGGAGGCTTGAGCGGTCGGTCGCGGCGCCCCAGTCGCCGGGGAAAACTCAACCCCGTGCTCGCGAAGGCACTTGCCCATTCGGAAGTGAAAGAAGGCTTCGCGAAAGGCCTGTATGAAGCGGTGGCGTCCACACCTGCGTCGACCGGCGCCGAATGGTGGAATTGTGAACCGCTTGCAGTGTCAACAAGTGGCAACGGCGCATTAACAAAAGGAAGGCCTCATGCTGAAAACCATCCTCATCATCGTGATCCTCGTGATCGCCGGATTGCTCGGATACGCCGCAACCCGGCCGGATTCGTTTCGTGTCGAACGCAGCGCGAGCATCAAGGCACCACCCGAAAAAATCTTTGTGCATATCAACGATTTCAAGTCCTGGAACGCCTGGTCGCCCTGGGCGAAGAAGGACCCCGCGATGAAGGCGACATACGGCGTGGTAACCCAGGGGAAGGGCGCCACCTATCAATGGGACGGCAACAATGAAGTCGGCACGGGCCGGATGGAAATCGTCGATGCAACCGCGCCATCACGCGTCGCGATCAAGCTTGATTTCTTGAAACCCTTCGAAGCCCACAACACCGCTGAGTTCACGATTCAGGCGAAGGACGACACAACGAACGTCACCTGGTCGATGTTCGGCCCGCAGCTATTCGTCGCGAAGATCATGGGTATATTCATCAACATAGACAGCATGGTCGGCAAAGACTTCGAGGCAGGTCTGGCCAATCTGAAGGCCGTCGCGGAGAAGTAACGCGGGGCGCGAATCGCGGGCGGATGTCAGTCTGTGCGAAGATGATCGGGAAGGCTTTCAATCCTCGATTCGGGGGGTCATATCAAGCGCATGGACTGCTATCAGCATTCATCAATGAACTTCTCGACCCGCGCACGGTCGATGACAATGGTCGCACTCACAAGGGAAATCGAACAATGACTCCGCAGGAAACCGGGCTGCTCAATGAATTTCTCTCGCAGCTCACACAGGTGAGGGGCATCATCAAGGATCCTGATGCCGACACGCTCATCGCCAAAGCAACGGCGCAACAGCCTGACGCGACGTATCTTCTCGTGCAGCGATCCCTCCTACTCGATCAAGCGCTCGATGAGGCCAAGCTACAGATCGAGAAACTCGAGGGTGAGCTTCGCGGCACTCGCGCCCAACCTGCCGCCGCTGGGGGCGGCTTCCTAAGCGGTGTAAGCGCGTGGGGACGCAAGCCGGCCGCGGCGGCTGCGCCCGCATTTGCAGGCGCGATGCGCCAACCCGCCGCATCAATGGCTGCGGCACCTCAAGCAGCACCATCGGCAATGGGCGGCGGTGGCGGCAGTTTTCTGGGGCGCGCGGCGGCCACCGCAGCGGGCGTCGTTGGAGGCGCGTTTCTCTTCCAGGGGATTAGCCAACTGATGGGCAATCGCGGGCACACCCCGGAACCCACCGCGCAGCAAAGCAGCCCGGCCGCATCCGAGGGTCTACTCACGAACAGCTTCGCGAATGATCCAGAGCCGGCCGCAAGCGTCGATAACGGCGATGCGCTCGAGCGGTATGACACCGCCATGGATGATTCGGGTGGCTACGACGATTCGTCGTCGGAGGCGTAATAGGGCAGACGGCGATTACGCCGTCCTCAAAGATGCGTTGCGGGCATTTGAATGCATCGCTGCCCCGGCCCCGCTCATCTAAGGCTTTTCCGCCAACACCTTGCCGTCCTTCATGACGTAGACCGGCGTGCCGTGCATGCGGGCCATCTTGCGGGCCTCCTTGGCGGCGCGGCGGAGCGAGCGGCCGACGGCGCGCGAAAAGTCATCGTGCTTTGGTTTGCGTGCTTTGGCTGTCATGGACCACGTTCCAAGAGTATTGCGGTTGTACCCGAATTATCGTACACGGACCATCGATCGGCCAAAGGTCGATATACGCTTACGAAATTCGTCCAACTCCGCTTGAATCGGCGGAGCACATCGGCTCGAGGAACATTATGCCCGCCCTGCTTCACGCGAGCGGAAATCCTTCGCAACGCGAGCTGCGGCGACCCGATCTTCAAGTACGCAATCTCGATGCGATAGCCCGCTCTCTTCATATTGCGGAGGCGAGCTGCATAACCAATGCCGCTCAACGTACTTTCGAACGCAAAGCTCTCGCGGGCGCGGGTGAGACGATCCAGTTCAGAAAGAAAAACCCTCCCCGCGGCTATGGCTGCATCGTCGGGTTTGAGCGGACTCAGTCCGCTCGCGATAAGATCCGCGTTCACGAAATGTACAAGCCCCGCTTCTTTCGGTAGAAAGTCGCGGGCAAACGTCGTCTTGCCGGAGCCGTTCGGACCCGCAATAACGATGCACAAGGGTCGCGGCGACGCCAGCCGTGCCTTCCTCACGACGACAACGCCTTGTCTTGCGAGCCATTGAGATCCTCCGCAATCGTCGCGAACTGCTCCAACGCCGCTGCCAAGTCAGCAGTGATGTCGGCAGCGATTAATTCGGGCGAGGGGAGATTCGCTGATTCTTCCAGCGCGTCATCCTTGAGCCAGAAGATGTCAAGGTTCACCTTGTCGCGTTTGGCAAGCTCCTCGTAGGCGAAACTCTTGAAGCGCTCACTCTCTTTGCGATCGGTACGATTCTTCGGGTGGTAGCAGGCGACGAAGTCGTCGACGTCGCTGCGCTTGAGGGTGTTCTCCTTGAGCGTGAAATGCAGGTTCGTGCGCAGGTCGTAGATCCAGAGCTTCTGCGTCCACGGCGCCTCCGCAGCGGGCTTGCGATCGAAGAACAGCACGTTCGCCTTCACGCCTTGCGCATAGAAGATACCGGTGGGCAGGCGCAGCAACGTGTGCACGTCCGCCTGCTTGAGCAATTCGCGCCGGATAGTTTCACCCGCGCCGCCTTCAAACAGCACGTTGTCCGGCAACACCACTGCCGCACGGCCATGCTGCTTGAGGATGGTAAAGATGTGCTGAAGGAAGTTGAGCTGCTTGTTGCTGGTGCTCGCCCAGAAATC
>JANMUI010000672.1:0-6892 GCA_031391405.1 Betaproteobacteria bacterium
AAAGGATGTCTATCTTGATAGTCAGGTATCGGTGGCGATTCTGAGCAACGCCCCGCTCGGCCTGTTTCAAGCACCAGGCGAGGACAAGCCACGCATTCCGCGGAGCGTCGATGAGTCGCTGACTGCGATGAACCTCACCGGTTATCAAACGGCTGCTGTGCGCGATTTCGTCAATAACATTGCCGGCTCCACACGATTGCTCGCGCATGGGCAGATGTTCCCTGGCAAGCAGAATCTCGGGTTCATCCAGCAGCAGATCGACCAGTTCCATCCGGATTCGTGGAAGGGCTACAACATCGCCTATACCGCGAAGATGGACGATGATCCGGCAAGTCCGATGAAGCAATGGCGGCTGGATGACGAGCAGGTCGCCTACCCGATGTATGAGCTCATCAAGAAGAACCGCAACGAGTTGAAGGCGCACCCCGGCTTCTTCAACATCTGCATCCACAAGGGTCTCGCACCGGTCGCACCGGACACTCCGGAGCAGGGCAATCCGATCGACATTCCAAAGGCCGCGCGTGATTGGCCGGAATTCAACTTCATCATCTATCATGCGTGTTTCGGCCCGCGCTTCTTCAATACCGAATCGATGCAGGCGATCCGTTCTGGAAAATTGCGGGATGGCGTTCCGGATATCCGGTGGCTCACCCAGTTCGCGCAGCTCTCGGCGCCGTTGAAAAACGTCTACGCCGAGATCGGTACGACATTCGCATCGTGCGCGATCACGTTCCCGAATCTGTGCGCGCATATGCTCGGGCAATTGATGAAGTATTTCGGTTCGGAGCGCATCGTCTTCGGCTCGGACTCACTGTGGTACGGCGCGCCGCAATGGCAGATCGAGGCGTTCTGGCGCTTCCAGATCCCGGAAGACATGGCGAAGAAGTACGGCTATCCGCGACTTACCGCGCAGGACAAGCGCCGCATCATGGGGATCAACTCGGCGAACCTGTACAAACTGCCGGTTGATGGCCGAGTGAGCGCCGACAGCCCATACAAGCCCATACCGAAAGACTACATGGCAAGAGTTCCGGATCGCCTCAAGACGGTTCTGGAATTTCCGGGATTCGCCAAGCCCGGCGCGGATCGCGGCGCCTTCGAGAACCGATTCATCGTTCCGCAAGACAAGCTCGCGGATCTACGGTCGGATTATCTGGAGGCGGGCGGGCACTCGAGCAACACGCGGTACGGATGGGTGAGGCGGGGGTAAGATTCTGCGCGGCAGACCGCGCAGAATCTTTAAGTGGACGAGATTGGTTCGTCGATCGGTTCCTCGCCGATGCGGTGGGTGTCGCGTCGGAATGATCGCTTGCCGTTGCAGTTGTGCGCTGGCTTTCGAGTCAGCCACCAGGAATCTACGCGGTCGGCCGCGTAGATTCCTCTGCCACCACGCTCACCGACATTTCGCCGATCCGCTCCATCGCTCCCTTCAATTGATCCCCATGGGCCAGCCGCTGCACGCCGGCGGGCGTACCGGTCGTGATCAGCGTTCCCGGGCTCAAGGTCAAGCACTCCGACAGAAAGCGAATGTGATCATGAAGATTGCAGATCATGTCGCCCGACCAGGCCGTCATGACGACCTTGCCGTTCTGCTCGACCTGGAACTTGAGATCGTGCGGGTTGGGAATCTCGTCCGCGGTGACGATCTACGGTCCTAGACCGGTAAAGGTATCGAAGCCTTTGCGGATGTTGCGCGTGTTCTGTTTGCCGATGCCCCAGGGATCGCGCTGGCTGAAGTCCCAGAGGATCGTGTAGCCGAACACGTAATTCAGCGCGTCCGCTTCGGTGACCTTGCGCGTCGTCTTGCCGATCACCGCGCACACTTCGCATTCAAAGTCGACATGCTTCGACACCTTCGGTAGCACGACCGTGCCGTTCGGACCAATGATCGAGCTCACCGGCTTGATGAAAAACTCGGCCATCAGATCGTCCTTCGTGAGGTCGGAGCGATCGACCGATTGCACGCGCGCTTTCATCTCCTCCTGATGCGCCTTGTAGTTCGCCGCGGCACACCAGATCGTCGGCGGATTGGTGATCGGCGCGAGCAACTTGACCGAGGCAAGCGGGATGGGCTTGCCGGTTTTCTGGACATCGCGTGCGACGTCGATCGCGCCCGGGCGATTGGCCAGCGCATCAATAATGTCGACCATCGTGTAGCCATCGCGGACGTGGCCCGCCTTGATTAGCGCATCGCCGAGGGGATAGACCGCGTCGCCCGCGACCACGCCGGCCTGATGATTGTTGTAGTGGCAGATTTTCATGTTGGGGTTGTGTTTTGGTTGGGAAGATTGCATTTCGATGCCGTCGCGCTGAACGCCGATTCGCCAAATTGCCACGGCTCGCAATGAAGGAAGCCTCCATTCGTCCTGAGCCTAATCAAACGACACAGAACGTGAACGCTATTTATTTTGTCCTCGAGTGCGAGGGCGGCTGGTCAATCGTTCAGTTGCCTCAACGCAGTTGGCTCAAGTAAGTGCTATTCGGGGCTCGCCCCGAATAGCACTTACTTAGGCGGATTGACGTGCGCTGCTCAAGCCTCCGTTCGCCCTGAGCCCGTCGAAGGGTAACGCAGGCTTGTCGAAGGGTAACGCAGGTTTGTCAAGGGCGGGGCGATCTTCCGCTCACGGACGCTCCGGCATTCACCCGTCGACAGGCTCAGGGCGAACGGTAAATCCTCTAATTCGCTTTAACTAAGTGCTATTCGGGGCGAGCACCCTTGTTCAGTCAATCCGAAGCATAGTCGGATTTGCCTGCGCAGGCCTGGACCCGGCCACCCAGCGAACGGCGGACACGATTCAGTCCAGTGCATTCGGGCTCGAGATTTCCATGTTGAAGTCCGAAATTCGCCCGAATTCAGTCCGAGAATCACGCCGTTCAAACGAATGAACAGGATGATCGTTCATGCCTTTCACCGCATCACATATCGCCGCTGTCGTGCCGCTCTATCCGGGCCTCGGACGATTCCGAATCTTATCCGCGCTCGCAATCGGCAGCATGAGCCCCGATCTGCACTACTTCCTCCCGATCGACATCGGTCGCGTCTCAACGCACGGTGCCTGGGGCTTGGTCTGGTTCTGCCTGCCGATGGGCGTTGCGACCTACTTGCTCTATCACTTACTCGTCAAGCATGCGGTGTTCGCATTGCTCCCGGCGTGGATCGCGGCGCGCGTCAATCGCATCGCCGGAGAACCCCACACGCTGCCCACCGCTCGGTGCATCGATGTGTTGGGGGCCATAGCAATCGGCGCCGGGACCCACATCGTCTGGGATGCATTCACGCACCGGGGAGGCTGGGGCGTTGCCCTATTTCCTACGCTGCGAGGCTATGTCGTATCCGTGCAAGGATTGGATCTTTATGTGTACAGCCTCCTCCAGCATGCGAGCTCGGGTATCGGGCTCGCGCTTATCGTCTGGTGGGCTTGGCGCTGGCTAAGGCGAGCCTCGCCGTCTCACATCGAGCACCGCTTGCGGCTTTCCGCACGCACGAAGGTGCTGGTGTGGATGTCGATCTTTGCCACTGCGGCAGTAAACGGAGTCATCGCGCTCGCACCCTATCTCGAATCCACCCATGCGCTTCGTCTTGGTACGCTTCCTGCCTTTGCCCTCACCGTGTCGACGATCGCGGGCGCGTCCTTCGCGGTTCTCGTGTTCGCCGTCGCTTGGCAGCGCCATGTCCTGCGGCGGTTGCGAGCGGAGCGCTAGCATCAATTCACCGTCACCCCCGCGGCCTTCACCAACGCGGCATTCATCGAGAACTCGCTTTTCAGCAAGGCATCAAACTGATCAACGGACATGATCATCGGCTCGGCAACCAGGGCCTTGAAAGAGTCCTGCACTTCATTGGATTGAATCGCTTTGACCAATTCTTCGTGCAAGCGCTGCACGATTGGCCGTGGCGTTTTGGCGAGTGCCATGAGACCAACCCAGACGTTGTAATCGGAATTCGGTAATCCGGATTCAAGCGTCGTTGGAACATCCGGCAGTCCCGATGAACGATTCGAGCTGCTCACCGCAAGCGCCGCGAGTTTTCCGGCCTTGATCTGCGGTAGCGCAAGTCCGATCGGACTGAAGTAGTAGTCAACGCGCGCCGTCATGACATCGGTCAGCGCCTCGGCCGACCCTTTGTATGGAACGTGGACGCCCTCGAATCCGGCGGCCATCCGGAATCGCTCGGCGCCAAGATGCGTCGCGCCACCAGCCCCGGCGGACGCGTAAGTCATCGCGCCGGGCTTTGCTTTGCCTGCGGTGACGAGGTCGGCGAGGGTTCTGTATCCCTTGGCGGGCGCCACGACCAAGGCCATCGGCAATGCGGCAATCGGCATCACCCCGACGAAATCGCGAGCGGTATCGAAGGAAAGTTTCGAGTAGGTCGCGGGGACCACGGTGAACGAATTCGAGTGGACGAGAAAGGTGTAACCGTCCGGCTCTGACTGAGCAACTGACGCCATGCCGATGGTTCCGCCCGCGCCCGGGATGCTACGATACTTCCGTGTACCGCAGAGGCCGCCACGGACATGCAAGGCAATCAACCGGACGACAGTTACATCGACGCGCTGGCGGCGTTGGGTACGACGCGCAGCTACCCGAAGAACGCCATCCTGGTGCAAGAGGGCGATCGGACCGATCAGATTTATCTTCTGCTTTCGGGGCGGCTGAAAGTGTATCTCGCCGATAGTGACGGCAAGGAAATCATTGTCGACGTGCTGGATCCGCGCCAATACTTCGGTGAAATGGCATTGGACGGAGAACCGCGTTCGGCCTCGGTCATGACCACGGAGCCATCGAAGCTCGTCGTGATCGAGCGCGAGGAATTCAAGCACTTCCTGGCGCAACACCCGGAGATGGCGTTTCAATTCACTGTCTCGTTGATCCGTCGTGCGCGCCACCTGACGCGGACCGTCGGCAACCTTGCGCTGCTCGATGTCTATGGGCGCGTGGCGCGCTTTCTGCTCGATCATGCAGTCGACGATGCGGGACGACTGGTGGTATCCGGTCAGGCGTCGCAACAAGAGATCGCCAAGCGCGTTGGCACTTCGCGCGAAACGGTGTCGCGCATCCTCACCGACTTGCGCGACGGCGGCTACATCGCCATCGAGAACAACGCTATGGTGATTCGCCAGCGCCTACCGAAGCGTTGGTAAGGGGCAGCACCGATGAAGTCGTTCGCCGAGTGGCTTCACGAACACGGGCTCGAGCGCTACGCGTCGACGTTTCGCGATAGCGATATCGATTTCTCCGTGATTCGCCGACTCTCCGAGGCGGACCTGCGCGAATTGAGCTTGAGTCTCGGGCATAGGAAGAAATTTCTTGCGGCCGTAGCGCAACTCGACGCGCTCGCTCCTACCACCGGCGCGAGCGGGGAGACCCTGCCCACCGGCGCCGAACGTCGCCAGCTCACCGTGATGTTCTGCGACCTGGTCGGATCGGTTGCGCTGTCCGAACAACTGGACCCGGAAGAATTGCGTGCGTTGATCCAGCGATTCCGTGCCACCTGCGCCGCGGGGATCGCGCGCTACGACGGGCACATCGCGCGCTATGTGGGCGATGGGATTCTCAACTACTTTGGCTGGCCCCGGGCGCACGAGGACGATGCGGAGCGCGCCGTGCGCACCGCGCTGGATCTGGTTTGCGCAGTCAAAGCCGTACCTGGTTCGCAGTCGCTGTCGGTGCACATCGGGATTGCCACCGGCCCTGTGGTGGTTGGGCAGGAAGCAGGCGAGGCCGTGGAGGCCAGACTCGCCATTGGTGCCACGCCGAACCTCGCCGCGCGACTGCAGAGTCTCGCTGCCGCTGACGAAATAATCATCTCACCCACGACACGCCGCCTGATTGGCCAGAACTTCGAGTTGGTCGAGCTTGGTGAACGGCGATTGAAAGGCATCAGCGAGCCGGTCCGCATCTTCGTAGTACGAGGATTGGCCCGCACCGAAGGGCGCTTTGAAGCGTTGCATAGCCCCGCTACGTTGACCCCGCTGATCGGTCGAGACGAGGAGATGAGTCTGCTGCTCGCCCGCTGGCGCCTCGCCACCGAGGCAGAAGGACAACTCCTGTTGCTTTGCGGCGAAGCAGGTATCGGCAAGTCGAGGCTTACGCATCGATTGCGCGAGCAACTGCATGCGGTGGATCATCTGGCGTTGCGCTATCAATGTTCGCCCTATCACGCCGGTTCACCGCTGTATCCAGTCATCGAACAGTTGGAGCGTGCCGCGGGGCTGCAACGTGACGACAGCGCCGAGCAAAAACTGGATCGGCTCGAGCAGTTGCTTGCGCAAGGTACGGCGCAGACCGAGCAAGCCGCCGGCTTGTTCGCCGCGTTGCTGTCGCTGCCCACCGAGCGCTACGCATCGCTCGATTTTCCCCCGCAAAAACAAAAGGAGCTCACTCTCTCTGCTTGGCTGGATTTTGTCGAATCGCTCGCGCGCAAACGGCCCGTGTTGCTCGTATTCGAGGATGCGCACTGGATTGATTCAGCGACACAGGAACTGCTCGATCTTCTGGCGCCTCGACTGCAGCGCATGGCAGCCATGCTGATCGTCACCTATCGTCCGGAATACGTGCCGCCGTGGGCCGGGTTGGGGCACGTCACCTCCCATTCACTCAACCGTTTGACCCGGCGACAGGCCGGCGAGATGGTGCTGAGAATAGGCGGTGACCGGAGCTGGCCGCCTGAGCTGCTCGATCAGGTCGTTGCCAACGCCGATGGCGTGCCGCTGTTTGTTGAGGAGTTGAGCAAGGCAGTGTTGGAGTTGGGCATCGTGCGGCTGACGGATGATCGCTACGAGCTCACCGGCCCGTTGTCGCCGCTGGCGATTCCGGCCACCCTCAAGGATTCACTCACCGCGCGCTTGGATCGACTCGGGTCGATCAAGGAAGTCGCGCAGATGGGCGCCTG
>JANMUI010000690.1:0-5861 GCA_031391405.1 Betaproteobacteria bacterium
CGAAGCCAACCAGATCAACAACCTCCTCTCGGCGCAAGGACTGAAACGGAACGACCTCCTTCATGCCTATACGATTCAGGACAAGGGCGGTACGCGCAAGGCCGTCGAAGAAGGCGTCAATCGCATCAAGGCGCTGCTGCCTGAGGCGAACAAGGTAACGCGCGAAACGGTTTCGGCAAGCCACCTTACGCTCGGCCTGCAATGCGGAGGATCGGACGGCTACTCCGGCATCAGCGCGAATCCGGCGCTCGGCGCAGCGGTCGATCTGCTGGTCCGTCACGGCGGCACCGCGATTCTCTCGGAAACGCCCGAGATCTATGGTGCCGAGCATCTGCTGACGCGCCGTGCCGTATCGCGCGAAGTGGGCGAAAAACTGGTGCGCCGAATCAAATGGTGGGAGCAGTACACCGCGCGCAACGGCAACGAGATGAACAACAACCCATCGCCGGGTAACAAGGCGGGCGGGCTCACCACGATTCTCGAGAAATCGCTCGGCGCGGTCGCGAAGGGCGGAACCACGAATCTGGTGGAGGTTGTCGAGTACGCCGAGCCGGTCACCGCACGCGGCTTCGTGTACATGGATACGCCCGGCTTCGATCCGGTTTCCGCAACCGGCCAAGTCGCCGGCGGCGCGAACATGGTGTGCTTCACGACCGGGCGCGGCTCTGCATACGGCTGCAAACCGTCGCCATCGCTCAAGCTTGCCACCAACACCGCGCTCTTCGAGAAGCAGGAAGACGACATGGATATCAATTGCGGCACGATCATCGAGGGCAAGGAATCGATAGCGGATGCGGGCGTGCGCTTTTTCGAGATGATCCTCAAGACCGCATCAGGAGAGAAATCCAAGAGCGAGCTTTGGGGATACGGCGACGACGAGTTCGCGCCGTGGATGCTTGGCGCAACCATGTAGTAGAGCGCGAGCGGGAAATGAAGTCGCAAAATGCAGTCCGATCAATACGAAGCACCAAGTTTGATTCCCGCGGCAAGACCACGGGGAATCGCAAATTGAATGAGCACGCATGACGCGACGAGTCCTCCTTGCCGTGTTGATCGGATTCGCCCTTGCAACGCCTTCGATCTGCGCGGCGGCCACCCCGCCCTCGAAGGCCGGACGCGCCGGTACGCACGGTGCAATCGCCTATCATGAGAAATCCGGGGCGTTCGGCTTCAGCTTCGATTTCGCGTCGGCGCGCCAAGCGAAGGAATCCGCGCTTGCACAATGCGGTCAATCCGGATGCGTCGTCATGGTAGGTTTTCGCAATAGTTGCGCGGCCCTTGTGCAGGGAGAAAAACGTCCGTTCAGCTCGCAGGGGATAACACGGGACGAAGCGGAAACCCGGGCACTCAAGAAATGCAACAGCGAAAAGCACTGCAAACCGGTGGTCTGGGCCTGCACGAAATAGCGGGCATTCGATCCGAACAGCAGCGCGATACGCTGCGCGCGTCAACGAGAATCGCCGGCATTCGTTTTGTAAGTACGCGCGCGTTTATACATGCGGGTCGGACCGATCTCCTGTGGAGGCACTATGCAAGCTGGATTCCGATGGGCTTTCTCGATCACCGTCGTCCTGAGCTGCGCTTCGGCATGGGCCGGCGCCGATCCCCCGACCGGCATGGTTCAGCCGATGCGCAATGCGATTCAGCCGGCACCCGTGTTGGCACCGATAACGCATCCCGCACCCGTGCTTCAAATCAACACGAACATCGGCACGCCCGAACGCAGACAGCCCGCCTATCATTCGATCGCACAGCCGCCCAAGCCGTTACATATCGACGCGGCACCGATGCAATCCCCCATAACGGAGCATCCGCGCGCACCGCGCTGAGCATCATCATCCCTGCGCCAAGAGCACGGGGACTCAAAAGCTGAAGCGATCAGTCCTACCCTCCGCACACCGCCCACGAATGAACTCCGCGGCATGAGCACGGGGAATCGCACGTTGAACCCGCGGATGCACCATCCGGTGCCGCACAGAGCCAGTTCTTCGTCCGCCTCTTAGCGTTTTCCGAAACGTGCCCTCGCATCGCGGGATTCTTCGCTCGTCGCCGCAAGGGTGAACTGGTCGGCAGCCGCGTGCGAGGCCAGATGGGCCAAGGTGAACGCGGTCGCGTTGATCGTCTCCTTGCTCATTCGCACGACGGCGCGCGGTTTGTCGAGGACCTGATCCGCCACCGCAATTGCCTTCTCGAATGCAGCGCCCTTTGGCGCGAGGTAATCGAGGAGTCCCATCGACTTCGCTTCCCCCGCTTCGATGCGCTCGCAGAGAATGGTGAGGCGCTTGGCAGTGGCGGGGCCTGCGAGCGCTACGAGCCGCGCGAGCGTTCCCCATGTAAGGGGAATGCCGAGCCCGATCTCCGGCAGGCTGATAAACGCGTCCTCGGCGGCGATGCGCCAATCACAAGCGAGCGCCAATGCGATGCCCCCTCCGATCGCGTAGCCCTCGATGGCAGCGATGGTGATCTGCGGCACCTCCTCCCAGGCACGCGCCATTCGATAGCCGACGCCGGCGATGTTCCGGGCCTCGACCAGCGGCTTGGACAAGGCCTCCCATCGCGCCGTATCCTTCAGGTCCGCTCCAGCGGAGAACCATTGCGTCGTGCCGGTCAGAATCACCACGTCGATCGCGGTTTCCAGCGCGAGGTCATTCGCGCATCGCGTCAGCTCGAGCATCGCGTCGATCGATAACGCGTTGCGGCGTTCGGGGCGATTCATGCGCACGATCGCAAGGCGACCGCGATGTTCAATCGCGAGGGTGTCGGTCATCGTTGATTCCTTTTATCGCAGGGCCGGACATTCAATGATACCGAGTCGGCAAGTTGTTCTTCAGATGCTTGCTGCTTTCAGTTTGTCGTTCGCGCTCGGTGCCGCTCATGCAACCGGGAGCATCGTCGTGCCGCCGCCGAGTCTTCCCCTCTCGGGTACACCGCCAATCGAGCGCGCACTCGAGCAACGGATGACCGCCTACATGGCGTTTCGCGGCCAGCGCTTGATGAACTGGCATCCCCAACGGGACGAACTGCTCATCCTGCAGCGGGCCGCGCGCTCATCGCAGGTTTTTCGGCTGACCGCGCCCGGACGCCCACCGGAGTTGCTCACCGAGGTACGATCGATCGACCCGGCGCGCGCAGACTCCGATCGATTGATCGCGCGATTGCCGGGCATCGGTTGGTCGGTGCAAAGCATCGCACCGGATAAGAAGGCGCTCGTGATCGGCGAGTTTCGTGGGGCGGTCGAGTCGTATCTGTGGACACTCGATATCGAGTCGGGCACCAAGAAGATCTTGACGGCCCGTCGCGACGAGCAGGTTGCCGCATACGGGTCCGCTGAATTTTTGCCCACCGGCCGGCGCATCGTGGCGCTGACCAACCGCGGCGCCGAGCTCACGCGCTTGGTGAGTATCGATCCTGCGACGCGGGATGAATCCGTGCTTGCCGAACACCTCTGGTCGATCGATGGGCTTGCCCTTTCCGATGACGGCAAGCGTCTCGCCTATCGCACCAACGAAGACGGTACGAGCGTGCTGCATCTGCTCGATCTCGAAAGTGGAAAACCAATCTTGGTTCCTGCGATGCCACGCGGCATCATCAGCCGATTGGTTTGGCGAAACGATCATCGAACGCTTGGGATCAACTTCAGCGCCGCGCGCGATCCGCTGGCCGCCTACGCGCTCGATGTCGAAAAGGGTCTCCTCACGCGATGGAGCGCCGCAAAGCTTGGTGCCATCGTTTCGGATGAATTTGTGGTGCCTGATCTGGTGCGCTGGAAAAGCTTCGACGATCTTCCCATCTCAGGTTATCTCTACCTGCCACCGGCACGTCATGCCGGCACACGGCCGGTGAAGATGATTCTTCATGGCGGCCCGGAAGGTCAATCACGGCCAGGATTTATCGGCCGCCTCAACTATTGGATCAATGAAGAAGGTGTCGCACTGCTGTTTCCGAACGTGCGTGGTTCGAGCGGTTATGGGAAATCGTTTCTCACCCTCGACGATGGCCGCCGGCGCGAAGATTCGGTGAAGGACGCGGCGGCGGCGCTCGATTTCATCGCCCAACATCCACGGCTGGACGGCCATCGCGTACTGGTATCCGGCGCAAGTTATGGCGGCTACCTGAGCCTCGCTCTGGCAACGCTGTTCAGCGACCGGATCGCCTGCGCGATCGACGAGGTCAGCATCGCCAATTTCGCGAGCTTTCTCGAACGCACCGAAAGCTATCGGCGCGATCTGCGCAGAATCGAGTACGGGGATGAGCGCGATCCGTCGATGCGAACATTTCTCGAATCGATCTCACCGTTGGGGCGGGCAGACCGCATCCGCAAACCGCTATTGGTGATTCACGGCGCCAACGATCCACGGGTGCCGCTCTCGGAGGCCGAATCGATCATCGGCGCCGCGCGCAAGAACGGCGCAACCGTCTGGTCGGTCATCGCGAAGGACGAAGGCCACGGTTTCGCCAAGGATGTGAACGCGAACTACCGATTCATGGTGGCGGTGGCGTTCGCCCGTTCGTGCCTTGGGATTTCCGATCAGCCTGAAAGCGCGACGCGGAAATAAAAAAAGACCGCGCGGGGAGGCGCGGTCGATCAATCATTTCCAGCCATGCGCCGGAAACGGGGGAGGAACATGAGATCAATATACGGTCGGGCGCGGCGCTCGGATGCAATCCATGACGAATCTTTCGTTCGCCATCCATGCGGCGCCATGAAAAAGGCCGGGCGCCGTTTCCGGTGCCCGGCCCCCCCGCATCAACCTCCGGCCGTGAAGCCGAAAGGGAATTCGGGATAGCTTGTCGATTTAGTTGCTGTAGTCGGTGAGGAAGCTGTAGGGGGTCTTGCCTGCGCTCGGAATCGCGGTTGCGAGCGTCGACTGGAACGTGAGCGATTGCGGTTGCTTCCAGTAGGCTTCGTCGAAGGACCAGAAGCCGGTGTTGGCGGAGGCGGATCCGGCGACGCCCGCGAGGACGAGCGCGATCAGTGTGCGTTTCATGGTGTTTCCTTTCCAAGTGTCGTTGCAGGGGGTTTTCGATTCCATCGACAAGTGCCGTCATGTGTGTCGTGTCGATGCCTGCTTTTACGTCACTCGGATGCCCGCGGATGCTCGCCCGATCGATCGATATTTTTCGCTCACGATGAATCCGGCAACGGTCGGCAATCGTATCGACCGCGCGGGAAACCGGGGTTGTTACTGAATTGCACTTCTTTAAGCGAATAACGGAGGCTTGAACAGCGCACATTAAATAAGTGCCATTCGGGTCGTTACTCGGATTTAAGGCGCGCAAAGGCCCCGAGCAATGCCGCCACGGGTTGATCCGGAAATCCGCCGAGGTACGCCGCATAGGCCATCACGTTCTCGTGCGCGAGCGCTTGTCGATCAAGCTTCGAGGCGGCCATCGATTCGACCGGAAATTCGCGTTCGAGCGCCTCGAGCTGGATGCGCTCGACGTCGAGCTCGATGTTCTTCACGATGTTGCGGATCGGGTCACTCACCCCGAGCGGAACGGGTGCAATGCCATCCTTCAATTGACGGCGCAATGCGCGGACCGGCTTGACGACGTTCTCGCGCCACGCCTTGATCCCTGCATCGATGCGGGCAGCATCGTCCTTGCTGGCCTGGCGCGAACGATCGGCAAGAAAGCATAGATACAAGAGGATATCGACGTCAGCGCCGACGCTGTCCTGCAAGGCGATGCCCGCCGGACCGAATTCGGGGACGCCGTAGAGTCGAAGTACATACGGCCAGATTGTTGGTGTGTTCATGCTGTCTACTCCGGGTGATTGCGACCAGGTGAAAGTTAATTAGCAACGAAACTCCGCAATGAAGGGGATCAACAAGGGGGCGGGCTCCCTTGTTCCTTCGGGG
>JANMUI010000703.1:0-2466 GCA_031391405.1 Betaproteobacteria bacterium
CGCGGCGCAGGTCCTCCTTGCTCGCGCCGGGCTTGGACCCGATCTGGATCATGAGGCCGGTGTTGATGTCGCCGTAGTTGTCGCGTGCGACACCCACGCCTCCGGCGCCGGCCGCAAGCGCGCCCGGCCCCTGGGCAATGGCGCCAGCGCCTGCCAATTGCGCGCTGATCCCTCCGGCCGCTGCATCAAACGTCGCCCGATCGATCAGGCCCGCGTCGAGCGCACGCTTGAGCTGATCGAGGCTCGTGCCGGATGCTTGCGTCACGGTATTGGCGCTCTTATCGACGCACCTGCAGCGAGCGCGCCGCAGCCCGGAAGTACCCGGCGGCTTCGTCCAGCACTCCGAACTTCGCGTCTCGCTCAGCCTGCGGCAGATGCATGAACTGATGACCGAAGCTTTCGACTCGGTACGACTCCATCAGCTTTTGTGACAAGGCCGCAGCCTGCTCCTGGCCAATCACGTCGCCGATTTCGGCGGGAAGCTGGTGCGCGTAGCCCAACATTTCGCCGCACGTGCCATGCGGAACTACGCCCCGACGCAGGTGCTCGGCCGCTTCGCCCAGCGTTCTCGCAATCGCCCGGTAATATCCGGTGATGGCTTTCTTGCGTTTGGGATCGACCGGCGGCGCCAGCAGGGTGGCGGCGAGCACTGACCGCGCGATCTGGCGGTTCTTCTCGATGTCATCGCCGTGAATGTTGACGATGACCCCGGTGTTGATCGTGCCGTAGTTATTCGCGCCCACGGCGACGGCGCGATCGCCCGAGATAACTGTGCCGCTGGCCCCGGTTGTCTCGGATGGCAGGTCTGGCATGTTTTTACTCCCTGTCTGGTCAACGGTGATGCGAAGGTCGCATCGAGCCCGAACGACCTACTGCGCCTGAAACCCGATCTCGCGAGTCATAGCCTGGCACGGCCTCGGCAACCAATGGCAATGCGGGATTGAGTGTCACGCGCGTGGGATTAGTAATGCCGAGCAGCCGTATCTTGCCGGCATTCACCTGCGGGGCGAAGGTAGTGAACGCGCCGATGCCGATCTGTCCGCTCGCGCCGGCACGGCTCTCGACAATCACCTGCTGGCTCATGCGCTCGGACATTTTCGGACCGATCGGGCGCGCGAGTACGTCGGCGGTGTCACCCGGCGTAAATGGGACGATGACGCGAATCGCCTTGTTGGGATAACTCTGCGCTTGGGCGAGCGCGCTCGACATCGGCATCGCGAGCATCGCAGCGGCAAGCAGCACGTGCACGCGGGCTTCGACGAGCTCAGCCCGAACGGATTGTTGGGTGCGGAACGTTTGGCTGAGCCAGGTCACTTATCAGGTCTCCCGGTGATCGATCGCCGAGCGCCATGCGCCGATGGTCGCAGCATAGGCAATGGGAATGGGCGCGGCAAGGGCCCTGTCGGATGAGGATTGCAGCCGTAGAATGCCGTGCATCCGCGCAAACGTCGAGGCCCACGATGATCCGCTGTCTTCTCGTCCTGCTGTTCTTCGCTTCACCCAGCATCGCGCAAGTGACCGCTCAGGAATATCCGTTGCCATCACGCCATTTCGCGCACGACGTTTGGGCGAGCGCGGAGCCCGACGGTCCGGTGTGGATCGCGTTTCAACATAGCGGGCATCTCGGCAGGCTCGACCCGAAGACGGGAAAGGTCGACGTCGTCGCGCTCGGTCCGAAGTCGGCACCGCATGGCGTCATCGCGGGTGCAGACGGCGCGCCATGGCTCACCGATGGCGGCCAGAACGCAATCGTGCGCGTCGACCCGAAGACCAACGAGGTCAAGAAATGGCCGCTCCCGGAAAAGAGCGGCTATACGAATCTCAATACCGCGATCTTCGATAAGTCGGGCATCCACTGGTTTACCGGGCAGTCGGGCATCTACGGTCGGCTCGATCCCGCCTCCGGTGATTTGAAAGTGTTCGATGCACCGAAGGGACGCGGCCCCTATGGCATCCACGCCACACCCGATGGGGTCGTGTACTTCGCGTCGCTGGCAGGCTCCTATGTGGGACGCATCGACGCAAAGACGCATCAAGTCACCGTGATCGAACCGCCCACGAAAGGACAAGGCGCCCGTTGCGTCTGGTCCGATTCGAAAGGAACGATCTGGGTCGCGGAATGGAATTCAGGCCAGCTATCGCGGTTCATTCCAAGCTCGGGCGAATGGAGGGCGTGGAAAGCACCAGGCGAGCGGCCTCGCGTGTACGCCGTCTATGTTGATGAGACGGACAAGGTATGGGTATCGAACTGGGCCGCGCAGGTGATGCTGCGATTCGACCCGGCGACGGAAAAATTCGAGACCTTTGCGTCGTCCACCCATACCGCCAATGTGCGGCAGATCCACGGACGAAAAGGGGAAGTGTGGACGCCAGAATCCGCCGCGGACAAGATCGTGGTGTATCGATTCAAGTAACTGATTGCAGCGTGGCGACGAGAATCACGACTTGCCATATCCCGACAGCGCT
>JANMUI010000725.1:0-8078 GCA_031391405.1 Betaproteobacteria bacterium
CGGCCGTGGTCTCGCGGATCGGCCAGGGTCTTGGCACCCTCGCACGCGAGCGCAGCGGTGGTTCGCGAAGCGTCACCATCGCGATTGGCCGGGACGGACGGCTGTCCGGCCCCGAGCTCGCCGAGGCGTTGGCGCGCGGCATTCAGGCCGCCGGGGTCGATGTGATCGATCTCGGGATGGTCGCAACGCCGATGGGGTACTTCGCGGCTCACCATTTCGGCTGTGGCAGCGCGGTCATGGTCACCGGCAGTCACAATCCCCCGGAGTACAACGGCCTCAAGATGGTCATTGCCGGTGTTACGCTCGCCGGCGACGATATTCAGCATTTGCGTGAGCGCTGCGAATCGAACAATTTTCTCCCGGGCGCCGGGAAATTCGACAGCAAGGTCATCGGCGAGGCGTACATCGAGCGCATCGGCGGTGATATCAAACTCGCCCGTCCGATGCGGATTGCGATCGATTGCGGCAACGGCGTCGCCGGGGCTTATGCCGCCGCGCTATACCGTCGCATCGGCTGCGAAGTCGAAGAGCTGTTCTGCGAAGTGGATGGCAATTTTCCCAACCACCATCCCGATCCCTCGCAGCCTGAGAATCTCCAAGACCTGATTCGCGCGGTGGGGGCCGGCAAAGCGGAAATCGGCCTTGCATTCGATGGCGACGGCGACCGGCTCGGCGTGGTCACCAAGCGCGGGGCGATCATCTATCCGGATCGCCAACTGATGCTGTTCGCGAAGGATGTGCTGTCGCGGTGTCCCGGCGCGCCGATCATCTACGACGTGAAGTGCACGCGCAATCTCGCGCCATGGATCGAGCGCGCCGGCGGCAAGCCCTCGATGTGGCGAACCGGACACTCCCTCATCAAGGCCCGCATGAAAGAGCTCCAGGCACCGCTCGCGGGCGAGATGTCGGGGCATATGTTTTTCGGTGAACGATGGTACGGATTCGATGACGGCATGTATGCAGGGGCCCGGTTGCTCGAGATTCTGTCGCGTTCGAGCGACCCGAGCGCGGTGCTCGAAGCCCTGCCGGATTCGCAGACGACCCCGGAGCTCAACGTGAAACTCACCGAAGGCGAACCCCATCGGCTCATCGCGCAAATGCAGAAGACTGCCCGTTTCCCCGGCGCATCCGAGGTGATTACGATCGACGGCTTGCGGGTCGAGTACCCCGATGGCTTCGGGCTCGCCCGCGCTTCCAACACCACGCCGGTCATCGTGCTTCGATTCGAAGGGGATACGGTGGCTGCGCTCGAGCGGATCAAAGGGGAGTTTCGCCGCGAGTTGCTGAGCGCCAAGCCCGACGCTGCGTTGCCGTTTTAATCGCGCAAATGCAAGCACACCCGAGTCCCACCGACAAGCTCGACGAGACCGCGATCAATCAGTTGCTCGTCGACATGCGCGCGGGTGCTTCAGTAACCGTGCTCGATCGGTGCGACTCGACTAACGCGCAGCTTGCCTATGACGCGGTCGCCGGACGCCCGAACGGGACGGTGATTACGGCCGAGGTGCAGGAACTGGGTCGTGGGCGGCGCGGGCGGACGTGGATTGCACCGCCCGGGGGCAGCCTGGTGCTGTCGATGCTGTGGAATTTCAACCGCGGCGCGAGCGCGCTCGGCGGCTTGTCGCTGGCTGCTGGTGTTGCGGTCGTGACCGCGCTCAGGCGCATCGGCCAGCGCCCTGTCTCGTTGAAGTGGCCGAACGATATCGTGTTCAACGGCGCGAAATTGGGCGGCATTCTCGTCGAGACGCGCATTGGATCGAGCGGCGCGGGGCCGGTCGTGGCGATCGTAGGCATCGGCATCAACGTCCGGCTGCACGACCTCGATCGCGTCGCTATTTCAGCCTCCGGTGATGCGACCGTTCCCGCGCAGCAGGTTACCGATCTTGCGAGCATCGTCGATTTCGTTCCGGGCCGCAACGCGCTCCTCGCGCAAATCGTGGCCGAGCTTGCGACTGCGCTGGCGCGGTTCGAGCAAGAAGGATTCAGGGCGTTTCGCACGCCGTGGATGGTGATGCACGCTTATCAGAATGAATCGGTCAGGATAGCGTTCGCGGATGGCTCGTTACTCGATGCGAAAGCGGTCGGGATCGCCGATGACGGTGCGCTGATTGTCGAGACGGTGGGCGGGATTCGTCACATTCACGCGGGTGAGGTGTCGGTGCGCCGAGTCGGAGAATCCACCGCGCGCCCGCTGGCTCACGACCCTGGGAGGCGCGCGTACCTGCCATGATGCTCGTCATCGATTGCGGCAATACCCGTGCGAAATGGGCCTTGCACGACGGGAATCGCTTCGTGTCGGTCGATGCGACCCCACTTGACGCCATGCAGCGCCTGGATGAATCGCTCGGCGCCGTCGATCCGCCGACTGCCATCACGGTCAGCAATGTCGCGAACGCGGCGGCGCGTTTGCATATCGAACGCGCGATTGCGAGATTCAGCGTTGTCCCGCGTTGGATCTCGTCGACCGAGGCTGCCTGCGGGGTGCGCAATCTTTATGAAGATCCCGCGAGGCTTGGGACCGATCGATGGGCGGCGATGATCGGCGCATGGCATCGCCATCAAGGATCGAGTGTCGTCGTCAACTGCGGCACCGCGACGACGATCGATCGATTGAGCGACGCCGGTGAGTTCATCGGTGGGATCATCATTCCCAGCATTGGATTGATGAAGAAGGCGCTGAGCGAAAACACCGCGAGGTTGCCTCTTGTCGACGGGCGCTGGGTCGCGCATCCCCGGACCACACGCGATGCCATTGAAACCGGATGTATCGAGGCCACGGTGGGCGCAATCGAACGCGCGCGCGTGCGAGCCGGTGCATTGGCGCGGTTTTTTCTGACCGGCGGGGCCAGCAATCTGATCGCCCCAACGCTTACGCAGCCCGTCGAGCGGGTCGAGCATCTCACCCTCGAAGGATTGCTGAGGCTCGGACAATGAAGGTGTTTTTTCTGATCCTCGCGATCACCAACGTGGTTTTTGGTGTGTACCTGTGGCAGAGCGAATCGCGTCGCGGATCGAGCCCGGCGATCCTTCCGCTCCCGGAGCTGGCACCGGAACGCATTCGATTGATTGCAACGCAAGACCCTCTGCGGGAAGCGCCGAAACCGAAGCCACCGCCGGAAGCAGCCCGGGACACGACGGATGCGACCAGCCTGCCCCCCCGCGTACCGTCGCGCGAGGAGATCGCGAAGGGGGGCGGGATCCGCGCATGTATGGAGTGGGGCGCGCTCAGGGGCGGCGACGTTGCCCGTGCGACGAAGCTGATCGAGGGTGGCAATGTGACGGCGCGCCCGGTCGAAGAGCGTATCGAAGGCGGCACGGGCTATTGGGTATATATCCCGCCGCTGCCTTCGCGCCGACAAGCTGAGCTGCGGATCGCCGAGATGAAGCCTGCCCGCATCGACGACTACTACGTCGTGCTTGACGAAGGGCGTTTTGCGAATGCGATTTCACTGGGAGTGTTCTCGACGGAGGCCGGTGCGCAAAGCCGGCGCGACGCGTTGGCTCGGCTCGGTGTGAACGATTCGATCGTGGGCCGCCGTGAGAGCAACGACGCGCGGGTTTTTCTACGCGTTCGCGATGTGCCCGAGCAATCGGTGCCACGGCTGCTCGCGCTTCGCGGTGAATTTGCCGGGACCGAAATCAAGGATTGCGCGTCGGACCCTGCGCGCGGAGGGTAAGGTGGATGAGATCCGCGAGGTGTCGACCGCGATCGAGCTCGCGCATGCACGCGCGTTGATTCGCGAGTACGCGGCTTCGCTCGATACGCTTGCCGAGATGACGCACGCCCAGGACCTGTATCGTCGATTGGGATTTCGCGAGATCGAACCCTATTACGACAATCCGATCCCCGGGGTGCGGTACTTGCGCTTGGACCTTTAGTTTCGCTCCCGGTATTCGAGCAACCGCGTACCGCGCTGCCGCGGTCAGCGCCGAATGCGCTCTACGAGTGCTGTCGTCGAACGGTCATGTTCAAAGGGAATCGATACCGCCCGGCCGCCCCATGTGGCGACTTCCTTCGCGCCGACGATCCGATCGATCGACCAGTCGCCGCCTTTCACAAGCACGTCGGGCCGGCATGCGAGGATCAACGCCAAAGGCGTATCGTCCTCGAACCATGTGACGATATCGACGTCAGCCAGGGCGGCAATCACGGCGGCGCGATCGCCGAGCGAATTCAGCGGACGGTCGGGTCCTTTGCCGAGCCGTCGTACCGAGGCATCGCTATTGAGCCCAACGACGAGCGCCTTGCCGAGGGCGCGCGCCTGCGCGAGATAGGTGACGTGACCGCGATGCAGGATGTCGAAGACGCCGTTCGTGAATACGAGGGGTCGGGTCATCGCGGCAACGCGCCCGCCAAGCGCGGAGGGATCGCAGAGCTTCGCTTCGAAGGCGGGCCGATCGGTACTCGCCATTAGGCGCTCCCATTGGAAATCTTCACCACGACGACTCAATGGGCACAACGGCCGCAACAGTCAACTTGAGGTTCGTGAATCCGTCGTGTCGTCGTGGTAACCAAGCGCGAGATCCCGCTTGAGCCGAATGGCACTTCCTTAACGTGCGCTGCGCAAGACTCCGTTCGCCCTGAGCCCTTCGACAAGCTCAGGACAGGCCTGTCGAAGGGTAACGCAGGCTTGTCGAAGGCGGGGAATCGTCCGCTCACCGACGCTCCGACATTCACCCTTCGACAGGCTCAGGGCGAACGGTAAATCCCCTAATTCGGTTAAGTAAGTGCCATTCCCGCTTGAGCCCGCAAAAGAAACGCGCGCATTCGTACCAAGCCTTTCGACCGGCGCGACGCGCGCGAAGGGGGCTACAACAAACCGTTGATATCTGCATTTTACAATGATGCAACAGAAACGCAACGGGGCCCGCAAGTTGTCAGCCGCGAACGGACATAGTTTTTTTCGACGCATCAGCGCTGTGAAGTCCGATCACGCTGTGCGACCGAATTCGCCATCGAAAGGGCGATGATCAGCTAACTCTTGCGATCGGTAGCGCCGGTCGGATCAGAGATGTACTCGAAATACTTGACGACCTTGTTGACGCCTTGCGTACCCGCCGCGATACGCGCTGCCGCATCGCCTTCACTTTGGGTCACGAGTCCCAACAGGTAGACGACACCCGCTTCGGTCAGGACCTTCACATGACCGGGATTGACACCGCTTCCGCTCACCAGACGAGCCTTGACCTGCGTCGACACGAAGGCGTCGCCGCCGCGCGCCCCGAAGTTGCTGAATGCGCCGACGATGAGCTCATTCGATACGCCGCGTACACCAGGAATCTCGGAGACGATTCTTTCGGCGAGTTGGCGGATATCTTCCGATGACACCTGGCCGGTCAGTAATCCGATCCGGTTGTAGCTGGTGATATTGAGATTCATCTGCTCCCATTGCCCGGATTCGCGAAGACGCTGGCTCGACGTCCATTCGATCCGCTCATCGGCGAGCAGCGTATCGGAGCTGCGTCGATCGTTGGCCACCATGGCCGTGCCGCCAATCGCCGCTCCGACAACCAATACCGGACATCCCTGCAAGCTCAATGTCGATGCAAGGATCAGGCAGGCAAGTAGGCACTGTTTCATCATTCGGCTCCCAGCAACATGTGGTCGATTCCATCGCACAAGCAATGCAGGACCAGCAAATGAACTTCCTGAATGCGTGCGGTGTTCGAATGTGGCACGCAGATATGGACATCGCCGGCCCCGAGCGTCTCCGCGACGGCGCCACCGCCCTTGCCGGTCAAAGCGACGACGTGTATTTCGCGATCGCGCGCCGCATTGATGGCGGCGATCACGTTTGGCGAGTTGCCGCTGGTCGAAATGGCAAGAAGGACATCACCCGGCCGTCCCAGACCGGCGACTTGCTTGGAGAAGATCTGCGCAAAGTCATAGTCATTGCCGATCGAGGTGAGGGTCGAGCTGTCGGTGGTCAGCGCCACCGCGGCAAGCGGTGGCCTTTCCCGCTCGAACCGGTTCAGCAACTCGGCGGCGAAATGCTGCGCATCAGCGGCCGATCCGCCGTTGCCGCAAGCCATGATCTTCCGGTCGCCATGCAGCGCCGCCACCATCACGTCGATCGCACGCACGATCGGGGCCGCAAGTGTCTCGACGCTTCGCAGCTTCGCTTGAGCGCTTTCGTGGAATTGCGTGGTGATGCGCGTAAGGAGGTCCATGTCGGGGTCGTATTTTACACAGTGTGCACGCGGCCACGCGATCGACCCGAGGATCGGATGCTTTATCCCGATTCAAGGCGCGCACCCGCACCTTCAGCGCTCGATTCAACCGGTCACTCGACGAAGACTTCGATGCGAACGCGTTCGCGCGGATTTGCATGCGGCACCAGGCGACTGATGCGCGCATGCAAGACGTCGCCCCGATCAATCGACCAGGCGAGCGTGTTGTTCTCGGTGCGCGGGACGTAACCGAGCTTCTCGCCGCGCCATTCTATGCGGATGGCGCGCGCATCGTGCGGATTATCGGGTTCGCGAACAAGATCCAGACGATCACCCACCTGCAATGCATCCCACACCCGGTGCCCCGCGTGATGCCGGAAACCGGCGAGCGGCGAGTCCTGGATCAGCAAGCGCGTATGCTGGGCCATCGCGCGTCCCGGTCCGACGCACGCGATGGCGACGATGACAATGGCGATGACGGCGGCGAATTTTCGGATCATCGGAGGGGGCTATCGTTCATCTTGGAAGGCATTCTGGATCCATTCAACGCCCGCGCCATCCGCTCCGGTCATGAGCACCACATCGAATCGGCACGGGCGCGCATGCTTTCCCGCGAGGTAGTACTGCGCTGCATGCAGGATGCGGCGCTGTTTGTGGTGGTCAATGCTGGCAAGCGCGCCGCCGAAGTCTTGGCGGTTGCGAACGCGTACTTCAACGAAGACCAGCGACTCGCCATCGTCCGCGATGAGATCGATTTCGCCGCCGCGGCACCGAAAATTCCGCTCGACGATCCGCAGTTTGTGCGTTTCGAGGAATCGCGCCGCGAACGCCTCGCCCGCCGCGCCTCGCTCGGCACGCGTCGGCCCAGGCGTATCCGGTGCCCGCGGGTTGCGCAAGCTCTGTACCCACTTCACAATGCCGCGCGACATGTCAGTGACTAAGCCTCCCGGCACATTGTATGTAGTGGCGACCCCGATCGGCAACCTGTCGGATGTGTCCGCACGGGCGCGAGAAACCCTTGCGACGGTCGATCTCGTTCTCGCCGAAGATACGCGTGTAACGCGAACATTGCTTGCGCATCTCGGGATTCAGCCGCCGACCCGATCGTTGCACGACCACAATGAGGCGCAAGTTGCCGCGTCGCTCGTCGAACAGCTTGGCCGGGGCGTCTCGATGGCGGTCGTCTCCGACGCCGGTACGCCCGGCGTGTCGGATCCCGGCGCGCGCCTGGTGCGAGCGGCCCTCGATGCGGGAATCCGTGTCGTTCCCATTCCCGGCGCGAGCGCCGCGGTCGCGGCATTGTCCGCCTCCGGGTGCAACGGTCCGTTCCTGTTCGTGGGCTTCGCGCCCGAAAAGGAAACGGCGCGGCGCAAAATGCTCACCGCGCTGCGCGGCCATCCCAATACGATCGTGTTCTATGAAGCGCCGCACCGCCTGGCGGCGATGATCGAGGACATGAACGCGGTATTCGGTCCGGATCGAAGGATCGTGATCGCCCGCGAGCTCACTAAAATGTTCGAGGCGATCCATGCGATGCCCCTTGGCGACGCACCGGCATGGATTGCAGCCGACCCGAACCATGCGCGCGGTGAGCTCGTCCTGGTGGTCGAAGGCGCAAGGGTTGTTACGGACGACGAACGCGCGGCCGAAGCGGGTGATCGAATCCTCACGCCTTTGCTCGAGGAGCTGCCGTTGCGTCAAGCCGTCGGGCTCGCGGCACGGATAACGGGCACGCGGCGCAATATTCTCTACGAACGCGCCCTTGTGTGGCGACGCGAACATCGTCCCGACAATGACCCGACCGGGGAGGACGGATGAATACGATTGAAATCACGCAGCCTGACGACTGGCACTTGCATCTGCGCGACGGCGCGGCGATGGCAAGTGTGCTGCCTCACACCGCGCGC
>JANMUI010000741.1:0-5573 GCA_031391405.1 Betaproteobacteria bacterium
ACGAGCTTCGTGAATTCGTCGGGCGCGAGGTTGTATCCATCCGAACCGAGCTCGTTCAACTTCGCTTGCACATCGGGCAACTCAGTCGCGCGCTTGATGTCGGCGGCGAGCCGGTCGATGATCGCCTGCGGCGTTCCTGCCGGCGCAAACACGCCATACCATGAGCTGACATCGAACCCCGGCAGTCCTGATTCTGCGACCGTCGGCAGGTCGGGCGCAGCGCGCGGGCGACGCGCACCGCTGGTTGCGAGCAGCACCAGCGAGCCTTGCTTCGCATGACCGAATGCAGCCGACGGCAACGGGTCGAACGCAAGCTGGACTTCGTTCCCGAGCAACGCCGCAAGAGCAGGGCCACCGCCCTTGTACGGAATGTGCACGATATCCACGCCTGCCATCGATTTGAACAACTCGGTGCCAAGATAGATGCTCGTGCCGGACGAGGCGTAGTTCAATTTACCGGGTTGCAATTTCGCCAGCGCGATCAGCTCGGTGGTGTTCCTGACCTTGAGTGACGGATGGACCGCGAGCAGATACGGCGCGATCGCGATCGGCGTTACCGGCGCGAAATCGCGCACCGGATCGAACTTGGCCGCCGGCACGGTGATGGGATTGATGACATGCGTCGTCGTCGTCCCGATCTGCAACGTATAGCCGTCGGGCGCCGCATTCTTGACATACTCGGTGCCGACCAGGCCGCTTGCACCCGGACGATTCTCGACCAAGGTCTGCCGCCCCCAAAATTCGCCCAGCTTCTGCGCGATGGTTCGCGCGACGATGTCGCTCGCCCCGCCCGGCGCATAGGCCGTGACGATCCGCACCGGGCGATTCGGATAGTCCTGTGCGGATGCCGCCAGCGCGAACGCACATCCGGCGACAACGCCTGCCACGTTCAACAGGGCGTTCATTTCTTCACAACCCCGGGATACATCACCGCATCGCCATGCGTGAACATGTTCTCGATCTCCTCGCGGGAGAGAAATTCCGGAGTGGTGCCTCGCGCGGCGGCGAGCTGCTCGGCGATGATATTGCGCTTGACCTCGCCGACCAGCACGTTGGTGCGGCCGTAGCACTCCGAGAGCGTCCGGCCCAGCACCGTAAAGCCGTGCCGGCGCATGATGATGCAATTGGTGTTCGCGATGAACGTCTTGATCGGGTCGACATCCTCCTCGACATTGATATGCGCGGGCAGATAGTGCGGCCAAGTCTGCATCAGGAACGGAAATGTGAGCCCAGTGAAGCGAATCTCCTGGAACCCGCTTGCGAGGAACGCGATCGTCTCGTCGTGATGGAGATGGATCACCGCATTCACATCGGGCCTGAGACGCAGGATCTCTCGATTCATCTGATGCCCAACCGTGGTCGCCCGATCGCCATGAAGGATCCGGCCGTACGGAATGTCGGTGATGATCAGATCGTCGATCGACATCTCTTCGAGTGACACGCCCATGCATTTGACGTAGCACACACCATCCGGATAGCGAGCGTGCGAAGCGCGCATGACCAGGTTGCCGGTGGAGCTGTACACGAGTCCGCGCGCGGCGAGCATGCGCGCATAGCGAAGGTACTGATCGGCGATGGTGCGATCGAATTGCACCGACGGGTCGGGCGCGATCTCATTCACTTGATAGGCTGTTTCGTGTGCTTCGGCCATTGCCAACGCTCCCTATTCCGCTGGAACTTCGACGCTCGAATTTTCCCACGCGCTTTCCCATGTGCGTCCCACATGCGCGCGTACCGGCGCCAGTATCAAGCCCGATCGCAGCGCCGTCAATCCGGCAATTCATCGGGCACCCATCGGGCAAATCGGCCCGCACGTTGGTGCTAACATCGATCGGTACCGAACCTGCGTGCCCTGCCGCGCGAGCAAGAGGAGCCATGGCCGAATCGAAGGAATCATTTATTCAAGTGCGCGACGCGAGCGTTTTTGTGCGACGCGGCGGCACGGGCGCACCGTTGCTGTTTCTGCACGGATCGGGCGGTCTATCAGGCTGGCCGCCGTTCCTGGAAAAACTGTCCAATCGCTACGATGTCATCGCGCCGGACCTGCCGAGCTTCGGCCGCTCTCCCCGCCCCGATTGGCTCGATGACATGGCGGACATGGCGTATTTCATCGCCGACTCTCTCGCCGCCCAGAAACTCACCGGCGTGCATGTCGTCGGCTATTCGATCGGCGGCTGGCTTGCGCAAGAAGTCGCGATTCGCTCGACCACGCGCCTGGCAAGCCTGACCTTGATCAGCTCGGCCGGTATCCGCATCAAGGGCAAGCCCGCCGCCGATCTCTTCATGATGGATCGCGGCCAGCAGGTGCGCGCGCTCTTCGCCGACCCGAAGCGCGCCGAACAGATGCTCGCGCTAACGCTCACCCAGGAGCAACAGGACGAGATCATCGCCAACAATGTCGCCGCCGCCCGCCTATGCTGGCAACCGCGGTTCTTCAATCCCAAACTTCGTACGTGGCTGCATCGGATCGACATTCCGACCCAGATCCTCTGGGGTGATTCCGATCAGCTCATTGCGCCGGAATACGGGCCGGAATTCCAACGCCTGATTCCCGGTTCCAAATTGACCATATTCGAGAAGACCGGACATGCGGTGCATGTCGAGCGAATGGAATCCGCAGTCGCCGCGATCAACGACTTCATCGGAAGCAAGCGAGGATAGCCATGCAGGTTCTGAACTTCCACTTGATGCCCTACGCTCCACTACCCGATGAAGCGTACGACAAGGTCAATAGCGCCTGGGTCACGGTACCCAACACCTACTACGACCCCAAGCTCGGTGCCGACATCTACGAACGTTATCTCGACGAGCTCGAACTTTGCGAAGAGGTCGGGTTCGATGGAATTGCCGTCAACGAGCATCATCAAACGCCCTACGGCATGATGCCCTCGCCGATCGTGACGGCGTCCGCCCTCGCGCGCCGGACCAAACGGGTGAAGATCGCGATTCTCGGTAGCGCGTTTTGCCTGCGCGACAATCCGCTCACGCTTGCCGAGGAGCATGCGATGCTCGACAACATCACGCGCGGCCGGATCATCACCGGGTTCGTTCGCGGTATCGGCGCGGAGTACTACTCGTTCGGCGTGAATCCGACCTTCTCACACGAGCGGCATATCGAAGCGCACGACCTTGTGGTGCAGGCGTGGACCCGCCCCGGCCCGTTCGCATTCGAAGGCAAGCACTATCATTTCGAGTACGTCAATGTGTGGCCGCGGCCGTACCAGCAGCCGCATCCGCCGATCTGGGTGCCCTCGCAAGGATCGTCCGAAACGATCGAATGGGCGGCACACCCGGATCGAAAATATTTGTACATGCAGAACTTCAATCCGTATTCCGCCGCCGTGCGGTACCTCAATATGTACCGTGAAGTTGCGCAGGATCGCTATGGGTACGCGGCCACCTCGGCGCAGCTCGGATGGGCGGGGCCGGTATACGTCGGCGAGACCGACGACAAGGCAATGGACGAAGCGCGCGAGGGCCTGGAGTTCCTGTTCAACAAGATTCTGCGCATGCCACCCGGCATGTTCTTCCCGCCGGGCTATACGTCGATCGAATCAATGCGCCGGGTCGTCGCCGGCAAGCAATCGATCATGGGCGCACGGCGCACGATCGAGAACCTCGTCGCCCAGGGCGTCGCCATCGTCGGCAGTCCCGACACCGTACGGAAACGCATCACCGCGGCGCACAAGGAGCTCGGTTTCGGCACATTCATGACCCTTCTTCAGTTCGGATCGCTGTCACCGCAACTGACTGAGAAGAACATTCGGCTCTTTGCGAAAGAAGTTCTGCCGGCGTTGCAGGCGCTGGAGGACAGTGATTACGCGGGTTACGAGCCGAAGAAAGTGGCGGCGATTTAGGAATCCATCGGGAGAACGACATGGCAACGAGTGACGACGAATTCTTCAAGCAACGCGGCTTTGGATTGCGGATCGGTTTTGGCGAGCGCCCGGCATTGCTGGTGATCGATATGGTCAAGGCGTTCACCAACCCGGAGATGATGTTGGGGTCAAACCTCGATCGCCAAATCGAGGCGCATCGGCCGCTGCTTGCACGCGCGCATGAGCGCAAGATTCCGGTCCTGTTTTCTACCGTGATGTATGAAGACGCCGACTTCAAAGATGCCGGCATCTGGGCGCTCAAGCAAAAAGGCGTGGTCACCTTGAAGGCCGGCACGGATGGCGTGAAAGTCGACCCGCGGCTTGACTTCCGCCCAACCGACACGCTGCTCGTCAAGAAATACGCCTCGTGCTTCTTCGGCACGGACCTCGTGTCGCGCCTGCTTGCCCATCGGATCGACACCTTGATCATCACCGGCTGCACCACGAGCGGCTGCGTGCGCGCAAGTGCAGTCGATGCATGTCAGACCGGATTCCGGCCGATGGTGGTGCGCGAAGCGGTCGGTGATCGCTCGGTTGCCGCACATGATCAAAGCCTGTTCGACTTGCAGGCGAAGTACGCCGACGTCGTCTCGCTGGAAGAAACGCTTGCGTACCTCGATACGATCGGCACGCGCTCGGCGGCAACCGCGTAAGAGGAGCATTCCATGGCAACCTCGAGCAGCAGTCCACAAGAGCACGATCGCTTCGCCTATTCGGCAATTGTCGATCGGCCGCCGATTCGCTGGCCCAACGGCGCGCGCGTGGCGGTATGGGTGATTCCGAATATCGAACATTTCCTGTTCGACCGGCCCTCAACGTCGGTGACCTCGGCGACGATTCAATGCGTTCCGGACGTGCTCAACTACTCCTGGCGTGACTTCGGCGCACGCGTGGGCGTTTGGCGCCTGATGGATGTCATGGAGCGCTATGGCATCAAAGGCACCGTCGCGCTCAATTCGGATGTCTGCGCCCTTTATCCGCGCATCATCGAGGCGGGCAATCAGCTCGGCTGGGAGTGGATGGGGCATGGCTCCAACAACTCGATCCTTCTCAATCAACAACCTGAAGCCGAAGAGCGCGCGCTGATCCAACACATCGTTCAAACCATCCACAAGGGCACGGGCAAGAAGCCACGTGGCTGGCTGGGACCGGCGCTCACCGAATCGCATCGCACACTTGATCTGCTGGCTGAGGCCGGCATTGAATATGTGGGCGACTGGGTCAACGATGAGCAGCCCTACCCGATGCGCGTCAAATCCGGTTCGATGATTTCGATCCCCTACTCGATCGAGGTCAACGACATTCCGGTGTTCCTCGATCAGAAGAAAACGGGCGAACAATTCAGCCGGCTTATCTGCGACCAATTCGATGGACTGTATGAAGATGGCGCCAAGACCGGACGCGTCATGGCGATCGCGCTTCACCCCTTCCTGATCGGTCATGCGCACCGCGCGAAATATTTCGCGCAAGCGCTCGCGCACATCACGTCACGCAAGGAAGTATGGGTGACGACCGGGGGCGAGATCATCGACTACTACAAGAAGCATTATTTGAAAGCGTAAGACGCGGGCAGGGTGTGCTCAGTCACTCGCATGACAACCCCTTCATGCGCACACCCGACCGCTATCGCGGCGATGTGATCATGAAAGACCGCGTTCTTCCCCGCTACTGCGTGGCATCGGTGACCGGCACGAA
>JANMUI010000747.1:0-2176 GCA_031391405.1 Betaproteobacteria bacterium
CCATCACCGAGGTCAAGAGGCGCGCATTGGAGGTGGCCGCGGCCAGATACGCCATGACCGCAAGCGGCTCCATGCAATCACCGCTCGCCGCCCCACGCATCTTGCGGTCCTGGCTGTATGGATAGAGCGAATCGATCTGCCGGGGAATGACGATGTGATCGGCTATGGCGAAGTACCGATAGCCCAATTCTTCACCGCGCTTGGCGAACGCGTCGATGGCCTGCGTGCCGGCGATGCCGCCGCGAGTGGGAATGCTGAAGCCGAAGTCCATTTGTGGTTCCTTGGGAAGGGAGAAGGGAGAAGGGAGAAGGGAGAAGGCCAAGCCTCAATGCTTGCAGAATTCTACGCCGCACGTCCGGCGCGCCCCATGACTGTAAGATAGATCCATCCCACATTCCGGACCGCACGATGACCGCCTCCACCACGCAACGTCTTCCCCTCAAATTCGGCCTCTTCCATGGGCCGCACCACGCCACCACGCTCGATCCGACCTACGCTTTTGAGCGCGATCTCATGCTGATGGAGCACATCGACCGACTCGGATTCGATGAGGCTTGGATCGGCGAGCACCACTCGGGTGGCTTCGAGATCATCGCAGCGCCCGAAGTATTCATTGCGGCGGCGGCGGAGCGTACGCGTCACATTCGCCTGGGAACCGGTGTGAAGTCGCTGCCCTACCATCACCCGTTCATTGTTGCTGAAACGATGGCGCAGCTCGACCATATGACGCGCGGTCGGGTCATGTTTGGTGCCGGCCCCGGCGCGTTGCCGACCGACGCGCAGATGTTCGGATTGACGCCCTCTGATCTGCGCCCTCGAATGGAGGAATCGCTGGATTGCATCGTTTCGTTGTTGCGTGGCGAGATCGTTACCAAGAAGACCAACTGGTTCGAGTTGAAGGAAGCGCGTCTTGGGTTCGGCTGCTATACCAAGCCGATGATGGAGCTCGCGGTGACCTCGATCCGTTCACCGGCCGGCGTGCAGGCGGCCGGCCGGTATGGTGCCGGGGTCCTCGTGCTCGGCGGCATCGACGATGATTCGCTTGCGCATCACGCGAGCAATTGGCGCATCTACGAAGACACCTGCGCAAAGCATGGCCATCAGGCGGACCGCGCCAAATGGAAATTCACGTTGATGATCCACGCCGCTGAAACGCGCGAGCAGGCGAAGAAGGACCTGCAGTACGGTCTGGACAAGTACATCGGTTATTCGAACGACATCATTCCGGCGTCGAACCCGATCCCGCGTGGCCTGCCGGATCCGGTGCAATGGATCATCGAGAACCGGCGCGCGATTGTCGGTACCCCCGACGATGTGGTGGCAGGCATCGAACGCGTGCGCGAGAGCGTGGGCGACTTTGGCGGTGTCCTCGTCTTTCAGCACGACTGGGCGAATTGGCCGGCGACCTTGCGCAGCCTCGATTTGATCGCCGAAGAAGTGCGGCCGCGGATCAACAACACGAACTGGCTCCGGCAGGATAGTTACGATCGCAACGCGCCAAAGCAGGTAGCCAACCGGGCGTTGGCGAGTCAGGGCATCGCCGAGGCACAGGCGCGCTTCGAGCAGGCGAAGCGGGCGACAAAATAACGGTTCATTCCGCCGTTATCCCGCGCTCCCGGATGAGCTTGGCGTAGCGCGCGGTTTCCCGTTGAATAAACTCACCCGCGCCTTCTGGCGTGGTTGCGAACACTTCGAGTCCTTCGCGCGCGAATCGCTCGACCATCGCCGGTGCGGCGGTGACCTGATTGATCGCCGTGTTCAGCTTCAAGACGATTTCTCGGGGGGTGCCCGCCGGCGCGTGGACCGCGAACCAACTCGTGAAGTCGTAGCCGGGCACGCCTGCTTCGTTGATCGACGGCGTGTCGGGCAGCAACGCGCTGCGTTTCTCGGTGGTCACGCCGAGCGCGCGCAGCCTGCCTGACTTGATATGCGGAAGTGCCGCCGCGAGCGACGGAAAGCTGAAATCCACCTGCCCTGCCAATGTGTCGGTCAATGCCGGTCCACCGCCGCGATACGGAACATGCAGCACGAACGTATTGGTCATGTCCTTGAACATCTCGGCGGCCAGATGGAAATTGGTGCCGGTACCGGCGGAGGCGTAGTTGAGCTTGCCGGGCTGCGCGCGAATCATCGTCAACAACTCGGCTAACGTATTCGCCTTGACGTTGGCATGCAC
>JANMUI010000755.1:0-2782 GCA_031391405.1 Betaproteobacteria bacterium
GTCGTGATCCCCAACGGCAGTGTGATCGCCGCGAGCACGATGACGACTTGCCATCCCCAGAAAGTAAAAGCGGCCAGTGCGTCCGAGAAAAGGCGTACATGGCAGGTGCGCTGCACGACGTAATAGGACGTCGCGAAGAGCGCGGATCCCCCGAACGCGAAGATCACCGCATTGGTGTGCAACGGACGCAAGCGTCCATATGAAAACCATGGCACACCGAAATTGAGCTCAGGCCAGAGGAGCTGCGAGGCGATGATGACGCCCACCAGCATCCCGACCAACCCCCATACCACCGTCATGACGGTGAACTGCCGGACCACCTTGTCGTTGTACGTCGCCGGAGCGAACGTCTCCTGCGCTGTGCTGTTCTGCATTCTTGATCCCCCGACCGAACGGCGATTGAATTCTAGGAATCCCGGCCGGTGGGAACTTGATGCAGATCAAACGGGGTGTCGGTCGTGAATCTTCCGGAAAATACTCAACGCAAAGGCGCGATTCAGCTCAGAGGATGGCGCCAACGCAAATCCGGAAAGCGCGCGAAGTCCCGGTCGGTGGTAATCCACTCGGCGCCGTGCTCGATGGCAAGCGCGGCGAAATACGCATCCGGGATGAGGTTTCCCTTCGCTCCCACCGATCGTGTGAGCCGGCTAAAAATTTCCCAATGCCGATCACCCGGTGCGATGCATACGCAATTGGGTTGGCTGCGAATCCGTTCGGCGAAATCGATCGCGGTATCGAGCGGGGTTGGCTCAATGAATACTCGCGGATGGGTAACGATGCGCATGAATCCGCTCAGCGCAAGGTCGCTCATCCCGAACGACGCTGGCGAATTCAGCACCCCGACTAGCCAATCCCGAAAGCGCACGTGCTGCCCGGCATCCGCTCGATGCGCGTAGACAAGCACGTTAACGTCGATCAGGATCACCCGGCGCCTCCATCAAATCGAGCAATGCCGCTGCGTCATCCAAATCTACGCCGGGTCGTAGCCCGCCCTCCCCGTAAGTGGGAAGCTCGGCACGCTGGAACGCCGACTTCTTGCGACGCCTGGATAAGGCGTCGCGCAATGCGTCTTCGATAATGGCGGTCACGGTAGTTTGAGATTCCACAGCCGCTCGCTTCACGCGGGCCATGAGAGTGTCCGGCAGATTGATGGTCGTACGCATGCATCAAAGCATATTAGTGAGGCATATCGATGTCAAGATCGAGGGGATCCATTGGCGATGTGCCCAGAGGGATACGAGATCCGACGACCCTCGCTGTGCTCCGCGTCCTCGCTAGGTCCGATCCTCGTCGTCATCCAGCAGAATCGCGTGCCCTGGCACATCCAGATCGTCGAACTGCCCGCTTGCGAGCGCCCACCAGAACACCGCCCCGATCAGGAACACGAGCACGAGCGATAGCGGGATCAGGAGGTAGAGGATGTCCATGGTCGCGTTGCCAGACGAGCTGAGTTTGCAACCACTGCAAGCGAGCTTACCGCCATGCCAAGACCCGCGAGCCATGGCGGGACATAGCCCAGCGCGGCCAGCGGAACGCTTGCGATGTTGTAGGCAAATGCCCAGGCGAGATTCTGTCGCACGATGCGCATCGTCCGATGTGCCGTATCGATTGCGAGATCGATATTGAGCAGACGATCATCGAGCAGGACGATACTCGCCGCATGATGAGCGAGTGGTGCCGCGTTAGCGACCGCGATCGATACATCGGCTTGCGCAAGAACGGGGCCATCGTTTACGCCATCCCCCACCATGGCGACAAGATCGCCGACGCGCTGCTTGGCGATAATGCGATCGCGCTTCTCTGCGGGACTGAGCCCGCCCTCGCGCTCCGTGATCGAGAGGCGCCGGGCGATATCATCGACGGCGCCCGGTTCATCGCCCGAGAGCATCGATATGCGAAGGTCCCGCGAACGAAGTGCCATCACGGTATCGCGTGCATCCGCCCGGATCGAGTCGGCGAATGCGAAGGCGGCGAGCCAGCCGCTCTCGTCGCCAAGCCAGGCAAGCGATTGATCGGCAGCATGGTCGAACATCGGGGCAGGCTTATCGTGGAGAGCGCCTGAATAGCGCGCGGTCCCCAATCGATAGCGGCGTCCGTCGACCTTCCCTTCCACACCGCCACCGGGTGTCTCCTGAACATCTTGCGCGGGCGCGACGTCAAGACCTTCGACCGCTGCGGCCATGCGAACGGCGCGTGCCATCGGATGGGTCGCGGTGCGCTCGAGCGCGGCGGCGATGCGCAGACAATCCGCACGATTCGTCGCGCCGAATATCACAATTCTCGATAGCGACAAGCGACCTTCAGTGAGGCTGCCGGTCTTGTCAAAGACGATGTGGCGAATCCGTGCGAGCTTCTCGATCGCTTCGGGATCGGCAACGAGCACGCCGCGACCCGCCAGGTACGACGTGGACGCGGTGAATGCAATCGGTGTGGCGAGCGACAGCGCGCAGGGGCATGTGACGACGAGCACCGCAACCGCGGCGAGTAGTCCTTGCCGCGGGTCAATCGCCCACCAGCCGATTACACTCGCCGCCGCGAGAACGAGGATGACCGCAACGAACACGCCCGCATAGTGATCCGCCAATCGGACAAACCGGGGCTTTGCCGTCGCCGCCCGTTCGATCATGCGTTCAATGCTCGCGAGCCAGGTGAGCGGGCCGACCCGTTCCACGCGCATCACCACGGCACTGGTCTGATTGATCGTTCCGCCGATGATGCGATCGCCCGATGCTTTCTGAACCGGCCGGCTTTCTCCGGTCAGCGCCGATTCATCGAAGCTCGC
>JANMUI010000778.1:0-6575 GCA_031391405.1 Betaproteobacteria bacterium
CGAGGGCCTCGACATCTTCCGCGCGCGAAACGTCGGTGCGGTGCGTCGCGGTTGTGAGCCCTGCATCGCGCAGCTCACCGGCTGTATTGTCGAGCGCTGCGGGATCGATGTCCGCCAGCATCAAGTGCATGCCTTCACGGCCTAAGCGCTCGGCCATCGCTCGGCCAAGTCCACTGGCACCGCCGGTAATCACAGCGATGCGGTCCTTGAAATCCCTCATGATTCGTCTCTCGCTCGTCCGGTGAATCGCTATTGTCCGGCAAATGGCCGAATCATTCGGTACTCTCCAGCGCTTGGACAGGAGAATGCGATGCAACGACCCACGCCGGCATGGTCCACCCCGGAGCTCGAAACGTTTCGTGATCAGGTCACCCGTTTCTTCGCGGACGAGATTTCCCCGCATATGGAGCGTTGGTCGAAGCGCGGCTACATTGATCGCGAAACCTGGTTGAAGGCGGGCGAGCTTGGCATCGCGCTGCCCGACGTGCCCGAAGAGTATGGCGGCGGCGGAGATTTTCGGCATCTGGCGGTCGTACTTGAAGAGGGCGGTTACGCCGCTGAATCGGCGCTCGGTGTCGCGGTGCACGCGATCGTCGCGCAGTACATTCTCTCGTACGGTTCGGACGAACAGAAGCGACGCTGGTTGCCGCGCATGACGACAGGAGAGCTCGTTGGCGCGATCGCGATGACTGAACCCGGTGCAGGCTCCGATCTGCAAGGGATCAAAACGCGCGCAATCAAGGACGGCGATTCGCTCGTCATCAACGGCCAGAAAACATTCATCACGAATGGCTGGCATGCGGGGCTCGTCATCGTCGTGGCGAAGACCGATCCATCGCAGGGCGCGAAGGGAATTTCGCTCGTCGTAGTGGAAACCGAGCATTGCGCGGGATTCCGGCGCGGACGCCTGTTGGAAAAGATCGGCCAGAAGGCACAGGACACAGTCGAGCTGTTCTTCGATGACGTGCGGGTACCGGCATCGAACATTCTCGGTGGCCATGAAGGGCAGGGCTTCTATCAACTCATGAATCAATTGCCCTATGAGCGCCTCATCATCGGTGTGCGAGCGGTGGCGACCATCGAACGCGCGCTCGAATTGACGCTCGACTATGTGCGCAACCGCAAGGCATTCGGCAAGACGCTGTTCGATCAACAGAACACCCGCTTCGAGTTGGCCGAGATGGCGACCGAAGCGAAGATCGCGCGTGCGTTCGTCGACAAATGTGTGTGCGATCTTGTGGCGGGCAAGCTCGATGCGCCGACCGCCTGCATGTCGAAGTGGTGGACCACCGACAAGCAATGCGAAGTGATCGATCGGTGCCTGCAACTGTTCGGCGGGTACGGCTATATGCGCGAATATCCGATCGCACGCATGTACGAGGACGCACGGGTGCAGCGCATCTACGGCGGTGCGAACGAGATCATGAAAGAGGTGATCGCGCGTAGTTTGTAGACGGTGAAGATCGCGCCGCAACGGGCGCGCCGAACGCAGGATTCATGACCCGGCATTGCGTTCGGGTAATCGGTATACGGGGCGCCACTACTGCCAGGCGCTTCCGCGCCGGTACAGCCTCGGCTTCGCGCCGCTACAGCCCAAGCTCCCGCGCAATCAGATCCCGCTGGATCTCATTCGCACCCTCGCCGAAAGAATACAGGTGCGCATCGCGCCACATGCGTTGCAAGTCTGAATCTGCAGCGTAGGCAGTACTCGCCAGGATCTGCATGCTGTGCTGGGTGACGAACTGCAGCGCCTCGGTTGCAATCACCTTGGCCTGCGCGGCTTCGCGTCGGCACGGCTGTCCCTCCGCGATCAACCAGGCGAGATGCCTAACGATAAGGCGCGATTGGTCGACTCGCATTTGCATGTCCGCAAGCCGGTGACCGATGACCTGATTCGCACCCAGCGGGCGGCCGAACTGCATCCGGTCCTTGGCATGTGCGAGGGCGAGGTCGACCGCGGCTTGGGCGCAACCGGTCGTAGTCGCGGCCATGCTCGCGCGCGAATAGTGCAGGGTTGACATCAATTGCCGGAATCCGGCCCCCTCTACGCCGAGCAGGGCGTCGCCGGGCACTTCCACGTTATCGAATCCGATATCGAAACTCGGCATGCAATGATTGCCGAGCTTAGGCAGCTCCGTCATCGAGACGCCCGGAGAATTCCGCGGCACGAGGAACATTGAGATGCCTCTCGCATCGGACGTCGATGGATCGGAGCGCGCCGCCACGACCAACTGCTGAGCGCCGTGTGCGTCGCTGATCCAGGTCTTGCGACCATTGATCCGCCAGCCTGATGTACTGCGCACCGCCCGTGTGCGGATTGCCGCGGCGTCGCTCCCGGCATCGGGTTCCGACAGCGCGAGCGCGAAGAGCGCGGTACCTGCGACCAGTCGTGGCAACCATTCGCGTCGTTGCGCATCGCTTCCGTACGATAGCAAGGTCATGCCGCCGAACGCGACGACCCGCGAGACAATTGATCCGGCAAAGTAGGCGTGCCGCGCCATCCGCTCCTGAACAAGCGCGAGGGTGACCCATGAGCTTGCCATGCCGCCGTATTGCTCCGGGAACGGCAGCCCAAGTATGCCGAGCGCGCCCAGATCGGGCAGCAGGTCGTACGGTGGGATGTGTTCGCGATCGCGCCGGCGCACCTCATCGATCGGCAGCCGCTGCTGGAGAAAACGCGCGACTGCATCGAGCATGCTCTCTTGATCCGGCGTGGGCGCGAAGTCGATCATCCGGGCGGTCTCATTCGGTCCGGACCTTCGCCGCCTTCACGATGCCGGCCCACTTCACAAGTTCCGCCTTGAGATAGATCGCGTGTTCCTCGGGCAACGTGCCGCGCGCATCGAGCCCATTTTGCTTGAGCCATTCGAGCACGTCGGGTTTCTTCAGCGCCACGGCCGTCTCGTGGTGTAATCGACTCACGATCGCCCGCGGCGTGCCGGCGGGCACCATGATCCCGTACCAGGAGTTGAGCTCGAAACCTGGCAGCGTTTCACTCACAGCAGGGATGTCGGGGAAATTCGGCGAACGCTGCAAGGTGCTGATCGCCAGGGCCCGTACCTTGCCGGCCTGTGCTTGCTGGATGACGCCGGAGATACCGATGAATGCGAGCGCGATCTGCCCCCCCATCATGTCGACGAGGATCGGTGTCGAGCCTTTGTACGGCACATGAATCAAATCCAGACCCGCGCTCATGCTGAGCATTTCGCCGGCGAGATGGGTGGTACTGCCGATGCCGACCGATCCGTACGCGAGCTTGCCGGGATTCGCTTTTGCGTGATCGATGAGCTCCTTCAGGTTGCGGGCGGGCACGTCGTTGCGAACCACCAGCAAGGTCGGCCCGGAGACGACCTGCGTGACCGCCTCGAAATCGCGCAACGAGTCGTAGGGGGTCTCTTTCATCAGTGCCGGCGCGATCGCCATTGGGCCAAGATGCGAGAAGAGCACGGTGTAACCATCCGGTGCAGCCTTCGCGACGATGGCCGCACCGATCGTGCCGTTGGCGCCGCCGCGACTATCGATCACGAATGGCTGGCCGAGGGCCTCCGACATCTTGGTCGTCACCACACGCGCCAGCGCCTCGGCCGGCCCACCGGGCAACCACGGACTCACTAGGCGGATCGGTTTGGTCGGCCACGCTTGCGCATGCGCGCCGGTCGACAACATCAGACCGAGCGAAAGTATTACCAGGCCAAGCGCCCTATCATTGATCGTCACCTTCGTTCTCCTTCGATTCAAAGCGGCACGAGGCGCGCCTGCAACGCAGTTTTCAGTATCTTGCCAAGCGAGCTCCGTGGCAGCTCGTCCACAATGAATATCTCGCGCGGCACCTTGTGCGCGGCGAGTTGGCGCGCACAGTGATCGCGCAGTGCCGCCACCGACGTGGCGCCGGTCGCGATGACGAATGCAGCGATCTCTTCGTTGAACGCGCGCGATGGCCAGCCGACGACCGCGCATTCGCCGACCGCAAGATGCGTCTGCAAAATGGCTTCGATCTCTGCCGGATAGATGTTGACGCCACCGCGGATGATCATCTCCTTGGCGCGGCCTTTGAGATAGATGTAACCATGTTCATCCTGCATGCCGAGATCGCCTGGATAGTACCAACCGTCGCGGAACGCCTCGGCACTGGCTTCCGGGTCATTCCAGAAGGTAGCGGCGACCGCTGGACCGCGATAGCGGATGCGACCGATTACGCCAGGGGCCAGCGGCCGGTGTGAAGCGTCGACACATTGCACATCCACACCGAACACCGGTCGGCCGACCGACTCGTCGAACTGTGCGGGATCCTCGCTGGTGAGGTAGCTGATGCCGCCGCCTTCGGTCGAGCTGTAGTACTCGACGAATCCTTTGCAGATGCGCTCACGGACCGCACGCCGTTCCTCGAAATGCAGCGCCGCACCCGATGAGAGGACGAGTCGCATACGGCGAAACGGCGCGAGCGTCGCATCCGGCAGCGCGAGCAGTCGGCGTAGCAAAGTCGGGACCAGAAAGATGGCTGTTGCGTCCCGGCGATCGATTTCCTCGCATAGCTCATGCGGCTCATACGGTGGGGGCACCATGACGAGTGTCGCGCCAGAATAGAGCATCAGCATTGCGAAGGTGCGGCCGCCGCCGAAGTAAAGCGGCGTTGCCGACACATAGCGATCCTGGCTGTTGAAGCCAAGGTTCATCCACATCACCCGAAAGCGCGCGAGGAAATGACTGTGCATCAGGCGCGGCCCTTTCGGCCGACCGGTCGTACCTGAGGACAGCGACATCAGGAGCGGCGCGTCGCCGGCAGCGAACTCACGCGCGGCATCCGCGGTGGCGACCCCTTGCTGCCAATGCACATCGATCGGCAGGCAGTCAATCCCCTCGAGCGGCGCGGCTGCCGGATCGCAGAGCACGAGCTTCGCACCAAAATGCGTGGCCACCCGCGCCTGTTCCCCGTTCGTCCACCGCCAGTCAAGCGGCAGCATCACCAGTCCCGCGCGGGCCAGTGAAAAGAGCAGCGTGACATGCTCGATATCGTCCCGCAGCGCTACGCCCACGACATCGTCAGGTGCGAGGCCCTGATCGATGAGATGCGCGGCGCGTCGCTGGACCATCAGGTCGAGATCGGCGTACCGAATGGTCCGCTCGCCATGCACGATCGCCGCCCGGTCGCCACGTGCGCGGGCATGCTGTCTTAGCGGCTCGGCAAGATTCATCGCGGCGCTAGCTGAGTTTGTAGACGCGCCGTGCGTTGTCGCGAAACAGCAATCGCTTCACTTCGGGGCGCAGGTCGAGCGCTTCGATTTCCGCGCGCGTGCGTTCGAAATCGAGCACCGGGAAATCCGTACCGAACAAGACCTTCTCGCGTCCGAAGGTGTTGATGTAGTGGGTGAACGACGCCGGCCAGTACCGCGGGCTGTGTGCATCGCAACCGATGTACACATTCGGATGCTTCCAGGCCATCGCGATCATCTCGTCATGCCATGGAATGCCGACATGGATACCGATCAGCTCGCCGAACCTTGACCGTCCACCGGCCGCGCCGGCTCCGGACGCCTATTTCGCTAGCAGGCCCACCCGCTCGATCAACTGCCTCGCTCGCAGGAACTCTTCAGCCGCCCATTTGGCGAAGTCCTCGCTCGATTGGTACCAGTACTCCTGGTCGAGCTGGTCGAGCACTTTCAAGTGATCCGGATCGTCCAGCGCTTTCTTGAAAGCATCGTGGAGTGTTCTTGTCACCTCTCGCTCCATGCCGCGCGGGGCAACGATGCCGTAGGGCGAGTTGGAAACAATCCCAAGCCCCAGCTCTTTCGCGGTCGGTACAGTGCTCCAGCGCTTGGTGCGATGCTCCCCGAACGTCACCAACAGGCGGAACGTACCGGCGTCGACCATGCGCCCCCATCCGGTCGAATCGGACTGCACCATGATATGTCCGCCGAGCAATGCCTGCGTCGAATCCGCATTGCCCTTGAATGGCACATGCAGCATCTGCACATTGGTACGCGCGCCAAGCTGCTCCATATTCAGGTGCGGCGTGGTGCCGTTCCCAGTCGAGCCGTAGGTCACTTTGTTCGGGTTGGCGCGCGCATGGTCGATCAATTCCTGCAGCGTCTTGATCGGCGAATCGGACTTCACGACGATGCCGAATGTGTAGCCGGTGAGGCCGATGATGAACGTGAAGTCCTTGAGCGGGTCCCACGCCGACTTCTGCATGTGGGGCAACCGCAATAGGCTGATCGGGTACTGCGCAAGGGTGTAGCCGTCCGGCTTCGCATTCAAAGCCATCTGGCTTGGGCCGATGGTGCCGCCCGCGCCGGGTTTGTTCTCGATGATGATCGGCTGGCCGACATATTTCGCGGCGATCTCCGCGAACTTGCGCATGTGAAGGTCGGTCGAGCCGCCTGGCGGCCATGGGCAAATGAGCGTCAAGGGCCGTACTGGAAATGATTGCGCGCTGGCGATCGCTGCGCAGGCGAACAATGCCGCCGCAACAAACGATCGTACGATTCGACTAGCTTGGCCAATACGCATTGAATCCCCCTGCGTCGTTCCGCTGTGTCCACTGAGTCTTCTGCGGTATCGCCTCCGTGGCGCTCATG